>JANMPD010000126.1:0-9096 GCA_031369685.1 Chloroflexota bacterium | reverse complement strand
TAGATCGCGTAGATCAGCCACGTGACGAGGGCCGCGGTTTCCTTGGGGTCCCAGCCCCAGTAGCGGGACCAGGCAATCGAAGCCCACCACGAACCGAGGATGATCATGGTCGCGAAGATCGGGAACCCGATGATGACGGCGCGATAGGCGACCTCATCGAGGACACGGTGCGAAGGCAGCCACGAGAATCGATCCTCGCGGCCCTGGATCAGGTAGCCGACGCCGGCCCCGAAGGACGTGGCGAAAATGCCGTAACTGAGCATCGCCATGCCGACGTGGATCGTGAGCAGCGGCGCGTTCTGGAGCGCCGGGACCAGTGGCGCGATCTTCGACGGCAGCGACGCGGCATAGAGCGACAGACCAAGCGCCACGCCGATCGGCACGAAGCCGATCGATCGAATTGCATAGCGGCGCGACAGTACGAGGTAGCCGCCGATGATCGAGGTCGCGAACGCGACGGTGAATTCGAACAGGTTGCCCCACGGGCCGCGCCCAACGATGATCGCGCGGAGGAGCAGGGAGCCGGCCATCGAAGTGAACGCGAGGATGGCAAGCCCGTACGCCGCGCCGGACAGCGAGCTCCCGGCAGCGAACGATGGCGGGCCGGAGGCAGCGGCCGCGGCTCGTGCCTGGACGAACGATCCCGAGGCGACGCCGGCCCAGGCCGGCTGCGGAGCCCGTGTCGTGAGGGATGAGATCGCCGCCGTGGCGCGACGTCCGTTCGCAAGGAGGACCGCGTGCCCGATGTGGGCGGCAAAGCCCACGGCGAGGATCACGGACCCGATGGTGAACAGGAGCTGCGAAATCGATTCCATGAGTGTCTCCGCGACGCCAGGACGCTGGCACGAGTTCCGATCAGTTCGATTTGTGCTTCATACCGCTTCGATATGCGGCCTCCGCGCGCGCCGAGGGCCCGTCCCGATCCGTTCACCGCATCAGGCGGCGGCTGCGCCTCCGGGCGGCGGACCGGTCGGACGAAGGGCCCGGCCGCGATTCTCGATCTTCAGGACGAGTCCGCAGTTGCCGCAGGTATCGATGCGCGCCTGCCGGCCCGCCTCGCATTTCGGACATCGAACCAGGAGTTCACGGCTGCAGACGTCGCAGCGCGTGGCGCCCGATCGATAGATGAGCGAGTCGTTCGGGCAGTATGGTTCCCCGGATGGATAGATCGGCTCGCCGCTCGATGTATCCGCGAGGATCGGACCTTCGATGATGGCCAACTTCGCTCGTGGCGCGCGAACGACGTAGATGAACCAGCCCAAGGCGAGCAGCGAAACGAGCGGGCCGACCACGCCGATGAGCAGGAAGATCGGGAGCAGCCCGATCAGTGCCCCCCAGTCGGGCGTGATGATGTTGGTGAGGGCGCCGATGAGCGCGTGCCATGCCTGCTGGAGAGCTTCAATCACGCCGAAATCCTAGCAGCCGGGATCAATCCCGGTCCGGCATGTCCGGAGCCCGCGGCGGCCGTCGATGACCGATGGTCGTGCCCGCCTTTGGCCCGGGAATCGATGGACCACCGCGCCGCGTGGCACGCCCCTGGTCGGGACGCCCACCGGAGCCGCCGCCAGACCCCGAGCCGCCGCCGGACGCGCCACCGCGCGATCTGCCGCCCGGCCCACCCCGCGAGGGTGCATCGTCGAACGACTGTCCGATCCGGCGAGCCAGCCACGCGGTACCGGCGACCCGAGCGCCCTTGGAAACCACGAGGTTGCGCAGACCTCGATCGTCGGTCACCACGAGGATGCCCCACGTGCCGGCGGGACCGTCGGCGTTGAGTTGTGCGAGAACCCCCTCGTCGATGAGCCGGTCGGCCGTTTCATTGCCCGAGTAGGACACGCGCAGTCCTGTTGCGAGGCGACCGTTGACCCCGCCGAGCGCCCGGCCATCGAACACGAGCTCCACGCTGACCGCCGGTGGAAACGCGGCACGGAGCCGCCCGATGATCGCGCCCGGCGGCAGGGGCGGGGCGCCACCCATGGCCGGCCGGTTCTCACGTGCGGGCCCGCGCCCCAGCGCGAACAGCAGGTTGGAACCATCGATGAAGACGCGCTCCACGCCGGACATCGGATCCGACGTCGCGGCAGCCCCGGGCGGCAGAGGCGCCGGAGCGATCGGGCGATTCGCGCGGCGGGTCATGTCCGGGCTCTGGGTGGGATCAATCGGGTGGTTGTCGGCACCGGGTCATCCTACCGGCTAGCATCCGCACCCATGCTTCTGCTCGTTGACCTCGATGGCGTCGTCTATCGCGGGACCGATCCCGTTCCGGGTGTTGCCGCGCTCCTGGCCGAGCGCGCTGCCATCGGCGATGACGTCGTCTACGTCACGAACAACTCGATGCACTATCGCGCCGATTACGTGACGCGGCTGGCCGCGCTGGGCGCACCGGTCACCGCGGATCGCGTCATCAGTGCGCCGCGAGCCACCGCGCTCTACGTCACCGAGCGCGAGCCCGCGATCCGCCGGGTGCTGACCGTGGGCGCCTCGGGGCTTGATCGCGAGTTGCGAGACGTCGGGCTCGATGTCGTCACGTCGGCCTATGCCGCGGAACGAATGGCCAAGGAGGGGCTCGATGGATGGGCCGCTGCCGGCCATCCCGATGCCGTCATCGCCGGGCTCGATCCGCAGCTGACGTACCTGCGCATCGCCGCGGCGGTCGATTGCGTCCGGGCGGGCGCGCGGTTCATCGCCACGAACCGCGATCCAACGTATCCGACAGAGCGCGGGTTGCGACCGGGCGCCGGCAGCGTCATCGCCGCGATCGAGGCCGCGAGCGGCGTTTCGCCGCTCGTGATCGGCAAGCCCGAACCGTTGCTCCTCGAGGAGGCGGCACGGGCCGTGGGCGCGGATCCGGCCAGCGCGGTCGTGATCGGGGATGGGCTGCTCACGGACATTGCCGCGGCTCACGCGGTCGGGGCGCGAAGCGTGCTGATGCTGACCGGGGTTTCGACGCGTTCACAGGCCGCGGCGCTCCCCGCCGATCAGCGACCCACGGCGGTTGCCTCGGACGCGGCCGAGCTGGCATCGATCCTGGACGAGCTGGCCGCCGCGGGCTGAGTCGGGTTCCGGGATCTGCGCCCGTGCCGGCGCACCGCGGACGCAGGCCCAGGCGCAGCGCGGGGCTGGCGCAGCGCGGGGCTGGCGCAGCGCGGGCGGGCGCAGATCTTGCTCGCGCGGTGCTGCACCCTCGGCGCCCGCCCCTGCCGGCAACCGCGGCGATTCCCTGCCACATCGACATCCCCGGTCGACAGGGCTCGGAATTCGGGCTCCATGCCCGACCCAGAGCGGCAATCCACGCTCAGAGTGCTCGGACTCGTGACCTGAATCGGGCCGGATTCGGTCGATTGGTGTGCCTTGGCGACCACCCAAGTCGATCTGGCAGGAAAGTGCTACGCGGCGATGGCTTGGAGAGGCCCGGGCGAGCCCCGAGTGAGCCCACTCGGCGCGACGCGGCGAGGAGTGGCCCGATGCCACGCGGCGCGGCTCGCTGCGGCGAACCCCCGCGGCGAGCTCCCGAGCGGCGAGACCTTACCCGCCGCCCAGTTCCGGGATCCCACCTGCCCAGGCGTCGAACTCGGCTCGGAGCGGGGCGAGGGTCGCGACATCGGCAAAAGCCACGTCGAGCGCGAAGCGATCGATCGCCCAGAGTTCGGGCAGCGTGAGCCCGATTCGCTCGACGGCGTTCCGATATTCGCTGGACAGAGTCAGGTCGCTGACCGTGAGGTCGTCGGTGTTGAGGGTGACCGGGTTCCCGGCTCGAAACAGACGCGCCAGCGGGTGGTCGGCGACCGACGGCACGATCGTGGCCTGGGCGTTCGAGGTCGGGCACAGGTCCAGGCAGATGCCCCGATCCCGAAGTTCGGCCATGAGCTCAGGGTCGTCGGCGGCATCCGGTCCATGCGCAATCCGCTCTGGTTTCATCGCGAGCGCGCGCCGGACCTGCGCCGCGCCGCCCCACTCGCCAGCATGGAGTGTGATCCGGAGACCGCCGGCACGGGCCGCATCAAATGCCCGCGCGGCGACGGTGGGATCGGGGAACCGCGCCTCGGGCCCCGCGAAATCCCAACCCGTGAGGCCGCGGCCCAGGAAGCGCGCGGCCGTTTCCGCGAGGGTGACGTTCGCTTCGGCGTCATGGGATCGGAGCGCGGTGCAGATCAGGCGCACGGTGGACCCGGAGCGGGCCGCCGCCCGCGCTGCCCCCGATACGACCGCATCGATCCCGGCTTCGAGCGACAGCCCACCGGCGACATGGAGGAGTGGCCCCCAGCGGATCTCCAGGTAGCGAACCTGGTCGGCGGCCTTGTCCTCGACCAGCTCGGCGGTGATGCGCTCGAGGGCATCGGCATCCTGCATCAACGCGATGGGCAGGTCGAACGCGCGGAGCAGATCCGCCTGATCCGGCGATCGAGGCGGGCCGACGAGGACACCGCTCATGCCGGCCCAGGTGGTCGGCGCGTCGACGCCGCGCGTACGGGCGATCGCGAGCGCCGTGTCCACGCGCAGCGAGCCGTCGAGGTGCAGATGCAGCTCGGCCTTGGGCATCCGCTCGATCAGCCGCGCGACGGCATCCGGGATCGCCCGGCCGGTCGCATACGGACCGCGGACATCTTCTCGAGTATCAGGAGTGCCTTGCATGCCGCGATGTTACGGGGCCGACGCTGCTGCGACGTGACTACGTGGCGCGGCGCCGCGACCGGTCGTCGCGACGTGACTGCGGCGGATCCGGCCGCGTCTTTTCCCGCGTCCCCTGCCGCGACGTGGCGCCAGAGCGGCTACGCTCAGGGCGTGAAGATTCGAAGGCGGCTGCGCTGGCTGTTCCGGATGATCGTCGGGATCGGATTCGCCGCGCTCCTGCTGGCCATCGCCATCGGCAGTGCCGGCGTGGTCGCCCTGTGGTCGCATCCTCCGGGGACTGCAGCCCGCGCGGAACTCACGTGGGCCGGAGACTCGAAGCTCGGCGGCGCCCTCGACGGTGCCGAGGCGGAACTCGGGGCCATTGCCGCGGACGCGGACCGACTCGCGGTTCTGGCTCGCGGTGCCATCGCCTCGCTCTCCGCGAATGATCAGGAACCGTTCGGGGATGCCCTTGCCGAGGGGACATCGCTCGCCGATACCATCGAAACGAACTCGGCTGCCCTGCGCGATGCACTCGCGATCCTGCCCGGGCGAGCGCCGGCCGACATCCTCAC
Source organism: Chloroflexota bacterium (assembly GCA_031369685.1). Lineage (GTDB taxonomy): Bacteria > Chloroflexota > Limnocylindria > Limnocylindrales > CSP1-4 > UBA5189. The sequence continues at coordinate 3,910 of JANMPD010000126.1, read as the reverse complement.
CTACAACACCGAGGTCCTGGCGAAGCGCGCCGGCCTGCTGTCGGCCCTCGACGCCACCGAAGGGCTCGGACGATCGTGGACGACCCTGACGAGCCGAAGCCTCCAGGCTTCGAGGTTGATCAGCCTGCTCGCGTCGCACGACGCCACGGTTGGCTCGGCAGCCGCAAGGGGGCGTTCGTCTGACTACCTCGGGGCCCTGACAACCCTCGATGCGGCCATTGCCCAACTTGACGAGGCTCTCGACATTCGAAACCAACTTGCCAATACGACCGACGTTTCGACCCTCGACGAGTGGACGCGGCGCAACCGGCGATACGACGAGGCCCTCATGGATCTCTATGGCGCGCTGCGTGATTCGGGTGGCGTCATCGACGATGCCGTGCGTTCCGCATTCCGTGAGGAGGGCCTCGCCCGGGCGGACCTGCCGCCCGACACCAAGGGACTCGTGGTGATCCTCGCCGATGTCGGTCAGGGCGGACTGAACCAGGCGGTCATCGCGATTGACCAGGCGCGGGCACGCCTCGGTCTTGCCCTCGACGCGCTGAGTTCGCGGGATGCCCTGAGCTCGTTCGGTCGTGCCGTACCGGACTCCGGATCGCCCTCGGCCTGAGATACACTCGGGTTCCAATAGACATCGGGCCCTTCCAGCGCACACGGAGCGGCCTTCCGGGAGGACACGATCCGTGCAAACGCGCGTGGCAGTCGATCGACCATGGGACATTCCGGGCGACGTACTCGTCGTGCCGATCGTCGGCGAGCCGGACTGGACCGGGCCGCTGGGTGAGCTCGACCGGCGCGCTCGAGGCGAGCTTCGGGCGCTGCAGGCCTTCGGTGAGCTTCGGACCAAGCGCTACACCTCGGCCCTCGCGGCGCCCGGCGATGTCAAGGCCGAGCGAATCATGCTCCTCAGCGTTGGGTCCGCCGATCACCTCGATCGCGAGACGGTGGTCCGGTCGGCAGCCGCCGCGATGCACCGGCTCGGTGGTCGCCACGCGAAGTCGATGGTCTTCTGGCTCGAGCCGTTGATCGGTGCCGTTGATGCCGAGCCTGAGACGATTGCGTCGTTGGTTGCTCGCGGTGTCATCGAGGGCAGCTATGACCCCGCGACGATCTATCGGGAGAACGTCAAGACGGCCCCGCCGGTTCTCGACGAATTGACCCTCGCCGTGCCGCCGACGGCGGACGTCGGCGCGCTGACCGCAGCTGCCGGCCGGGGCCAGATCATTGGCGAGGGCGCCAACCTGGCCCGGACGCTGGCCAACCGATCGGCCAATGACGTCAGCCCCGAGGTGCTCGCCGAGGAGGCCTGGGCCCTGGGTAAGAAGCACGGTCTGTGGGTCGACGTGATCGGGCCCGAGAAGGCCACCGAGATGGGAATGGGCATGTTCATGGCCGTCGGTCGCGGCAGCGACAATCCGCCGCGGATGATCGTGATGCGCTCCGGCAAGAAGGGTGAACGCGATGCCCTGGACCGCCATCTCGCGATGGTCGGCAAGGGCGTGTGCTTCGATTCCGGCGGCATCAGCATCAAGCCATCCGACCGGATGGAAGAGATGAAGATGGACAAGACCGGTGCCTGTACGGTCATCGCGGCGATCACAACGGTTGCCCGCCTGGCACCCGGAACCCCGCTGCTCGCGGTCGCTCCGGCGGTTGAGAACATGCCCGGGCCGCACTCATCCCGCCCGGGCGACCTGGTGAAGGCGCTCAACGGCAAGTGGGTCGACATCACGAACACCGATGCCGAAGGGCGCCTCATCCTCGGGGATGCGATGACCTATGCCGAGCAACTCGGCGCAACCCATCTCGTTGATGTCGCGACCCTCACGGGTGCGGTCTCCCGCGCGCTCGGCGACATGGTGGCCGGCGCGTTCGGCAACGAGCAGGCGTGGACGGACCAGGTCCTGGGTGCCGGCAATCGCGCCGGCGAGCGCTATTGGCAGATGCCGATGGTCGAGGACTACTGGGTCGACATGGAATCGTGGTACGGCGACATGGTGAACAGCGGCAGCGGCGAGGGTGGCCTCATCAAGAGCGCCCTCTTCCTGCGCGAGTTCGTCACGAAGCCGTGGGTCCATCTCGATATCGCTGGCACGGCCTACTACACCAAGACCAAGCCGTTCGCTGCGCGCGGGGCCAGTGGCTCGTCCCACGCCACGCTCGTGGAGCTCGCGCTGGCCGGCGCCCGGCCGGCCTGAGCGTCCCCGCGCTACGTCCGATGACGCGACGAGACCCGCGATGACGCGACGAGACCCGCGATGACGCCGACGCGACGCCGCCCGCGATGACGCGCCGGGGCCCGCGATGACGCGACGCCGCCCGCGATGACGCGACGCCGCCCGCGATGGCGCGACGGGGCCCGCGATGACGCGACGGGGCCCGCGATGACGCCACGCCGCCCGCGATGACGCCACGCCGCCCGCGATGACGCCACGCCGCCCGCGATGACCGTGCCGCTCGTCTTCGCCCTGATTGGCGGCGCCGTCTGGGGTCTGATCGCCGATCGGATCGCGGCTCGCTGGCCCGCCCATGACGATGGATCCATTCGGAACATGGACTGGAGAACCGCGGCCGTAGTCGTGTTCGGCGCGGCAGCTCAGGCGCTGCTGGTCCTGCGATTCGAGTCCGAGCCGGGCGCCCTGCTCTACCTGGGGATCCTCATGGTGGCGCTCACCCTGCTGTTCGCCACCGACCTCGACCAGCGTCTCCTGCCCGACGTGATCACGCTACCGATCGTCCTGTATGCCCTCGCCGGGTTCATCGCCGGGCTCGGGCCGTTCGTCCGCTCGCCGGGCGACCTGCTCGCGGCCGCGGCCGTGGCGGTTGGCATTCCCGTCATCCTGTTCGTGATTGCCATCCCATTCGGGGCCGGGGCCATCGGGATCGGCGACCTGAAGCTCCTGTTCGGGATCGGATTGCTGTCCGGCGCGGTGCGCCTGATCGCGATGGTCATCGTCGGTGCGCTGGCCGCGGCCGTCGGCATCGTGGTCCTCCTTGTCCTGCGCCGGATCACGCTCAAGAGCTACGTGCCCTACGGGCCGTTCCTGATCATCGGCGCCGTCTGGGCGCTGACGGTGTCGAGGGGCCTCTAGAGCCTTGTAGCCGAGGGGCCTCCAGCCTCACGATGCCACCGGCTGGGCCGGCAAGGACGTGTGCGTGACAGGGTGGAGTATGATCCCGCCGTTGCCGGTAGTCGTTCCAACGTGGTGCCCAACGTGGAGCGGCGGTCTCACCCGGCGAGCGAACCGAACGCGAAACCTCGCACGCGACGGAGATCGTTCGCATGATGACGACGCCACTCATGCGCCGCCGAACGCCTGACCAGCGGGGCTGGTCCCGGCCGACCCACCGTGGCCCGGGCCGTGGCGTGCTGCTCCTCCTTGTCATGACGACCCTCCTCGGCGGCGCTTTCGTAGCCGCGCCGGTGCGTCCGGTGTCCGCCGACGCCCTGTCGGATGCGATCGCGAAGCAGAAGGCCCTCGAGGCCCAGATCGCGAAGCAGAAGGCGCAGGTCACGAACCTGACGCGGCAGCAGAAGGTGCTCGCGGCCACGCTCGCCACGACCAAGACGTCGCTCGGCACGATCAACACTGACCTGACCGCGGTACGGAGCGAGGTGGTCCAGGCGACCGTGTCCGTGGCCTCCGCGCAGGCTGACGTCCAGGCCCTCGGCATGCAGGTCGCCAAACTCGATCTCGAGCTCTCGGACCTCGAGGCCCGAGAGGCTCGCAAGCTCGATGAGCTCGCCGCCCGCAAGGCGATGCTGGCAGATCGGATTCGTCAGGCCTACGACACCGATCGGACGTCGCTCCTCGAGACGTTCCTGTCCGGCGAAACCTTCACGGACATCCTGGCGGAGGTCTCCTACCAGCTCGACTTCGCCCAGCAGGATCGAGAGCTCGCCGAGCAG
>JANMPD010000210.1:0-6221 GCA_031369685.1 Chloroflexota bacterium | reverse complement strand
GGTCATGAAACGCTCCTTGATTCCCGTGACCAGCACTCCTATGCTCCGCCGAACGGTCGACGACAAGGGAGGGTCTGTCGCGCGAGCCCACGCGTCCCCGCGTTTCTCCGAAAGAGGTCTGTCTCACGGGCAGTACCCGTGGTGGTTGAGGAGGGAATTGTGTCGGGTCCAGGTACAAGCAATGCCGAGCAGGCCGCGCGCGACGACGCGCATCTGCGGTCCCTCGGCATCAAGCCGGAGTTGCGGCGAACCCTCGGGTTCCTGAGCAACTTTGCCATCGCCTTCAGTTTCATCAGCGTTTCGACGGGTTCCTTCGGGAACTTCGGCGTCGGGATCGGCCTCGGAGGTCCGGCGTTCTTCTGGTCGTGGCCCATCGTGATCGCCGGCCAGACGCTCGTTGCGCTCGTCTTTGCCGAGCTCGCCAGCCACTTCCCCGTGGCCGGATCGATCTACCAGTGGTCCAAGCGTCTGTCCAACCGGACGCTCGGCTGGTTCACCGGCTGGTTCTACTTCTGGGCGCAGGTGGTCACCGTGACGGCAGTCGCGGTCATCGTGGCGTTCGTCATCGACGGCATCCACGGACCAGTGGGCGAGGTGCCCTTCCTCGAGAGCCCGGATCCGACCGGCGTGACCACGATGTTCACGTTCGTGTCGCTGGCAACGCTCGTTGTGACAACGATGATCAACGCCTTCGGTGTCCGGCTTCTGGCAATTCTCAACAATCTGGGTGTGGCGACCGAAATTCTCGGGATGTTCGTATTCGCGCTCATCCTGCTGTTCTTTGCCAATCACCAGTCGCCGGCAATCCTGTTCGACACGGGCGGTTCCGAGGCGGCGACGGGAGGCAGCTACCTGCCCGCGTTCACGCTCGGCATGTTCATGGCCTTGTTCATCGTGTACGGCTTCGACACCGCGGGTACCTTCGGTGAGGAGACGATCGACCCGGGGCGGCAAGCGCCGCGCGGCGTTCTTTCGTCGCTCTGGATCTCCGGAGCCATTGGGGCGGTCTTTCTCCTCGGCGTCATCCTCGCAATCCCGAGCATCCCGGACGCCATGGCCGAAGGCCAGTTGGGCGGCTTCCCGATTGCCACGACGATTATCGCCGTGCTCACGACGGAGCTGTTCGCTGGGATCACCCTGGGCGAGCTCTATCTGTTCGTGATCCTGGCCTCCGTGTTCGTCTGCACCCTGGCCATCCAGGGCGCGGCAACCCGGATGATGTTCTCGATGAGCCGCGACCGGCACCTGCCGCTCGGCTCGGTATGGGGGCAGGTCAACAAGTCCTTCAAGACACCCGCCAATGCGGCGATCGCCGTGGGTGTCCTCGCGGCGTTGCCCATTCTCGTGGTGGGCCCGCTCGGTGGCTTCTACATGTCCATCGCAGCCACGGGCCTGATCTATCTCAGCTACTTCCTGTGCAACGTCGGCGTGCTGATGGCCCGCCGGAACGGATGGCCGCACAAGCCCGCATGGTTCAACCTCGGACGCTGGGGCATGCTCGTGAACGTGCTCGCGCTGATCTGGGGTGGGGTGATGCTGATCAACTTCAGCCTCTGGCAGGACAAGGCCCTGTTCGGCGAGTTCGGAGGCGACGGGCGTGGATTCACCAATCCGGGCTTCGGAATCTTCTTCAAGCCGTTCGGGAAGACGATCGAAAACTTGCCGAACTGGCCGATGTTCGAGGTCATCGTCGGCGTCATCCTCTTCTTCGGCGCCATCTACTACATTCTCGAGGTTCGAGGACGGGCCGCCGATGTTGAAGCCGATGCCGCTACCGGCGAGGCGATGATCGGGTAGACGACGTTCCCACCGGGAGGTCGGCGGGTCGATCTCCCGGGTTCTTCTTCCGCATCGAAACGGCGTGACGGACCCCGTCGCGCCGTCTTGATTCGGGCATGATGCGAGGCGTAGTACCGGAGACGACGAGGATCGCACCGTGACCACGACCAGTGACCCCACTCCCGACGACGAGCTGCGGGGCGAGCTCCGGGACGATCTAACCCTCGCGATGCAGCGGGTTCCCGACCTGGCCGGCCGTGCTCTGGCGTTCACGGCGTTGTCCGGCGGGATCACGAACCGGAACTTCATGATCGACGCAGCCGGCGCCCATGACCGCTACGTCGTCCGGCTGGCCGGCAACGACACCCATCTCCTGGGGATCTCTCGCGAGGTCGAGCACGCAGCGACGGTTGCCGCGGCTGGCGTGGGTGTCGGGCCCGAGGTCGTGGCCTTCATCCGCCCCGAGGGCTACCTGGTGACGAAGTTCATCGTGGGCGGCCCGGTCACGGACGAGGCCGTCCACCAACCCTCGACGATCCGCCGGGTGGCCGATTCGATCCGCCGGTTCCATGACGGCCCCGCGATTCCTGGACTGTTCATCCCGTTCCGTATCGTTGAGGCGTACCGTGCGCTGGCGATGGCCCGAGGCGTCGATATTCCCGCCGCATACGAAGACGCGATGGTCATCGCGCGCCAGATCGAGGTCGCGTTTCTCCGCGCTCCGGTGGAGATCCGGCCGTGCCACAACGACCTGCTCAACGCCAATTTCATCGATGATGGCGATCGTATTCGCATCGTCGACTGGGAGTATGCGGGCCTCGGCGATCCGTTCTTCGATCTCGGAAACTTCTCCGTCAACCACGGTCTCACGCCGGCCGAGGACGCCATCCTGCTGGCGGCGTACGAGGGTTCGGCTCGTCCCGCACGCCTGGCGCGGATCTACCTGATGCGGATCGTGTCGGACTTCCGCGAAGCCATGTGGGGCGTCCTCCAGCAGGGGGTCAGCACCCTTGATGTCGACTTCGTCGCCTACGCCGGCGAGCACTTCGATCGACTCCTGGCCAATGCAACTGGCCCGGACTATGCCGTGGCCGTACGGGTCCTGGATTCGGCCTAGCGGACTTCGTCCACGTCGGTCCACCACTGGCGACGATCGCCGACGCGATCCCGCATACGCCACGCCAGCGGCTTGGGCACGGCATCGATCGCGGCCTTCACCGTCGCGACCGCCTCTGCGGCGCGCCCTCGCTGTCCGTCATCCAGCTGCGGATACGTTGCCACCAGGGCGGCGACCTTCTCGAGGTTCATCGTGAGTGTGCGCCAGAGGCCCCACTCCGCGGCCGCCAGCGCGGCGATCCGATCGATGTCGATCGTGTCGGCGTCACCCGACCCGAGGGGATGGTCCAGCAGGAGCAGGATCGCGTCGACGACGTCCTTCTCGTTGAGCTTCACGATCTGGAGCTTGGAGAGTAGAAGCTCGGCGAGCGGGATCGTCGGCGCATCGGCCTCGAGCCGCCCGTCCAATGGGATCACGTGGCAGAACTCGAGCCGATCGTAGAAGACGTCGATATGGATATCGGCCGACGGGTGATCGAAGATGGCTCGACGGCCCTCGGAGAAGATGAAGATCTGGCGATCCTCGATGTACCCGAGCGCGCCGATCCCCGCGGCGACTTCTCGGGCGTCGCGTTTGTAGGCCACGAAGTCGATGTCCGCGTAGGCGCGGTTGAAGCCTGCGATCAGCGCGCCCGCGTTGGGGCAGTGGAGGGCAACGGCGATCGAGCCGAGCACGCGGATCACCCGACCGCGATCCGCGACCGCCCCGACGACGCGATCGACCTCGCGTTCGAGGGCGGCTCGATCCATCACGACAGCGTTCTGGTCGCGCGGCATGGATGCTCTCAAACTCCGATCCGAATTGGGATGCGCGGATTGTAGGCGCGCGGGGGCCTCGCGAGGGTCCCGGTGAGCCGCTACCGTACGGCGTAACCGTCGTGGCATCGGACGAGGCTACGGTCGACGAGATCGTCGACTCACCCAGACGAGGAGGGCACCCGGAACGTGGACCAGGCCAGGGTTGTCGTCATCGGCGGCGGGATCACCGGCTGCAGCGTCGCGTATCACCTCGCCGAGGCAGGCTGGACGGACGTAGTGCTCGTCGAGAAGGCCGTGCTGACCGCTGGTTCCACCTGCCAGGCCGCCGGCCTCGTCACGATGTTCAACCCGTCGAACACGATGATGCGGTTCCGGCGCTACAGCGTGGAGCTCTACGAACGGCTCGGCGTGTTCGAGCGGGTCGGGAGTGTCCGGCTGGCGTCGTCCCCGGAGCAGCTGCACGAGCTCGAGCGGACGGCCAGCCGGGCTCGAGGCATTGGCCTCGATGCCGGCGTGATCTCGGCCGACGCGGCTCGAGCGCTGATGCCGGCGATCTCGCCCGATTCTCTGTTCGGTGGCGTGCACATCCCGGGCGACGGATTCCTCGACCCGCATGCCGCGACGCATGCGGTCGCGGATGCGGCTCGCGCGCTCGGTGTCCGGTTCCAGCTCAACACCCGCGTCATCGGGTTCGAGCTGTCGCCCAACCGGGAGATCCGGCGCGTCCTCACCGATCGCGGACCGATCGACGCTGAGATCGTCGTCAACGCCGCGGGGATGTGGGCGCCCCAGGTCGCGGCGATGGTCGGGGCGTTCGTCCCGTCCACCCCGGTGGACCATCAGCATGTAGCGTTGAAGGCTGTCCCGGGCCACGAGCTGCCGCGGGACATGCCGTGTTTCCGCGACCCGGACAACCTCGTGTATGGCAAAAGCGAGCACGGTGGCATGGTCTTTGGCGGGTACGAGGCCGAGCCACGGGCCCGCTGGCTCGACGGCGTTCCGTGGGATCACGCGGCCACGTCCCTGCCCCCGGACTGGGAGCGGTTCGCGCCCCTCTTGGACGGCGCGATCCGCCGGTTCCCGTTCCTGGCCGACGCGGAAGCGATCCGCCTGGTCTGCCATCCCGATGCGATGACCCCCGACGCCAATCCGCTCCTCGGGCCGATGCCGGGAATCCGCGGCTTCTGGATGGCGGCCGGACTGTCCCTCAACGGGTTCGGCGGCGGCGGGGGCATCGGCCGGGCGCTCGCCGGCTGGATCACCGCCGACGATCCAGGCGTGGACGTGGCCGCCTATCGGGCCTGGCGATTCGCCGATACGTACCGCGATCCCGCGTGGGTCGCGGGCCTCGCGCGCGAGACCTATTCCGACTACTACCGGCTCCGCTTTCCGTATGATGCGGACGAGGCAGGCCGGCCCCGACGACTGTCCGCGCTCCACGGCCGGCTGCAGGACACGGGCGCGGTCTTCGGCACCAGGGCCGGCTGGGAACGCGCCGACCTGCATCGCCCGGGATCGCCGTGGCGACGTGCGGGTCGCCTACCCAGGCGCGATGGCTGGGCCAGGCCCGACTGGTTCGATCGGGTGGGGGACGAGCATCGAGCCGTTCGCCAACGCGTCGGGATGATCGACCTCTCGTCGTTCGGCAAGTTCGAGGTCCGGGGACCAGCGGCGCTCGGTCTGCTCCAGCGGGTCTGCGCCAACGACGTCGATCGGCCGGTCGGCGCCGCGGTCTACGGGCAGTTCCTGGACGAACGCGGGGGCATGCTCGCCGACGTTACGATCACCCGGCTCGCGGATGGCCACTTCCGCGTGCTGACCGGGGCCGGCTACCTGGCCGCCGACATGGGCTGGGTTCGGGCCAACGCGGAACCCGGCGCCGCCGTCGAGATCCGGGACGTGACCGATGACCTGACGGTCATCGGCTGCTGGGGTCCGCGGGCACGCGACGTGCTTTCGCTCGCGTCCGCCGACGACGTCTCGGATCCCGCCATCCCGATGCGCACGGCGCGCGAGATCCGGATCGGCCCACCGGCAACGCGGGTCCTCGCCACCAGGATCAGCTACGCCGGCGAGCTCGGCTGGGAGTTCACGATGCCGCGGGCCGAGGCCGTCGGCGTGTGGGACGCGCTCGAGCGTGCCGCGGCAACCGCGGAGGCGGGCCTCGAACCGGTCGGCTATCGGGCCATCGATTCGCTCCGGCTCGAGAAGGGATTCCGCTACTACGGCGCCGAGCTGACGACCCAGGATTCGCCGTTCGAAGCCGGCATGGGACTGTTCGTTCGCCTCGGCAAGGGCGACTTCGTCGGTCGTTACGCGCTCGTCGCGTCGAGGGAGGCCGCCGCAGAGGGCCTGACGCGACGGCTTCGGACCGTGACGGTCGGCGGCGACACCTGGGCACCGATCTACGGTGGGGAGGCCGTCCGGATCGATGGTGAGGTCGTCGGGCGACTTCGAAGCGCGGCCTTCGGTTACACGACCGGCGCGACCGTCGGGACGGTCTACCTCGACGCGTCCGTCGGCGAAGGCAGCCCGATCGAGGTCGATGTCTTCGATGGACGCCTGAC
>JANMPD010000183.1:0-3407 GCA_031369685.1 Chloroflexota bacterium | reverse complement strand
ATGGCCGCGCGGCAACCGTCGCCGGCCGCCGTCACCGCCTGGCGGTATCGATGGTCATGGACGTCGCCCGCGATGAAGACACCCTCGATCTTCGAGTTGGTCTCATCGTGGACAACCAGGTAGCCCTTGGCATCGACCTCGAGGACGTCGGCGAACGCCTCCGTGTTCGGCCTGTGTCCGATGGCAATGAACAGCCCCTGGACCGGGAGGTTCCGCGCCTCGCCGGTCACGGTGTCCCGGAGGGCAAGCGCTTCGACCTTCGATTCGCCGAGGACCTCGTCGATGCCGGTGTTCGTGTGGATTTCGATCTTCGGATTGGCGAGCGCTCGGTCGACCATGATCCGGCTGGCTCGGAACTCGTCGCGCCGGTGGAGCATGTGGACCTTGGTCGCGAACCGCGTCAGGTAGTTCGCCTCCTCGAAGGCCGTATCGCCGCCCCCGACGACCGCGATCTCGCGGTCCTTGAAGAAGAACCCGTCGCACGTCGCGCAGGCGGAAACCCCACGACCGCGCAGCCGCGTTTCGCTCTCCAGCCCGAGCCACATGGCCGATGCGCCGGTCGCCACGATGACCGACTGGGCCCGATACTCGACACCCCGCGCCCAGAGTCGGAATGGGCGGCTTGAGAAATCGACCCGCTCGACGTCCACGTCGACGATGTGGGTCCCGAATCGCTCGGCCTGCGCCCGGAAGGCGGCCATGAGCTCGGGTCCCTGGATGCCATCCGGAAAGCCCGGGTAGTTCTCGACGTCGCTGGTCAGCATCAGCTGGCCACCGGCCGCGGAACCGGCAATCACGATCGGCTCGAGGTTCGCCCGTGCGGCATAGATCGCCGCCGTCAGGCCGGCTGGACCGGACCCGACGATCACGACCTTGGCCTCCGTTCGTCCTGGCCGGTCCGAGATCGAGATCGGGGCGCCGGCGGCTGAAACCGGGGCGTCGGGAGCGAAGGCGATGGAGAGCCCCCCGAACGGGGAGGATGCGTTCGAATCTGTCATTTGCCCAATCGTAGCACGCTTCTCGATACTCCTGGGGGGTATGCCGTTGGCAGGATCGGCGAACGCCCGGCATGGGGCCAGCACCCGGACCTATGGGAAGAATTCTCGCATCGTATTGGCGGAACAGCTCTTGGCGAGGCAGGGCAGCCCCCACAGCTCCTGGATCGTCCGGAGCAGGGAGTAGTGGGTGTGGGCGGTTGGGGAGCTGAAGACGATCTTGCCCTTCGGACTGATGAAGATCGTGGCGACCTTGCCGCCGCCTCCGATCTTGGTCGATCCCTCGTCCCACGTGATGACGATGAGGCCATCGGCCTTGAACGCAGGTGAGTCGAGGATCGTCGGGAGGAACGCCTTGAGCCACGTATCCCCGGTCTTGATGTCGCAGTCGTGCATCGAGTTGCACATGTTTGGGATGATCATCCAGTAGTTCGCGACCGCCGGATTGAAGTGGGCAAAGTCGGTGATCTTGGCGCAGCGGGCCGGGTCGCCCGAGATCTGGGTGAAGCTGATCGCGGGGTTGTGCTTCCGCGTATACGTGCCCGAGCCGTCGGCTCCATCGGACGCCGATGCGCCCGTGAAGCAGCCCAGCGGGTAGTTCTGGGCCGCGACCCGCCAGTCGCGTCCCGAGGCCTCGATCTGGTCGGCCAGATTCGCGGCCGTCAGGTCGTGATTGTCGTTGTCGGAGACGCCGAGGGTGGAGCCCGCGAACATGGCCAGATAGTTCGGCTGGGATGGCTTGGCAACCGCCGTGTAGTTCGTGGCGACCTCGTAGCCTCTGATCAGCGAGTTGATATAGAGCGCCTGACTGCTGCCGATGATCTCGGTGGACTCGTGATTCTCGAACACGATCTGGTAGATGTGGCGGACAGTCGGCCAGGCGCCGGTCGTGATCGTCGGGGTTGGCGTCGGCGCGGGCGTTCGCAGAGGCGTGGGGGCCGGAGTGGGCGGCGGCGTGGGGGCCGGCGTGGGGGTCGGCGTGGGCGGCGGCGTGGGAGCAAGCGTGGGCGGCAATGTCGGCGTGCGGCTCGGGGTAGCCCGCGGTGTGGCACGGGCAGTGGCGGTTGGCGATTGGGTCAGGGTCGTCTCGCCACCCGTCGGCGAGGGCGTTGGTCCAACGGCGGTATCGCCGCTCGGCGTGGGTGTGCCTGCCGGGAACAGGTTCGGTACGTCGTCGAGACGCAAGGGATAGACGATGGCGCCGAGGACCACGATCAGCATTCCGAGCCGCGCCAGGGTCTTCATGCGGCGCGCAGGTCCGGGAGCACGGTCCTGCCGAGCAGGTCAAGTTTGTCCGTCTGCCAGACGTCCCGGACGCTGAACACGATGCTCTGGGCACCCGCATCCCCGAGCTCCGCAAATCGATCCGTCACCTGGCCCGGCGACTCGGCGCCCTTCGCCCCATCAGCATCGACGTGGACGTTCTGGAGGGTGGAACGCTCGATGTCGCCGTAGGGCCGCCCCAGGTCCTCGCAATGCCGCTTCAGCACGGAAAACTTGTGGTGCAGCTTCTCCGGGCCGCCGAACACATTGCAGCCGTCCCCGTACTTCGCGACCAGCCGCAGGGTCTTCTGCTCACCCCCGCCGCCGATCATGATCGGGATCCGCGGGCGGCTGAGGGCCTGAGGCGAGTTGAGCAGGCGGGTCGCGCGAACGTGGCCGCCCGTGAAGTCCTCCTCGGTCCCTCGTTCGCCCGCCCACATCGCGTGGGCCATGCGCAGGGTGTCCTCGAGCATCTCGAAGCGCGTCCCGAGCGACGGAAACGGGAACCCAAGGGCGGCTGATTCCTCCTGATTCCAGGCCGCGCCGATACCGAACCAGGCTCGACCGCCACTCAGCACGTCCAGCGTGGTGGTGGCCTTGATCCAGAGCGCTGGTTGGCGGTAATGAATCCCGCCGACCATCAGCCCGATCCGGGCCCGGTCCGAATGCGCGGCCATGTAACCGAGGGTGGTCATTCCGTCCAGCATCGGTTCTTCTGGCCGGCCGACCACCCGGATCTGGAAGAAGTGGTCCATGACCCAGATCGAATCGAACCCCGCGTCATCGGCGGCCCGGACAATGCGAGCCAGCGTCGGAGCCAGTTGCGCCGGCCCCCCGGGCCACGTGAACGAACTGATCTGCAGCCCGAATTTCACGAACGAATCTCCTGCCAGTGCGCACAGCGTAACGCGTGCCGTCGATCCGTCGCGGCCCGGAGCACCTCAGCGGAAGAGATCGAACGAAGCCGGCATCAGAGCGTCGCGGATGGTGCCCTCGCCGCGGGTGAAGGCCGCACCGCGCACGAGTGCGGCCGGGCGGCCCGCCGTCTTCCCGAAGACGAGTTCAGCCGCGGAGGCGAGCTCGTCGGCCACCGCGCGAATGGTGGAGCGCATGACCCGGCCGTCACGGTCGGGCGAGCCGCGCAGGTCC
>JANMPD010000128.1:0-1544 GCA_031369685.1 Chloroflexota bacterium | reverse complement strand
GAGCGGTCGTTCCGGCGCGGCGCGACCACCCTCGGCGACATGATCGGCGTAGTTGAGGCCCACGCACACGATCTTGCCCGGGAATTCGATCGCCGGGAGCGGCTCAAGGTCGCCGACCGGGATGGCACGGGTCCGTCCCTTGGTCGGGGCCGTCCCGGCCGTTAGCGCTCCGGCTTCCTCGATCAGCGCGCCGAGTCGGTCCTCGGCGAGGGTCAGGTCGAGTCCACCGTCCACGCTGTGGAGCCGGATAACGGTGTCCTCCCCCGTCAGCAGCCCCGCGGCGGGACCGTCGTCAGCGAGGAAGGCGAAGAAGCGCACCGGTTGGCCCGGCCTCAGCTCGCCGCGGGCGTCGGGCTCGCGGACGCGTCAACGGACGGCGCCGGCGTGACCGTCGGCGACGGCGTATCGGTCGGCGCGGGCGTCGGCGCGGGCGTATCGGTCGGCTTGGGACAGTTTGGCTCCGGGTTGGTCCGGTCGCCCTGCTGGGCGAAGAACGCGTAGACCTTGTCCACGTCGAGGGAATCGAGCGGCAGCACGAGGCCCCAGAGGATGGCGGCATAGGGCCACTTCATCTGGTCGAATCGGGCAACGACCGGCCCCGCGCCTCCCTTCGGGATGTCGCAGATCGGACTGTTGGGGAACGAGGCGTTGAACTGGTTCAGGGCCGCCTGGCCGCTGTCCGAGCAGGCCGTATCGTCGCTGGTACATCGGTACAGCAGCACGAGGCCGCCGTGCTCCAGGTTGTGGATCCAGCCCTGGGGCGTGGCCTGGTCATCGGGGCCGTACACACCCGCTCGGATGGGGCCATCGCCCGTGGCGTTGTAGTGATTGCCGCTCGCCGGTGGGCACAGGGCGTACTTCACGAACGCACCAGGGGTGACGTGTTGATTCCCGAGATCGGTCTGGGTGATGCCGAGGCGTGGCGTAGCATCGGCGGCGGGCGCCGACGTCGGCGCCGGGTTCCAGTCCGTGGCGCAGGCGTACGCGGGCGACGTCGCGTTGAGGAATGCCAGCGTCGCGATGCCCACCAACGCCAGGCCAGCGAGGCCCCACAGCAGCCGGCCCCGGTTGCGGGTGAGGAACGATGGCTTGGGCGTCGGGCGTCGACTGCCGCCGCGGTTTCCGGACTTGGTCGGCGTCGTCAGTTGATTCGGGGTGTTCACAAACGGCCTCGTGATCAGTTGTTCATCGTCGAACCGGCCAGCGAATAGCCGACGATCGGACGGGTGGCTGTGCGTGCGCAAGGGTAGCGTGCCGGGCGCCCTCGCGCGCGAGGGCGCGTTTCAAGCTGCTCCGGCTGATCCTGGCCATTGCCTCACAGTTCGGCGAGCCATGCCTCGGCGGCCGCGCCGCGCAGGCCCCGGATCAGCAGCGCCCCCAGCGCCCCGACGAACACCGCGATCGGGAGCAGCCCCAGGTTCAGCGACCACAGGATCGTCGGGATCGTCAGCGATGACAGCCCCATGGCAAGCATTCGCGAGGCGGCCTTGCGCTGGAGGACGAGCGTGGTCGTGAAGATCGTGTAGGCCAGCAGGACCATGACC
>JANMPD010000096.1:0-2447 GCA_031369685.1 Chloroflexota bacterium | reverse complement strand
GACGGGCCATCCGTGCGACCATACGCACCGATGCCGACCAACCGCGGTAGCCGACCGTCCCACGTTCGGCCCCGCGCTCCGAGTACTGGCCGCCCCAAACCCCAGCGCGTTCGGGTGCCTGCGCCCGATGCCTATCGGCTCAAGCAAGCCAAGGGGCTTGATCGGCGACGACGAAGGCTGGCCCTCCCCGCGCGCTTGGTCCTGGTCGTTGCGCTTGCTGCGCTGGGAGGTGGCGTGGTCCTGGCCGCCAGCGGCGGGATCGGCACGATGTTCGGTGTGCTGTCGACGTCGCTGACCGGTTTCTTCGACAAGATCGTCTCGACCCCCGCTCCATCCGCGACGGAGCTTCTCGCCGCGGACGCACCCATCGTCGCTACGCCCAGCGAGCCATACACGAACCTCGCGACCGTCGATCTGCTGATCACCGTTCCATCGGTCACCGTCGGGAACACGGCAGCTCGGCTGCGGGTCTACCTGACGCTCGAGGGCCAGGAACCGGCCCCGATCGCCGAGGTCCCGATCGGCAATACGATCCGGATGATCGTGCCGGTGGACCTGACGCCCGGCCGCAACGATTTCCACTCAACCATCTCGGAGGCCGGCGTGGAATCGGAGCCGTCACCGGTCGTGACCTTCATCCTGGATACGGATCCACCCAAGATCGTGCTGACATCACCGAAGGACGGCGGCACCGTGAACCGCACGGTGGCCATCCTGATCGGAACGACGCAACCACGAACGACGCTTCTCGCGCGGAACATCACCAACGGCCAATCGTTTTCCGGGGTAGCGGGCACCGACGGCGCGTTCACGCTCAGCCTCGCGCTCGAGCCGGGCGCGAACTCGATCACGATCACAGGTCGCGATCCGGCCGGCAACAACGGTGAACTCGCGGTGACGCTCATCCGTGGCAACGGCAAGCTGACCGCGACCCTCACCTCATCGGCCTACCGGATCGCAACCAGCTCGCTGCCCATCTCCCTCCAACTCTCGGTCCTGGTCGTGGACCCTGACGGGCAACCGGTCAGCGGCGCCTCGGTCACGTTTACGCTGACGGTTCCGGGCATCCCACCGGTCGCGAAGGACGCGGTGACGGGCGCCGATGGCCGCGCGACGTTCAGCACGACCCTGCCGAAGGGCGTCACCATCGGTAACGGGATTGCGACGGCCTTCGTGTCGACGACCCAGTACGGCACAACTTCCGCGGCCAAGACCATCAACGTCGTCAAGTAGCGCACCGCCTCGACGGGACTTGCATCGGCAGCTACCATGCGGCCATGTCGATGTGGCGGTGCCCCCACTGCGGCACTCCCCAGGCGGAGACGGCCCGCTGCTGGGTGTGTCATCGATCCTCGACCACCTGTTCTACTTGCCAGCATTTCCGGCGCAGCGTGGCGGCCCAGGTCGGCTATTGCGGCCTCGATCGTCGACGATTGCCGCTGTTGGGCACGGAACATCGCGGGTGCTGGGAGGGTAGCGCGCCGAAACATGCCGAATTCAAGCCCGCCACGCAACCCCGGTCAGAGCCACGCGATAGCGAGTCGGCGCGGGACTTCGTGCCGGTCGAGCTTGTGCGCGAGCGCACAGCACACCCGGTGACTTCCGGCTCGAGGGACTCGCCTCCAATGGCTCGCTCTGAACGCCGCGTGACCGCAACGACCTCGTCCGAGGCCCCGTTGGTCGACCCGTGGGCTGCCAGGGTCACGCTGTTCAACGACCTCGAAACGTAGCGGCGCGCGGGCGCCCGCTATAAGGTCGGGGTGGGCGTTGGTGCTGGGGTCGGCGTCGGCGTCGGCGGTGGGGTCGGCGTGGGCGTCGGCGGTGGTGTTGGTGCCGGTGTTGGCGTCGGGGTCGGTGAAGGGGTCGGTGACGGGCTGGGCGACGGCGATGGAGTCGGCTCCGGGCCCTTGGAAATCACGTAATTGACCGCCAGCCCCTGGATCACGAGTTGTCCGGGCCCCGGGACCTGGCTGACCACCGAACCGACGGGGATGAAGTCGTCGAACGCCTCTGTCCGCGTTCCGATCTGGAGCTTGGCGGCGACGATCAGGTTGAGGGCCTCCGATTCGGACTTGCCACGGAGGTCGGGAACCGCAACCGGCTGGTCGCCCTGGGCGAGCGTTAACAGGATCGTCTCGCCCTTGTTCACCGACTCACCCGACCCGGGCGTCTGCTTCAGAACCGTGTTGACGGGCTCGCTGCTCGGTTCGAACACGGACTGGACGACCTTCAAGCCCAACTTTTCTGCCGTGGTCTTGGCCTCGTCGTAGCTCAGGCCCACCAGATTGGGTACGGAGATCTGTTCGGGTCCCGGCGTCGGCGTGCTGTTGATCAAGCGGAAGACGAGGAAGGCGGCGAGGCCGAGGATCACGATCGCCAGGAGGCCGGAGATCCACAGCCACGGGCTGGTCCCGCCTCCGTTGTCATCTGAATCATCGACGTCCTCG
>JANMPD010000086.1:0-12341 GCA_031369685.1 Chloroflexota bacterium | reverse complement strand
AAACAAGAAACCCTTCCTGCGGGAAGGGTCAATGGGTGATCCCTATCTCGCAGGTGGTTGTCCTGCCCGGAATTGGCACCTTGTCGGCGTCTCCGCCGATAGGTTGTCGTGGCTTCAAAGGGCCGGTCCCTCCACCACTCTGGATAGGCTATTCAGTTGTCCGTGGATCCTAGCCGCTCGGCCATTGCGCCGTCAACCACCGCGCTAGACTCATGCCCATGCCTCGCTACGTCCCCGAAGATTCGATGTTGAGCCCGCGGTTCACGGGCCCCACGACGTTTGCCCGGCTGCCGCATGTCACGTCGCTCGCTGACGTCGACGTCGCCATGATCGGGGTCCCGTTCGATACGGGCGTCACCTATCGCGTCGGGGGCCGCTTCGGGCCGAGCGCGGTGCGGACCGCGAGCGCGATGCTGCGACCCTACAACTCGAACCTCGATGTCTCCCCGTTCGAGATCCTGTCGTGCGTCGATTTCGGGGATGTCGCCATCGTCCCGGGCTACACGGAACGGAGCTACGCGGCCATCGAGGCGGCCATCGCGCCGATCGTGGAGGCAGGCGTCATTCCGTTGCTCATCGGCGGTGACCACGCCTGTACGCTGCCCCACCTGCGCGCCACCCGATCACGCGGGCCGGTCGCGGTCATCGATTTCGATTCCCACACGGACGCCTGGGACAGCTACTTCGGCGAGAAGCACAACCACGGAACGTGGATGCGCCGGGCGATCGAGGAGGGACTCGTCGACACGGCCCACTCCATCGAGGTCGGGTTGCGGGGCTCGCTGTACGGACCCGAGGACTGGACCGGACTGCGAACGGAGCTGGGTCTCGACTACCTCACGACCGAGGACGTATTCCGGATGGGCCCGGCCGCGGTTGCGTCCCGGATCAAGGAACGCGTCGGGGACCGGCCCGCGTACATCAGCTTCGACATCGACGTCGTCGATCCGGCCTACGCTCCGGGCACTGGCACTCCGGAAGCCGGCGGACCATCGGCCCACGACATGCTCGCGATCCTGCGTGCGCTGACCGGCATCGACTTCGTGGGCTTCGATGTCGTCGAGGTCATTCCGGCCTACGACCCGGCAGGCCAGACCGCCACGCTGGCTGCCAACCTGGCGTACGAGATGCTGTCCCTCGTGGCGCTGCGCCGCCGCGACACGTGAGCGACCCCATCGGGTACGAGGCCGGGCGCGAGGCGTGGCGGGACCCGCTTCCGCCGGGTTTTCACTGGCCCGACGGCATTCGTGCGGCGGCGTGCTTCACGTTCGACGTGGATGCCGAGAGTCCAATTCTGAATGACCACCCGGAGGCGGCCGGATGGCTCGACGTGATGAGCCACCAGGCCTACGGTCCCCGGACGGGTGTGCCGCGCCTTCTGCGCATCCTCGATCGTCAGCGCATCCGGACGACCTTCTTCATCCCCGGCTACACGGCTGAACGTTGGCCGGACACCGTGCGCTCCATTCGGGACGCGGGTCATGAGATAGGCCACCACGGCTACCTCCACGAAGGTGCCCGCTCGGCGAACGACGAGGCGACCGAGGAACGGCGCCTGCTGCGCGGTCTCGAGGCGCTCGACGCGGTAGCCGGTATCCGGCCCATTGGCTACCGTGCCCCGAACTGGGAGCTCTCGTACTGGCTCCCCGCGCTGCTGGTCAAGCACGGATTCGCGTACGACAGCGGGCTCATGGATGCGGATCACCCGTACCTCTTGGCCACCTCGGCCGTGCCCGGAGCGGCGACGATCGTCGAGTTGCCGGGGCATTGGAGCCTCGATGACTGGGAGCCGTACAACTACCTTCCAGGCATCACCGGGTCCGGCGTGATCGCAAGCCCGGCCGATGTCATCGCCCGCTGGACGCTCGAGCTCGAGGCGCTCGTCGAGGAGGGTGGGCTGTTCATGCTCACCAATCACCCGTTCATCTCCGGGCGGGCTTCGCGCGCCGTCGCGCTGGAAGGCCTCATGGCTCGCGCCCGGCAGATCGATGGGTTGTGGATCGCGAGCGCGGCCGAGATCGCGGCGCATGTGGCAGACCTCCCGCTGGCACCTGTCGTCCACGCGCCGCACTCCCCAGGTTCGGACGCCGCTCCCGCCTGACGGCAACCGAGGGCATCAGCGACGGCGGATCCTCATACGCCCCACGTAAGAAGTCGACGTGGTGAGGGTTCGGCTCGCTGTCCAGCGGCTGGTTTCATACGCCGGACGTATGAAACCGAGGCGCGAGGGCGCGGAACGCTTGGATTCACGCCTAATTCGGTACACCGAGCGCCGAGATCAGACCGCATATGGCAGGAGCGGTCGACTTCTTACGCCCCATGTATGAGGAACCGGCGTTCATACGCCACACGTATGAAATTGACGTCGGACTGCGATCTGAGGCCCGGTGGGCGAGGCAAGGGGGCCGGCGGCCGCCCGGCGCGGAATCGGGCCGCCCCGAGTAGCGCGCGGCTCAACTTGAAGGTCCCCGCCAGCGCTGCCGACGGGGACCGACTGAGCGTTACGGTCGGGCTCAGGCGCGGGAGACGGATCCCCGCGCGGCAACCCAGTACACGGCAAACGAAACCGCGAACCCGATCGCGAACGCGAAGTCCGCGTAGTGGAGGGCCGGAGCCCATGCGTTGATGGGAAGACCCGTGGCCTTGGCGAGGTCGCCCCCGATGCTCGACGTCTGGAACGGCAGCGAGACGACGAAGCCGATGACCAGCGCGACGAGTCCCACGATCCCTGACGGCAGGGAGGCGTAGTCGGCGAGGCGCGAGACATCTGCCTTCCGGCCTCGAAGCCACCAGTCGGCCAGCACGACGCCGGCCCACGGGGTGACCCAGTAGAGGATGAACAACAGGTAGCTCTCGAACTTTCCGGTCAGGTTGCCATCATTCAGGTACAGCGTGAACAGGAACCCGAGGACGGCCACCGCGCCTGCGGAGTAGACCCGGGAAATCCGGAGGCCCGCACCCTGGAGCGACAGGGACCCCGTGTAGTCGTTCATCGCGTTGACCGCGATCGTGCCGATCGCGATGGCCAGCATCGCCAGCGGAGCCAGGAAGGACCCGGACAGGATCGTGTTGATCGTGTCGACCGCCCCGCCTTCGGTGGCCTTGTCGGCAACGAGCAGGCCGAGCGTCTCGATCCAGCCGGCGGACAGCGTCAGCCCCAGGACCGTCAGCCAAAAGACCTTGGACTTTGATGCCGTTGATGGCAGATAGCGGCTGTAATCGGAGGCGTACAGGCTCCACGCAACGACGAAACTGGCGGTGATCGATGCGTACAGGATGAAGGCCCCGACCCCGTCGAGCCCAGTCATTCCGTCGGTCCGAGCCAGGCCGGTGGACGCCTGCCCGGCGATCGCGACCGTGAGGATGGCAAACATGATCCCGAGGACGATGGCCATCCACTTTTCGAACAGGTGAATCGCCTCGTGCCCGACGATCGACAGCCCGGCCTGGATCACCACGAGGATGATCAGCGACGGGATGAAGTCCAGGCCGGTCAGGATCGACAGCGCCGCCGCACCGAAGACGGAGTTGATGCCGTCCCAGCCGATGCAGCTCAACCAGTTGAGGATGCCCGGTACTACGATCGACTTGCCGTACGCGAGGCGCGACAGCGGGATCTGGGCCATGCCGGTCGCCGGGCCCATCTGGCTCATGAGGCCGACCAGGGCGGCGCCGATCAGGTTGCCCACGACGATCGCGAGGAACCCGGACGCGAACCCGACCTGGAGGAAACCTGCGGACGCGAGCAGGCCGATGAAGAACGCCGCAGGCACCAGGTTCGGCGTAAACCAGACGGTGAACACCCGGTTCACCGAACCGTATCGGGCACTCTCCGGGATCGGCTCGATCCCACGTCCTTCGATCGAGAGATCGCCTTCGTGGGTAGGCATCCCACCAAGCCGAATCGCTTCAGTCGCCATGTTGACACCGAGCTCCCTTCCTCTGGTGTCCGCGCACGTCGCGCGGGCTGTTCAACCACCGTCCCCCGGGTTGCGCTCAAGGCGAGTCTATCGACTACCCACCTCCGGCTTCGTGAAGGTCACCGGTCTGGTAGTGCCGCCGTGGTGGACGACGCTGCGCGACGGCTCCGTTTCCGCGACCACCCGCCCGAGGCGGACGACCCAGCGGGCCGCCGGGCGCAGCCGGATTGCCTCGGCCTCGTCGGTGCAATCGAAGACGACGAAGTTGGCGGGCAACCCTTCGGCGATCCCGTAGGGCACCTCCGCCGCCCGGGCCGGGTTCGTGGTGACCATTTCGTAGGCCCGGAACAGCTCCGCACGCCCGCTCATCTGGGCAACGTGAACCAGCATCGACAGGGCGTCGAGCATCGAGCCGCGGCCCAGCGGGTACCACGGATCCATGATCGAATCGTGCCCGCAGGCAACGTTGATGCCCGCCGCGTCGAGCTCCTTCACGCGGGTCATGCCGCGCCGCTTCGGATAGGTGTCGAAGCGTCCCTGGAGCACGATGTTGTCGAGCGGGTTGGCAACGATCGTGACCCCGGCGCGCTTGAGGATCTGGATCAGCTTGAACGCGTAGTTGTCGTTGTAGGAGCCCATCGCCGTGGTGTGGCCCGCAACGACGCGGCCGCCCATGCCGTCCCGGATCGTTCGAGCCGCAACGACCTCGAGGAACCGGCTCTGCTCGTCATCGGTTTCGTCACAGTGGAGATCGATCGGGGCACCGGTCTCCTTCGCGAGATCGAAGATGAAGTGCACCTCTTCGACGCCATCGTCGCGAGTCCACTCGTAATGCGGGATGCCACCGATGATGTCGCACCCGAGGCGCATCGCCTCGCGCATCAGCTCCTTGCCGTTCGGGAAGGACAGGATCCCGTCCTGGGGAAAGGCGATCAGCCGTAGGTCGACGATGTCACGGACCTCCTCGCGCAGTTCGAGGAGCGCCTTGAGCGCGACGAGATTCGGGTCGCAGACATCGACGTGGGATCGGATCAGGCCGGTTCCCTGGGCCACTTCCCAGCGGATCGCCTCGAGGGCGCGGCTCTTCACGTCCTCGCGGGTCAGGAACGGCTTGCGCTCCGCCCAGGTCTGGATTCCCTCGATCAGCGTGCCCGATTCGTTGTAGCGGGGTTCGCCAACAGTCAGGACGGCATCCATGTGGACGTGCGGATCGACGAGCGGCGGTGACACGAGACTGCCCGCGGCATCCAATTCGAGGAGTCCGTCTGCGCGGATCTCGCCGGCCGGTCGAATCGCCTCGATGCGGTCGTCGCGAACATGGATGTCGAGCAGGCCGGCGCCACGACTCGGCGTGGGATGAACACGCGCGTTTCGAACGATCAGGCCGGGCGATGATGCCATCGGGGACCTTCCAGGAAGGCGGATCGGCGCAGGGCAGCACAGAGCAGATGGGACGCTCGGGCGTGAGTGTGGTCCGGCCGATTCGGCGCGTCAAGGGTCTAATCGCGCCACCCATCGATCAGCGCAGCGCTGCCTCGAGTGCGACCCGGGCGTCCGTACCCGGGTCCCGGTACTTCACGATCAATGCGGTGGCGACCGACAGGCCGTGCTCCACGGCGAAGGCTCCCGGCAGGGATCGCACGCCGGGTACGACGACGGCGCGTTCCGGGACGACCAACGGGCGCAAGCTCGTGCCCCCGAGCTCGGCCCCGTGGACGAGATCGAACAGGCGAGACGTGCCGGTCAGGGTGACCCCGGCGCCGATGACGGCCGACGCCCGGATCATGACGCCGTCCAGGAGGCTCACGCCGGCACCGATGAACGCCTCGTCCTCGACGATGACGGGGCGAGCGCCGGCCGGCTCCAGGACGCCCCCGATCACGACACCTGCCGCGAGGTGAACGTTCCGTCCGATCTGGGCACAGGAGCCCACGAGTACGCCTGAATCGACCATCGTCCCGGCCCCGATCCAGGCACCGATATTGATGAAGCTCGGTGGCATGATCACCACGTCGGACTCGAGGTGCGCTCCCGCCCGGACGCTCGTGCCACCGGGCACGACCCGCACGGTCGGGTCATCGAGCGGGTGCGTGGGCAGCCCGATCCGGTCTCGGTATCGAAACGGCCCGAGCAGCCACTCCTCGACCGTTCGGTCCGCGAACAGGGCGAGGATCCCCGATCGGGCTTCCGGGTCCACGCGCCATCCATCGGGCTGCGATGCGTCCGGTTCGGCAACCCGCCGGGTGCCCGCGGTGAGCGCGGCGAGGAAGTCCTCGCTCATGCCACGGCCTCCTGGCGGGACTGGGTGGCCGACCGCTGGCGCCCCCCGCCGACTTCGATGAGCCCGAGATGCTGGAGGAGCACGCCGAGCTGCGTCCGTGACTGGTCGTCGAGGGGAAGCATCGGCCGGCGCAGGCGGTCGGTGTCGAGCAGCCCCATCAAGCTGAGAGCGGCCTTGACCGGGACCGGGTTCGGCGCACCCTGGAAGTTCGCCAGCATGAGCGGCAGCCAGCGTCTGTGGATCCGGCGGGCCTCCTCCCAGTCTCCCGCGCTCGCCGCGTTGCACAGGGCTCCCATCTCCGCCGGGATCTCGTTCGACGCCACCGATACCACGCCGTCCCCACCCAGGACGAGCATCGGCAATGTCCAGGCGTCGTCTCCCGCGAGTACGGCGACATCGCGCGGCCGGTCCCGGCAGATCCGCGCGATCTGCTCGAGGTTGTTGCTGGCCTCCTTGACCGCGACGATCCTGGGGTGCTCGGCGAGCGCGAGGAACGTGTCCACGTCGACGTTGGTACCCGTTCGAGACGGGACGTTGTAGACGATCACCGGCAGGTCGCCCTCGTCGGCGACGGCCCGGAAGTGCTCGAGGAGCATGCGGGCGTTGGGGCGGTTGTAGTACGGCGCGACCACGAGCGCGGCGTCCGCCCCGAGATGGGCAGCGCGCCGGGTCGCGCGGATCGTAGCCGCCGTGTCATACGTGCCGGTCCCGGCGATGACCTGGACGCGCCGCCGCGACGGGCGCTCGGCCGCGACGTCGACCGCGGCGGCGATCAGGCGATCGCGTTCGACATCATCGAGCGTCGGGGCTTCACCGGTCGTGCCGGCCACCACGAGCCCGTCGATCCCGGCGAGGATCTGCCAGCGGGCGAGGCGTCGGAACGAGGCTTCATCGAGGGAACCATCGTGGGTGAAGGGGGTCACGAGCGCCGTGAACGCACCGCGCAGCGCGGGCCGCTGGGCCGGTCGCGATGTTCGGGTGAGCGATGCGCTGGAGCGGGGTGTTGGCGTTGACATCGAGGACTCCTTCGTTCGTGGTGATCGGTAGATCGCCGAACCGGTCGGCGCTTCGTGGGGAGGGAATGGGGCTTCGTCGCCGTCCTCCCTAGGCGACGGGCTGAAGCGGCGGGACCGGCGGGAAGCTCGGCGGTGCCCCGACCGGCTGGAGGCCCGCCGGCGCCCCGGGCGCCGGTGCTCGGGGCGGCGGTGCCCCGGGCGTCCCTGCCAGGACCGAGTCGACGACCACGGGATCGAAGGCAACGAACCCGGGTTCATACCGCGCTACCCGTAGCCAGTCGATGGCGGCGAGGACTCCGCTCGCATAGGCCGACCGATCTCGGGCGGTCAGCCGGAGTTCAACGCTCTCCCCGGGGGCATCGAAGCCCACGAGATGCATCCCCGGCGCGGCACCCGCCCGGATGACGGCCACGTCCAGCTCATCCGAGGCCGGCGGACCTTCCGCGATCTGCCGCGCGATCCGGGTCTTGGTCGGATGGTTCGCGATGATCCGCTCGGCGAGAGTACGTGCCGTGCCCGACGGCCGATCCACCTTCGTGCGGCGGTGCCACTCGACCAGGTACGGATCGAACGCGTCGAGGGCACCGAACAGTCGCGTGGCTTCCTCGACGAGTCGGCCAAAGAGCACTACTCCCGGGGAGAAGTTCGAGGCGACGACGGCCGTGGCCCTGGTGGCCAGGAGATCCCGCTCCACCGCATCACGACTCGATTCCCAACCGGTCGTGGCAATGACGAACCGACGGACACCGGCCCCAAGCCCGGCGACGAGGTTTGCGCGGACGGCTTCACCGCGGGAGGCCTCCACGAGGACGGTGTCGCTCCCGAGCCCGAGGTCGCGAAGATCGTGGTTCGCGCTCGGGTGTCGCGGGCGCCCGAGGACCGGCGGCCGAGGCTCGCCCCGGTTCGTCAGCGCGTCGGCAATCGCGCGACCCATGCCCCCATCCCCAAGGATGACTGCCTGCATCTGAGCTCCTCCGCTGCTGGAGGGCCGTCAGGCGAAGAACCGTTCGCTGCAAACGAAAAGCCGCGGTCACCGTCCGGCGTCCGCGGCCGCAAGGTCCTTCGTCCTGGAAGGC
This sequence comes from Chloroflexota bacterium, assembly GCA_031369685.1. Classification (GTDB taxonomy): domain Bacteria; phylum Chloroflexota; class Limnocylindria; order Limnocylindrales; family CSP1-4; genus UBA5189. The sequence goes on along the minus strand of JANMPD010000086.1, from coordinate 4,048 downwards.
CCTTCGGTTCGTGCTGTCGAACGCCTAGAGCCCCGGGACCCGTTCCTCGGGCCGCCAAGGCTTCTTTGAACTCTCGAGCCAGGTCATGCGACGCATCAGGCACACAGGGTTGCATATTCCCAATGCCGATTGCAATACATGCACCGTTGCATTTGGGTTGCGGTCGGCCCGACGGATGCGAGGGTCACCCGCGACCGGGTCAGGTCAGGGGGCGAAGTCCAGGATGAGCTGGGGTGCCGTGGCTCCCGACTCGCGACTCGACAACCGCACGGCCGTGCTGTTGATCCCCGACAGGGCGAAGCTGAGCTTGCCCGAACCGAGGAGCGCGGTGACATCGACGGTCGTCCAGGTCCCCGCGGCGATCGCACCGGAGCTGCCGATCGACGCCCCGATAGCGGGGGCATTGCCGGCCGTCAGGCCGGTCTCGGTCCACGTGGTTGCCGTCCCGCCGACCGTGTAGCCGGCGCTCGAGGCGGTGTTGGCGTACACACGGAGGGTCGCCCTGGTGATCGTCCCGGATAGACCCGACAGGTCGAACATGATGTATGTCTGGACGATCGGCGAGCCGTCGAAGCGGAGCGAGATCAACGTGCCGTAATTCGCCGCGGCACTCGAGGCATCGACATAGCTGTCGGCGATCGGGACCAGGGTCAATTGGCTCGGTGGTGGCGGGGGCAGGGCATCGGTCGTCGCCGACCTCGGACCGGCAGTGGCGGACCGGTTGTTGGCGGCGTCACGGGCGAGGACCGTGTAGGTGTAGGTCGTGTTGGCCGTCAACCCCGTGTCCTGGTAGCTGAGCGTAGCGGGACCGAGGAGGGCCAGCGGAGCCACGAGGTCGGCCCGGTAGAGGTCGTAGCCGGTGACGCCGACGTTGTCGCTCGAGGCGCCCCATCCGAGGTCGATCTTGGTCGAGCCGTTGGCGGCCGCGGTGAAGGTCGAAGGGGTCGTGGGCGGTGATCCGTCGGGATCGATGGTGATGCCGACCGTGGCCGACGGCACGCTCGGGCCGACGCCGTTGCTGGCGGTCAGGCTGACGGTGTACGGCCCGGCGGTCGTCCACGTGTGGCTCGGGTTCTGGAGCGTCGAGCTCGTCCCGTCGCCGAAGTCCCAGAGCCAGGACGTCGGCGTGTTGGTGCTCGTGTCGGTGAAGCTGATCGGCAGGCCGGCCGTCTGGGTCGTCACCGATGGCGTGAACGAGGCGACGGGCGGCTGCGGTGGCGGGGCGCTTGCCCTCTCGACCACGAGTTGCGGAGCGGTTGTTGTCCCCGACTCCCGGCTCGACAGCCGGACGGCCGTTCCGTCGATCCCGGACAGGGTGAGGCTGAGCTTGCCGGTTCCGATCAGCGACGTAACGTCCGCGCTCGTCCAGCTGGATGCCCCAAACGCCCCGGAGCTGCCCATAGAGGCACCCACGGGCGGTGCGTTGCCGGATGTCAGGCCGGTCTCGGTCCACGTGGTTGCCGTCCCGCCGACCGTGTAGCCGGCACCGGATGCCGTATTCGCATAGACCCGCAGGGTGGCCTTCGTGATCGTCCCGGAGACGCCCGAGAGATCGAACATGACGTAGCTGCGGACCACCGGCGAGCCGTCGAAGCGGAGCGAGGTCAACGTGCCGTAGTTCGTGGTCGCCGTCGACGCGTCGACGTAGCTGTCGGCGGTCGGGACCAGGGTCACGGGCACCGACGAGGCGGGGGTCAGAACGACGGCGGACGCCGACGGGTTCGAATGGCGGCCCGCCGCATCAAAGGCATCGATCGTATAGCTGTACGAGGTAGAGGGGCTGACGGTCAGGTCGCTGTACGTCGTGGCCGTCGGCCCGCTGGTCGTTCCGATCATCGAGCCGTTCCGGTACACGGTGTAGCCGGTCACGCCGACATCGTCGGTCGAGGTCGTCCAGGCGAGGTCAACGCGGCCCGATGATGGCGCCGTAGCCGAGGTGATCGAGGGAATCGATGGTGGGCCGGTATCGGTGACCACCGCAGGGGTGGTGACGACTCTAGCCGTCGACTGGGTCGAGTGGTTGTTCGCGGCGTCGAAAGCATCGACCGTGTAGCTGTAGGTGGTCGAGGGGCTGACCGTCAGGTCGCTGTACGTCGTGGCCGTCGGCCCACTGGTCGTCCCGATCGGCGAGCCGTTTCGATACACCGTGTAGCCGGTCACGCCGGTGTTGTCGGTCGACGTCGTCCAGGCGAGGTCGGCCCGGCTCGAGGAGACGGCGGTGCCGGACGTGATCGACGGGACGGTCGGCTTCTGCGTGTCGCCACCGCCGCCACCACTGGCGTGGCAGGTACCGGACCCGGCGTCGGTGAAGGTCTTGCCCGCCTCCGGCACGAAGTTCCAGTCATAGCCCGTCGCGCGGAGGGCCAGGTCGAGGACGCCGAACGTGGACGAGTTCCGGACCTCGCTGTTGGCCACGATCGTTGACAGGCTCGTCATGTTGGCCCCGCCGGTCCCGACGATGAACTCACGGATGCCGTTTGCAGCGTCGAGCGTGCCGGTCGGCGTCTGCGGAGCGAAGCGCTCATAGATGTGATCGTGGCCGTTGAGGATGACGTCGGCATGGGCTGCGTACAGGAGCTGCCAGAACCCGTTCGCGTTGCTGGCTGCGCGGCCACCGGAACTGAACAGCGGGATATGGAAGAACGCCAGGGTGCACTGGTTCGGATGGGCGGCGAGATCGGCCGCGAGCCACTTCCCCTGCGGGCTCGTGGTGCCGCAGCCGCCGGCCGACGAGCACTGGGTGTTGAGGGAGATGAGATGCCACGCCCCGACATTGAAGCTGTAGTAGCCCTGTGATGGGTTTCCGGCGCGCGCGCCGAAGTACTGGTAGTAGCCAGCTGCGCCGGTGTTACTCGCGTCGCACCCGGTGCTCGGGCTCGATCCGCCGTGGGTCAGGTATTCATGGTTCCCGACGCTCGGGTAGGTGATCGCCTTCACTCGCCCCCAGCTCAGGTCGTACGAACCCATGAAGGCCGAGTAGCTGCCGCAGTAGTACTGGTTATCGCCCAGGGCGAGGACGGCCGCCAGACCGGAGTTCACGAGGAGATTTGAGGTCGCGAGCTGGCGACAGCCGTTCGACACGCCGGCGCCGCCGTTGAACTTCGAGTCCGCGGGGTCGCATGCGATGTCGCCGGCCGCCGCGATGACCGGGTCCCCGCCGGATGCGGCAAGGACTGACGCGTGCGTCGCGATCAGCGGTGAGGTGTCGGGCAACGCTGGGAGGGCCAGCGTGAATGTCGAAGCAACCAGCCCGGCCGAGGCGATGACTGCCGCCAGACGACCTCTGGCGCCCGACGTACGCTGCCCTGACGTCGACCCCTTCATTGCTCGCCAGTGAACCATGCGCGGCTCCGCGAGACAACCAGATAAGGAGGGTTAGGAACGGTTAAGAGCGATCAGTGGTGCGTCCAGACACCGCTTCCGCCGGCGCGCGGTCGACGCAACGACTCGGCGGAGTGGCGGTGAACCGCATAGCCTGTGCGCCATGCGATCCCTGCTGCTCTGGATGGCCCGCAATCGATGGCTCCGCGAGCGCCTGCCGAAACTCTGGTTTGCCAAGCGCGCGGTGCGCCGGTTCATGCCCGGCGAGGACGCCGACAGCGCGCTGGCGGCGGGCACCCAATTCCAGGCCGAGGGCATCGGGTCGCTCTACACGCGCCTCGGCGAGAACCTGACCCGGATCGAGGAGGCCGACGAGGTTGCCGGGCACTATCTCGGGGTGATGGACCAGATCCGGGTCAATCGGCTCGCTGGCGAGGTCAGCATGAAGCTGACCCAACTCGGCTTCGACCTCGACATTGAGCGGACGTTCGAGCACGCCAGCGCCCTGGCCGCGAAGGCCGCGGAATCCGGCAGGACCCTGTGGGTCGACATGGAAGGCAGCGCCTACACCGAGTCGACAATCGCGTTCTACGAGCGATTGAAGGCAGCCCACGCAAACACCGGCATCTGCCTCCAGGCCTACCTGAAGCGGACCGCCGCCGACATCCAGCGCCTCCTGCCCCTCCAGCCGCAGATCCGGCTCGTCAAGGGCGCGTATGCCGAGCCA
>JANMPD010000056.1:0-5366 GCA_031369685.1 Chloroflexota bacterium | reverse complement strand
ATGAACTTCCGGATCAGCCACGGGCAGGCGATCCGGTCCGTCTTCGGGTGTTCACGAGTGACCCACTTCATGGCATCAGCCCTCAATCGATGACCCAGGCGGGCAGGCCTGGTAACGAGTATGCAGCGCGCGACCTCAACGGTTCGCGGTGGTGATCTCGATGATCTCGGCGCCGGTTATCGGTTCGCGGTCGTGATCTCGATGATCTCGGCGCCGTAGCGCGCGAGGCGCGAAGGGCCCATCCCCTTCATCCGCCGGAGGGCCGGAATGGTGGTCGGTCGCTGCGCGGCGATGTCGATCAGGAGGGTGTCCGGGGCGATCACGTAGGCCGGGACGCCATCGGAGCGCGCAGCCGTGAGGCGCCACTCGCGAAGCGCATGCATCAGCGGGCTGTCCTCATCCCGGGCGCGGCGCGTCGAGCCGGCGTTCATCGGAGCCCCGGGAATGATGTTCACGCGGCCGCGCTCACTCGCCCGACCCTCGAGCGCGGCGAGGAACCGGCTCGGCCGGCGCCGTGCGTCGCGTCGATCGGCCCACGACAGCTCGAGGTGCCGGCGTGCGCGCGTGAGGCCGACGTAGAGCAGCCGGCGTTCCTCGGCAATCTCGTCGTCGGTATTGGCCTGGCGGATGGGCAAGGTCCCCTCTTCGAGTTGCGGGAGGAATACGGCGTCCCATTCGAGGCCCTTGGCGCGGTGGTAGGTCAGCAGGTTCACGCCGTCGGCCGAACCCTCTGCCTCGGCGGCGGCACGGGCCGCGAAATCGGCAAGCAATCGTGCCGGATCGATGGAGCCGTCTGCCGCCACAGCCTCCTGGGCCAGCTCGATCACGAGCGCGAGCGAGGCCGTTCGCTCACGGGCGGCCGGGCCGCCGCTGTCGTCACCCGCGAGATAGCCCATCTCGGTGATCAGCCGCTCCTCGAGGAGGTGGGCGAGCATCGGCCCGGTCGCGGTTTCCGGGATTTTCTTCAGGAGCCGGAGGGCGTCGCGCACCTCCTGGCGCTCGAAGAACCGCTGGCCCCGTACCCGGAACGGGATGCGCGCCTTGGTCAGCGCGGCCTCGATGGGTGGGATCTGTGCGTTGATCCGGACGAGGATCGCGATCTCGGCAGCCTGGGTCATGCCGGTCCGCAGGGCACCAGCGGCCTCAGGGTCCCCTACCAGCCCACGGATCGATGCCACCATGGCCGCGAGCTCCGCGTCACCGTCGGCAAGTCCCCGGATCGATGGTGCCTGGCCGGCCGGCCTCGTGGGCACGAGGCGTTTTCCCCGCCCTTCGGCGGCGATCAGGCGGTTGGCGAGGGCCAGGATCTCCGGCGAGGAGCGGTAATTCCGTGACAGCGTGATCTCGCGCGCGCCCGGATGGCGGGCAATGAACCCGGTCAGGTAGTCCGAGGTGGCACCTGTGAACGTGTAGATCGTCTGGTCCTCGTCACCGACCACGCACAGGTCGTCGCGTTCGCCGAGCCACAGCTCCAGCAGGCGCTGCTGGAGCGGGTTCGTGTCCTGGTACTCGTCGACGCTGAACCAGGACTTGCGGGCGCGGACGGTCGCCGCGGCATCCGCGTCACCCTCGAGCAGGATGACGGTCTCGACCAGGAGGTCATCGAAGTCGATGCGATTGGAGCGCTCCTTGGCCCGCTCGTAGTCGCCAAAGATGCGGACGAAGAGGTCGACGGGGATGGGTGGTTCTCGGTGCGCTGCGGCCGCATCGCGTTCGTAGGCCGTCGGTGCGATCCGGCGCGCCTTCGCCCACTCGATCTCGTCGGCCAGGTCCTTGGATGGCGTGAACCGGTAGTGGCCGGGCAGCTGGCGCGCAAGGCGGCTGACGATCGGCAGCTTTGAATCGAGGAGGTCCGGGAGTGCCGCCCCATCGTGGCCCGCCGGCCAGAAGTGCCGGAGCTGGCTCAGTGCGTGGGCGTGGAACGTGCGTGCCGTGACGCCGGGCAGCCCGAGCGACCGGAGTCGCGCAACCATCTCGGTCGCCGCCTTGTCCGTGAACGTGACCACGAGGACCTGATCCGCCGCGACCACCTCGGTCGCAATGGCGTACGCGGTGCGCCGGCTGATGACCCGGGTCTTGCCGCTCCCGGCACCCGCATGGATGACGACCGGCCCAGTCGTGGCCTCGACCGCGTCGCGTTGCTCCGGGTCCAGATCGGCGAGCAGGGCGGTGGGGTCGACGCGGGGCATCACCTCAAGAGTACGGCCCGGCGGCCACCGGCGGGTTGTGGCTACCTCACCCGCCGGTACGTACTTTCCGAGCGGCGGGCGACCCGCAGGACGATCACCAGCCCGCGAGCCTCTTCGCTCAGGTAGATCACGCGAAGGTCCCCGACGCGAAGGCGCCAGAAGTCCGTGCCCGTCAGCTTGCTCGCACCAGGCGGCCGCGGCTCGAAGCCCAAGCCCAGGATCGGGCCGCGAAGCGCCGCGGCTGAACCTGGAGGCAGGCGGCGGAGCTGACGCTGTGCCGCTGGTGTCAGCTCGACGCGAAACAGACTCTCGCTCACCCCTTGTCCGCGGGTGGGACCGACTCGCCGTACGTTGCCTGGGTCTCGGCGGCCAGGCGGCCGAACCACGCATCGGCCGATTCGCCTCCGTCACGCTGGTATTCGGCGAGGGCATCGCTCGCCGATTCGCGATCCTCCGCCTCCTCGGCCGCGCTCAGCCAGGCCTCGAGCGCTTCCTCCACGATGGCGTGGATAGCCCGATCCGCCCGCGCGGCCTCGACCTTGACAGCTCGGTACAGGTCGGCGTCGATGTCGAGGGTCACCTTCACGGGACCAGTATGCTGGATTGCTGGGTTGCTGGCAAGGTCCAATCGGGATCCCGGCCAGCCGCCGGTCCTACGGGGCGAAGTCGCCGAGCTGAACGATCCGAAGCGGTCCGATCGCCCCGGCCAGGCCGGCCGGCCACCCGCGATCGTTCGTTGCGATGATCTCGGCGCCGAGCTCGATCGCCGTGCCGATGACAATGGCATCGGGCATCGAAATCCCGGTCGCGGCGCGCAGCCGCGCGGCCGTCCGAGCGACGGGGTAGGTCACCTCTGCGAGCCGGATTGAGCCGAAGAACCGGAGGAAGGCTTCGACATTCGCAACCGACGCATCGCCGGCCCGGAACGGCCGAACCAGGAGCTCGGCGGCGGTGAGCGTCGACAGCACTCCGGAATTGCGGCCACTCGCAATGCAGCCATCGAAGATCCAGGTCGCAGCCGCACTGATCGCTTCAGTGCCGGCGAGATACGCGAGCGTGACCGAGGCGTCGAGGGCGATCAGGGTCGCTGCCGGAACAGCAACCTCGAGCCGGCGGTAGTCAGGCGTCACCGCCAGTCCTTCCGCTCCTCGGCGAGGGCGGCAACCGGATCCCCGTAGACGTCCCGGAGCGTGCCGGCATAGCTCGTCCGGAGGCGATGCAATCGAACGGTGTCGGGGTCAGCGGGGTCGATCTCGACGGCGAACCGCTCCCCCTCCTTGATGCCGCCGGCCTGGACGACAGCTTCCGGGAGCGTCAACTGGTTCCGTCCTCTGAGTCGAGCCTCGACGATCACACTGATGGCTACCATGTGCGAATGTTCAACCATCGATCGTACTGCTGTCAAGGAGTTCCGATCGACGGGCCGTGAGCCATCGCCCCCGCACCTGCCCCGGGACCAAGCACGACGCAAGACGTGACCCCCGCGTGCCGAGGTCGCATGGCGCTCGATGCATTGACGGCACCCCAGTATGCATTGATCAATCGCCGTCCTCTGCGTATCATGAGCGCATGCGGAAGCACACCACCATCGATCTCGACCGGGAGCTCGTCGGCGAGGCGCGCCAACTGCTTGGCACCACCACCACGACCCAGACGATCCACGCAGCCCTCACCGAAGTCATTCGGGGTCGTCGGCGAATGGCAATCCTCGACCTGCACCCGGCGCTGACGCTGGCTGATCTCGATGCCATGCGCGCGCATCGGTTCGCCGAGGAGCCGGCCCCGTACGAAGTGGACCCGGGGACCGAGTGATCGAACTCTGGGATACCAGCGCGTTGATCCTGGCTGCGCGCGATCCCGGGGTCGCGGCGGGGCTCGGCGAGGCGCTGGCGAACGACGCGGTCGCGATCAGCGAGCCGATCCTCCTCGAGTACCTGAATGGAGCCAGGAACACAGCTGAGTACGCCCGTTTCGATATGGCGCTTCGGGCCGCGCAGCTCGTATCAACGATGCCGCAGGACTGGGAGCGCGCCCTTGCGGTGCATCGCCTGCTCGCTGAAAGCGGGCCGGGCCATCAGCGGAGCGTTCGACTCGTCGACCTCATCGTTGCGGCCGTTGCCGAGCGCCTCGGCTATCCCATCGCCCATTGCGACCACGATTACGACCGCATCGCCGGCCTCACCGGCCAACCTGTCCGCTGGTTGGCGTTCCCCTAGCTGGCGATCGCCGGGTAGGGCCGGTGGCGAGGGCTTAGCGAGGCTTCCTGGGTCGAAGGAAGGCTTCGGGCCGACGGGTCCGATTCTTCGGGTCCGGGCCGTCCCAGATCAGGGTTTCCGGCGCGAGATCCACCTCCCCGGGCCACGCGAGCGTCCCGGCGTCCACGTAGACCTCGCGGAATACCGCGTCATCAACTGAGATCCGGTCGAAGACCCCGACACCGTCCATCAAGGCGCCCAGATCCCGCTCTACCACCGACCCGTCGGTGAGAGTGAGTTGAACGCAGCGCCCTTCGAGTGGTTCGACAGCGGCAATTCTGAGCATAGCCGCATCCTATCCAAGCGGCGCGATCTTCCGCAACTGCTGGCGGGTGGATGCCAACTCCCAATCCTCCGCCAGCTCCTCCTTATGCTGAGCTGCCCACTCGATGGCAAGGCCCAATGCCCGGGATGGCAGCTTCCCTTCGATCACCTCGAGGCTTCCGATGGCCACCTCGATCTCGAATTCCCCGTATTGGGCATGGAAATGGGGCGGACGGTGATCATCGAAGTGCATGCGGATAACGATCCCAAAGAAGCGCGAGATCTCGGGCATCGTGGGACGGTATGTGTCGAGACTGGCCCGAGACTTATTTCCGCGATCATCGCCGCTCATCCAGGAAGCGGGCGGTCGGTGCGCTCCTCATCAAGATTGGTCGCGAGCTCGATCCCCAACTCCAGCGGCACGATGCGTCGAGCCCGGATTTCCGCGAGCGACCTGGTCGCCGGCCGGATGGTCACACGCGGCTCTGATTCGACGGGCACGGCCCCGTCGAGCGAGGCGGGGAGGTCGAGGCCGAGGTGATGGGCCAGCGCGGACCGGAGCGCGCGGCGAAGCGCGGGATCCTCGAGCACCTGCCGGCGCCCGCCGATCTCCGAGGCGGTGACCCGTCGTAGATCGACCGTCCGGAGTTGGTGGACG
>JANMPD010000050.1:0-5008 GCA_031369685.1 Chloroflexota bacterium | reverse complement strand
CCGCCCGATTCGCCCGAACGGAGCGAAGACGCTGCTCAGGTCGTTGCCGAGGATGGACGGTCGATTGGGATTGACGGGGCCGCCGGCCGTGCCGTTGCCGCCGGTACCAGAGCCGAGGTAATTCGCGTTCGAGCCGCCGCCCCCGATCGACCCGCTTCCGGATCCCTGGCCCTGACCGGACCCGGAGCCCTGCCCGGAGCCTTGTCCCTGACCCTGGCCGGAGCCTTGTCCCTAACCTTGCCCCTGGCCGGAGCCTTGTCCCTGACCTTGCCCCTGGCCCTGACCGGAACCCTGACCCTGGCCCTGGCCCTGACCCTGACCGGAACCCTGCCCGGAGCTACCAGGTTGGCCGCTGCTGCCCGGCTGGCCGCCGTTCCCGGTCTGACCGCTGCTGCCCGGCTGGCCGTTCTGGCCACCCTGGCCGGTCTGCCCACCGGTCTGTCCCGGCTGCCCGGACTGGCCGGAGTTCGCCAGATCCCGCCGGCTGTCCTGGAGCTGGTTGGCGGCACCTGTGAGGTCGCGGTTCTGGGCGATGCCGTTCTGCGCATCGCCGAGCGTTTCGGACAATCGGTCGAGAGCGGATTTGGCCCCCGCGGTGTCTCCCTGGGCAAGGCTCTGGGCCGCGTCCTTGAGGGCTTGCGCGGATGCGCCCCCGGCCTGACTTGCAGTGCCCTGGAGTTCAGAGAGTTGTCGGGCAAGATCCTGCTTCTGGGCGTCGGTCATGGAATCGAGCTTCTTGCCCAGATCCTTCAGGTCCTTGACGGCTTCCTTGGGATCGCCCTCCGGATTGGACTTGTTGTTGCCGGTGGCGGTCTGGGACAGGCCACGGCTCAGCGACGCAAGCGCCGCGGCCCGTTGCTCGTTGGCGGGATTGAGTTGCGACCGGAGCGCAGCCTCAACGGCCCCAAGTTTGGCGAGGTTCGCGGTCAGGTCGTTGGGATGGTCGCGCAGCTGCTTTGCGAGATCGCGCAGCTCCTTGGCGAGCTGGGCGCGCGGATCGGTTGGGGTGACGCCCTTGCTCGCGAGTTGGTCGGCCAGCCGATCAAGCTTCTCGGCCTGGGCGGTCGCCTGCTCACGCACAGCGCGGTTCTGGGCGATCGCCGCTGTCTGCGGGTTCGCCAGGATGAGGGTAGGGACAAGCGCCAGCGACAGCGCCAGGATGGCGATGGCCGGCCGGTTCGACATCCGGGGTTTGAACAGGTTCGCCGGGACCAGCCGCAGGCTCGAAACGGCGTCGCGCCGTTGGCGACGCACGAAACGCCGCCGTTCATCGGCATCGTCGACGTCGCCCGCGCCGGCGGCCATCAGGGCTTCGTCCTCGGCTGTCGGCGGACCAGCGGCCTCGGGCACCGTCCCGCCGAGCGCGAGGGCCGTGGTGAGTCGGTCGCCGAGCTGCCCCTCGCGGTCAACCGCGAGGGCCGTCTCGCCAAGGCTGGGTCGGGCGCGGGCTGATACCAGCGCGAGCGCCACGAGGGTCGCGATCGGCACAGTCGCCGCAATCGCCTCGATACCTTCGATCGGCCAGATTCTCCCGGCCAGGAAGACAAGGAGTTCCAGGCCGATGGTCGCAGCAAGGACCATCCACGCGCGCCGGACGATGCGCCGGACCCACAGCCGACGACGATGGGGTCGCAGCCCGACACGGACCCGCTCGAGCTCCGGATCCAGCGGGCCTTCGATCAATCGGCGCGGATCTTCCGGGACCTGGAACGCGGATTCGGAGTGTCGTGCTCGTCGCAGCGACGGGCGGGCGAGCTTTGGACGGGTCTGGAGCAATCGGAACATCAGGCGGACCTCGTCGAACGGAGGCGACGCAGGAAGCCCGGCAGGCTGGGGCGCCAGCGACGGGTTGGCGTGACAAGTTGCACCGAGGCAGCAGTGAACCCGAGGGCAATGAGCAGCAGGGTCAGGGCGGATCGCGGCCAGAATCGATCCCGAAGGGACTCGGGGCCCGACAGGACATCGTTCACGATGACATCGTTCACGACGCCCGGCGCCGGGACCGGGATGGCCGCCCCGCCGTTGACCATCCCCTTGCAGGTCGTGGTGGTTCCATCCGAGAAGCATTCCTGGCCGACGCCGCCGAACCCCCCGGGCGCAATCACGGGACCGCCCCCGACAGGCTGTCCGAAGACCTGGTTCGTACCGGTGACTTCGGCGATGATCGAGCACCAGCTCCCGCTTCCGCCCTCTGCGCCGCAGGCCACGTCGGCCTGGCCGACAAACGGGTTCAGATACAGGAGGGCCTCAGGTGGGCGCCGCTGGGCGAGCGCGTTCGAATCGAGGTTGTTGGCCTCGCCGACCCGCAGGAAGACCCAGATGAAGGTCAGGCCAACGGTGGCCACGATCACGGACACGAATGTCAGCCCGGTGGCCGCGCCGCTGCGCCGAATGAGCGCCGAGAAGAAGATCCCGAGCGCGCCGAACGCGATGGCAGTCACAAACAACATGACGTAGCCGCGGAGCAGGTCGTCCGGGGCGACCCCGCCGTAGACGAAGACCAGTGCCGACACCGGCACCGAGGCGAGGATCAGGATGAATACCCAGGTCAGTGCCGAAAAGAGCTTGCCGACCACGATGGCGACCGACGAAATCGGCGTGACGGCGAGGAGATCGAGGGTCTGTCGCTCGCGTTCGCCGCTGATTGTGCCGGAGGTTGATGCCGGCGCGAGCACCGAGATCATCAGGGTCTGCAGGAACATCAGCGCCACGAAGATGCCGCGACCGACGGATGCGGACTGGTACTGCGGGCTGAACCCGAAGTTCTGGCGGGCGCTCTCCTCCAGGATCCGGCCAACCATCCAGGCGAAGCCGGCCACGATCAGGGTGTAGACCGTCACGGAGATGAAGGCTCGGCGCCCGCGCATGCGCCCGCGCAATTCCTTGACCATGATCGCGGTGATCCCCGGCATCGAGATCCGCGGGCGATGAGCGAGGGTTCGAGCAATCATGCGACCGCCTCCTGGGCGACAGGTTCGTCCTGGCCGGTGACCTGGAGAAACAGTTCCTCGAGGTCGCTCGCTGCACGCGAGAAGCTGGCAATGCTCAGACCGGACGAGATCGCATCGCGAAGCAGCGCCGCGGTCTGGACCTCGTCACCCCGGAACCCCAACTCGACCAGTCCGTCGGGCAGGATGGCGGCCGAGGCGACCTCGGCCTGCTCGGAGAACCACGCACGGGCGGCTTCGAGCGCCTCGCCCTCGGCGATGACTCGGGCTCGGAGGACCGCTCCTACGCGCAGCCGCCGCTCGATATCGGCGATCCGCCCAGACGCAAGAACTTTTCCGCGATCCACGATGGCGACGCTCGTGCAGAGCTCTTCGAGCTCGGGGAGGATGTGGCTGCTGATCAGGATCGTCTTGCCAAGGGTGCGCAGTTCGCGAAGCAACTCGCGCAGTTCCACGCGGGCTCGCGGATCGAGGCCCGAGGCGGGCTCATCGAGCAGCAGCACCTTTGGGTCGTGCACGAGCGCGTGGGCGAGGCACAGGCGCTGCTGCATGCCCCGGGACAGGCTCTGCACGTAGGTGTCGCGCTTGTCGGCCAGATCCACGAGTTCCAGGAGATCTCCGATGATCCGCTTCCGCGCCGGCGCGGACAGCCCGTAGCACCGCCCGAAGAAGTCCAGGTACTCCCAGACCCGCATGTCGTCGTACACCCCGAACACGTCAGGCATGAACCCGAGGACGCGCCGGACGTCGTTCGGGTTCCGGGCCAGGGACCAACCGCCGACCTCGGCCTCCCCGGCGGTCGGCTCGAGAAGCGTCGCGAGGATCCGGAGCGTCGTGGTCTTGCCGGCGCCATTCGGCCCGACGAGGCCAAAGATCTCGCCCTCTTCGATCTCGAGGTCGACGCCCGCCACGGCGAGGGTTCGGTCGTAGCGCTTCACGAGACCCTGGGTCCTCACGATGGTTGTCACGAGATGACTCCGCTGATCGAGATCTGGAACTGGAACCCGAGCCCTTGATCGGCCGATTCGTTGACGAACCGGATCAGGACCTGGCCCGTTGCGCGATCGGTGAACCGTTCCGGCGCATCGAGTGCGTAGATGGTCCCCTGACCGAGATGCGGGAGCCTCGCCCACTCCCCGGCCTTGACATCGAAGACCTCGATTTCCGGCACGCCGTCGAGGTGGGGCGGCGTGCAACCATCCGGCTTGGAATTGGCGGGATCCACGCAGGCGACCGGCTTGGTATCGAGGGGCGCCACCTGCGTCGCGCCCTGCCCGGGCAGGCTGGCGCCGTTCATCGAGAACTGGACCTCCGTGGCCGCGAACGAGCCACGGAACGAAATCGGCCGGTAGGCAATCGTTGCCGAGCCCGCGCCCATGTTCAACGAGAACGGATCCTTGCTGAAGAACGCTGCGTCGGATGACACCACTGTGGCCGTGATGAGATCGGATGCGAACGCCGTGGTGCCATTGACATCGAGGCCGGCGGGCAGGTAGTACAGGACGTTCGCGTTCCGGCGAGCGGTCTGGCCCTGCACGCGCACGTCGAGAACCTCGGCCCGACCCCACGCCAGGACAACGGGGCCACTGGCGTTCAGGTTGCCAATCGAGCCGAACATCGGGTCGAAGGTCAGCTGGTCGACGATCGCGTGCCGGACCCGCATCCGCAGGCCATCGTCATTCAGCGATGACGAATCCCCGAAGAACACCTGGCCGAAGATGCGGTCGGAAAGCGACTGGCCGAACTGGTTGCCGGTCGGGCGGAGCGAGACGTCCCTCGACGATCCGGGCGGCATGTCCCCGATGACGACCACGGAGCCGCCGAGGACCAGGGCGACGCTCTCGAGGGTGATGTCCGACCCGTTGGTTACCTTTCCCGTGACGGTTCCGTCCTTGAACGTCAGTTTGGTGGTGACCAGCGGTACGGTCGCCGGTGCGTCCGCCCGGACGGTTCTCAGTGACGAGAACCCGACGGCGAGGTCCCTGACCAGCGCCGGATCACCCTGGACGATGTCGAGCGAGTTCGGATCGCCGTTGCCCGAAAAGTCGCCCGTGGATGGA
>JANMPD010000009.1:0-9080 GCA_031369685.1 Chloroflexota bacterium | reverse complement strand
CGGCGCCAGCGTTCACAACCTGCAGGACGTCGATGTCGACATCCCGCTCGGCGTGCTGGTTGTGATCACCGGCGTGGCCGGGTCGGGCAAGAGCTCCCTCATCCACGGCTCGGTGTCGGGACGGGACGGCGTGGTGGCGGTCGACCAGACGCCGATCCGAGGCTCGCGCCGAAGCAACCCGGCGACCTACACGGGATTACTCGACCCAATTCGGACGGCGTTCGCCAGGGCCAACGGCGTGAAGCCGGCGCTGTTCAGTGCCAACTCCGAGGGCGCCTGCCCCACCTGCAACGGTGCCGGCGTCATCTATACCGACCTCGCGATGATGGCCGGCGTTGCCAGCGTCTGCGATGAGTGCGAGGGCAAGCGGTTCCAGGCATCGGTGCTCGAATACCGCCTCGGCGGACGGGACATCAGCCAGGTCCTTGCAATGTCCGTGGCCGAGGCCGAGGCGTTCTTCGGCGCCGGCGAGGCGCGAACACCTGCCGCACACGTCGTCCTTTGCCGGCTCGCCGATGTCGGGCTCGGGTACCTCACGCTCGGCCAACCGCTCACCACGTTGTCGGGCGGCGAACGGCAGCGGCTCAAGCTGGCCACCCAGATGGCGGAGAAGGGCGACATCTACGTCCTTGACGAACCCACCACCGGCCTGCATCTCGCGGATGTCGAGCAGTTGCTCGTCCTGCTCGATCGCCTCGTGGACGCCGGCAAGTCGGTCATCGTCATCGCCCATCACCAGGCGGTCATGGCGCACGCCGACTGGATCATCGACCTCGGCCCCGGTGCCGGCCGCGACGGCGGGCGAATCATCTTCGAGGGCGTGCCCGCGGACCTCGTCAGCGCTCGATCCACGCTCACCGGCGAGCACCTCGCGATCCACGTCGGCGCCTGAGCGCGGGTCATGCGGGTCATGCGGGTCATGCGGCGGCCCGCCGGGTCGCGAGCTGAGCACGTGGCCCGCACTGGGCACGGGGCCCGCGACGGCGAAGGCTCGCGCTGGCGCTATCCACGCAGTTCTCGCCATTTCCGCTTCACACGGGAGCAAGTCGGGGATTTCCTGACAAATCGGCCCCTCAGCGGGCACGTGTCACGGATCGATCTCGAGACCGAGCGTGCAACCCCTTCCCCGGGGCGAGGAGTCGGCGACGAGCTCCCGCCTGAGTGGGAGATGTCAAGAAGTCGGGTCGTGCGCGTGCCGCGCATGGAACCTCCGGCGAACCTCGGGCTCGCGTCGGCTGATGGGCCGACTCGGCTGACGAGCGGAGCCGGCCAGGTCTGGTTCAGGGCGTCGTGGGCGCCAACGGGATCGGCGAGCGTCCGGACATCAATACGGAGGCCGCGGCTGCTCCGAGCCATGTGGTCAGCATGATCGGACCGCCAGCGACGACGAAGAGAAGGATCCCTGCGAAGGTCCCCGCCGGGATGATGGCGAGGAGCCGGTCACGACCACCGAACGTGCGCGCGATCACGATCGTGAGCGCTACAAGACTGATGTTCATGACCAACACACCCAGGATGAAGGCGAAGAAGAATCCGTCGATCCGGAAGCCGTCCTCGAAGATATTGGCGACGCTCGACAGGCCCACGCCCAGGCCGGCGATGGATGCCCTGCGGATCACGCGTTGCCCACCGACCATCCGGCCGAAAACCGCGAGCGCGATTGCGAGCGAGAGCAGCGTTGCACTGAACCACAGCACCGTGGGCCACTCCTGCATCGATGCGGTCGCCTCAGATGAAGGGCGGGCTATCGACCAGTACGCGAACAGCGCAGCGCCGGTGATGACGAACAGCAGGGATCGACCGATGTCTCGCAAGCGTGGGACTCCCGATCGCACTGTGGCCTCCGTCTCGCTATATCGCTTCGCGATGCATACCAAGGATGGCGCCGCATGTCAATGCGGATCCCGGGTCGGAACGATACCGAGCCGATCGACCCAGGACGGATCCGCCGAGAAACGCGACGACCGAACCGGGTACCGTTGACGCATGACACGGACCGTGTTCCGGGGCGGGTCGGTTTTCGACGGGACAGGTGTGGCGCCGGCGCCCGCGGACGTCGTCGTCGAGGACGATCGGATCGTCGACATCGGGTCCGGGCTGGATGGCGACGAAGCGATCGACGCGACCGGGAAGACCATCCTCCCCGGGTTCTTCGATTGCCATGTCCACGTGCTGCTTGACACGATCGATGTCTGGAAGCTCGTCAATCGCCCGTTCAGCTACAACTTCTACGTCGCCGCGCAGAACCTGCGGAAGACGCTCGACGCCGGCATCACCTCGATCCGCGATGCCGGCGGCGCCGACCTCGGGATGAAGCAGGCCGTCGAACACGGGCTGATTGCCGGTCCGCGGATGCAGATCAGCCTGACGATGCTCAGCCAGACCGGCGGCCACGGTGACGAATGGTTGCCGTCCGGAGTCATGGTTCCGATGATGGGCGAGCATCCCGGCATCCCGTCGAACATCGTCGATGGGCCCGACGAGATGCGGCGCAAGGTTCGCGAGTTGCACCGGATGGGCGCGGACGTGGTCAAGGTCGCGACGTCCGGCGGCGTCCTCTCGCCGCGCGACAACCCGGCCCACGCGCACTTCCGGCCAGTCGAGCTCGATGTCCTCGTGGAGGAGGCAACCGCCGCGGGCATGTTCGTGATGGCCCACGCCCAGGCTGCGGACGGGATCAAGAACGCGGTTCGGGCCGGCATCCGCTCGATCGAGCACGGAATCTTCCTCGACGACGAGGGGATCGAGCTCATGCAGGCGAACGGCACGTGGCTCGTTCCGACGCTCGTCGCCCCGCGCGGCGTGCTGGAGGCTGCGGCGGCCGGCGCCGCGATCCCCGAGCCGATCCTCGAGAAGGCGCGATCGCTCATCGACCGTCACACCGAAGCCATTCGGCACGCCATCGAGGCCGGCGTCCGCGTCGCGATGGGCACGGATTCGGGGGTCACGCCGCACGGAGAGAACCTCCGCGAGCTGGCCCTGATGGCCGATCTCGGGATGGCGCCGGCCGCCGTCCTCGAAGCCACGACGCGAAGCGCAGCCCAGCTCCTGGGCGTCGCCGATCAGCGCGGCACGATCGAGCCCGGCAAGCTCGGGGATCTCGTCATCGTCAAGGGCGATCCGTACGACTTCGCCACGCTCCGCGAGCGGATCAGTGCCGTCTACCTCGGTGGCCGCCAGGTCGTCTGAGCTCGGTCCAAGGCCGATCCGCTCAGCTACAGCTATAGACACGGGCGCCCTTGCCGCATAACATGATAGTTGTGAGTAGCAGATTTCGTGCCCGAACGGTACCCAACATCGCCCGCCAATCTGCCAAGGTGGCGATACTGATCCTCGGGGGTTCGGTGGTGCAAGGATTCATGGAGGGCGCGGGCCTGGTTGCCGTCTTCCTAGTCCTCGGCGTCGGCGTTTGCATGAGTTGGATGATTCTCGGTCCGGTACCCGGTCCGCAAACTCAGGCGCGGAGATTGCGGGTGGCGCTAGGCGTCGCCTGGTTCTCCCTATCTGGGCTTCTGGCTCTTACTGCCGTGACCGCTGTTGGAGTAGGTATCGATCTGTTCGGCATCGTGGCCATTCCAACAGGTGTCTCCATCAGTCTTGCCATCGTATTCACACTCGGCGATCGCGAGGCACAACGCTCCGCTCGAGTGTCCGCGATTGCCGGGCTCGGACTGGCGAGTTTCTTCGGTTTCTCAGCCGTCCGCAGCTCTCCCGACTTCGCCTACGGGCCGGCCATCATGGCTTTGTTTTCGCTTGCGATCCTCGCCCTCTCCGTCGGTCTCCTGAATTCTGGGCGGCCTACCGTCAGCCCGGGCCTTCGATAGCCACATCTCGCTGGTCCCGTTGAGATCGCCCTACGGGACGAGTTCAAAGCCCTCCGCCGCGAAGTCGGCATCAAGCGTGAAGGCACGACTCATTCCAATCTCTCGCATCAGAACGAACGACACCGCGTCCGTCAGGGAGTAGGCGCGCCCCGGACGTTGGCCGAGCAGATCTGCCGCCGCATGAAGCCGCCCCATGCCGGCCACGACGACCTCGATCCGCGTGGACGACATCAGTCTATCGACAAGGTCCAGGCCAAAGGCCGGGTGGACACGAGCGGCTGAGAGCGCATGCAACTCCGCGACGATGAGGTCCGTCGTGACGAGTCGCTCCGAGCCGCGAAGCAGGGAGCGGTACGCTGCGCTCGCCTCGTCGTGACGATCTGATCTGGGCCGTGCAGCGGCGAACACCGCGCTCGTGTCGAGCAGGACGCCGCTCACCGCGACGGCTTCTCGGCCGCCCCCTCCGCCTCGAGCCCATCGGCCAGGTAGGCGTCGTGGTGCTCGGCCGGATCTCCGTGAGGCATCGGGCCGACGTCGTCGATCAAGCCGACGATCCCGAACGCCGGATCCTCTTCGATCGGAGCGCTCGCCAGGTACTCGGCGACGCTCTCGCGCAGGACCGAACCCATCGACACGCCGCGCGACTCCGCGAGGCGCTTGAGCCGCCGATGCTGGGCTCGCTCGAGCTGGACCTGGAACGGCACGATGTCGCTCATATCGCGGATCATGATATCACATCAGGCGATATCAGCCGCCTCGCGTGGCCACCACCGAGAACGACAGGGGCACGCGCCCGCGTTCCTCCGGCCGGACGTCGAGGTGGCCGGACCACCAGTCCACGGGGTGCTCGGTGACGCGCTCCAACTTCAGTCCGGCGCCAAGGAGCGCGGTCACGATCTCGCCGAGGGTCCAGGCGCGGGCGAACTTCCAGCTCTGGTCGTCTTCGGGGATCGAGAGGCGGTCGATGTACTCGGGGGCCCAGCCCTTCGAGGCCTCCGGGCCGCCGAAGTAGTCGTAGTCGGTCGCGATCCAGCGGCCGTCCTCGTCGGCATCGAACAGCCATTCGGCCGGGTGGCCGTCGAAGATCACGAGTCGGCCGGTCGGGGAGAGGAGCCGGCGAAGGACGGCCGCCCAGGCATCGAGGTCCTGGAGCCAGATGATGGCGCCGCGGCCGGTGTACACGAGGTCGGCTGTGCCGTCGAATTCGTGGGGCGTGTCGAGGACATCGGCCTCGATCCAGCGCGCCGGGGCGCCGGTGGCCGACGACAGCCGCGCCGCCAGCTCCAGCATCCGCGGGCTGATGTCCACGCCGATGACCTCGTTCGCGCCGAGGTTCCAGAGCGACAGCGTGTCCCGGCCACCGGCGCACTGGAGATGGATGGCGCGCCGACAGCGTCCGTGGAGATCGCCGATGAGATCGTGCTCGACCGGAAACAGGTTCGAGCCGCCCGCCCGGATGAGCGCGACGGCCTCGTCGAACCAGCCCTCGTAGCGTTCGGCGGCTTCGTCCCAGGCCGCACGATTGGCGGCATGCATCGCCCGGACATCGCCGGCCTCGGCGGGGGTTGCTTGGCGGACGTTGGAGGTCGCGAGCGGATCCGTCATCCGTTCGAGTCTAACGGCGGCTAGGATGCCGGGATGAACGACCTCCAGCGATCCGAGCACGGCAATCTCATCGAGGCGTTCGGGATTATTGCCGGGGCCCTGCCCAACGGTGTGGTGCGGCACGATGGCGGTGTCGCGACGATTGCGAGCGGCCTTCCGATGAGAAGGTTCAACCAGATCTTCATCGAGTCTGGGTCGGCCACCTCGAGGGCCATCGAAGACGCGGTCGGGATCCTGCGCGAGCGCGGATCTCCATGGGTGTTGACCATCGCCCAGGGCCTCGACGACCGATTGATCGCCGTTGCCACCGACCTGGGTCTGGTCCTCGATCCCGGGGAGGGATTTCCGGGGATGGCGGTCGCGCCATTGCCGGCGCCCGTCCCCGAGCCGACCGGCCTGGAGATCCGGCGAGTCGTCGGCGCTTCGCTGCGGGACCATGCGAGCGTCGTCGAACGAGGTTTCGGGCTCGATCGGCCCATCATCGATGCGGTCGTGTCCGACGCGGTCGCGGCGGATCCCCGGTTCGCCTACTACGTCGGCTACGTCGATGGGGTGGCCGTTGTCGCGGGCCTCGGCGTCCAGACCGGCGACACGATCGGGGTCTTCAACATCGCCACGCTCGAGGAGGCGCGCCGGCGGGGCTACGGAGCCGCCATCACCCGACGCATTCTGATCGACGGGGCGCTGCTCGGCTGCACGATCGGGACGCTCCAGTCGAGCGACCTGGGCCGGCCCGTCTACGAGGCGATCGGCTTTCGCACCGTGGCGACTTACGCCGGGTATGTCGATCCGGGGCAGCTGGGCAGCGGGGCCCATGGCTGACGCGCCAGAAACGCCCGGGACCACGCCCGAAACCAGCCCCGAGACCACGCCGGCCCTCGACGCGATTGCCGGATCCGGGGTCCCGCACCGCATCGTCCGGATCGAACCCGCTCGGTCGGCCGAGGAGGCCGCCGAGAAGCAGGGGATCCCGCTCCGGGCGCTGCTCCGCACGATCGTCGTCCGCCGTGGCGAGGATGACTACTTGTTCGTGCTGGTGCCGGCGGGTCGGCGGTTCGACTGGCCCAAGCTGCGCGCCCACCTCGGGATCAGCCGGATGTCGCTGCCCGACGCGGACGAGGCGCTCGCGGTGACCGGCTACGTCCGCTACACGATCACCCCGTTCGGATCATCCCGGCCCTGGCCGGTCATCGCCGACGCGGCGATCCTCGAAGAGCCGATCGTGGCGATCGGCGGCGGCGGGTTCGGCGTGAACCTGCACCTGGCGCCGACCGATCTCGTGGCGGCGCTCGCCGCTGAGGTGGTGGACGTCACGCAACCCGCGGCGGGTACTGGCTGACCCGTCGAGGGAGCCACGCCGGACGGTCTCGCAGGGCAGGGCAGGGCAGGGCTGAGCAGGACAGGGCAGTCCGCCCGGCTCATCCTTTGCCGGCGACCTCGCGGAGCAGCGGTTCGATCCGGGTCGCGTAGACCGCCGGCCAGCCGTACTCGCGGCGGACACGATCGGCGAGACGCGATACCGGCTCATCCGCCAGCCGGGCCTGGATCAGGCCCGCCACCGTGGAGGGATCCCCCGACGGATCGAAATACGTGGCGTCGATCCCGGCCAGTTCGCGGAGTGACGCGATATCGGCACAGATCACCGGGAGACGCGAGACTGCCGCCTCCAGGATGGGCAGCCCGAACCCCTCGTCGTGGCTGGGAAGCAGGAGCGCGTCCGCGATCCGGTAGAGGTCGCTGACCACGCGCCGGGATGTCGAACGAGCCCGCTCTACAGCCACGAAGTGGACGGCATCGGCCACGCCGACCGCCAACGCCAGCGAGCTGAGTCTCTGGAGGTACTCGTTCGCGCTGGGGTCGTGCGGGTCAAGCGGGCCGGTGACGATCAGGCGCGGGTCATCGCCGAGGTGGCGAAGCTCCGCCACGATTCGGATTGCGAACTCCAGGTTCTTGCGAGGGGTGATCCGAGCCGGGACCAGCAGGACGGGCCAAGGGCCCGGCAGGCCGAGGCCCTCCACGATTCGCTGGGTGGACGGATGCAATCCCAGCAGGCGGCCCACGTCGACGCCGTTCGGCACGACGCGGACGTGCTCCAACGGCAGGCCGCTGAGGCGCATCTGCTCCTTCTGCCTGGCCTCCGACACCGCGACGTATGTCGTCCGTGGCCAGGGATCCCGCAGGAGGTTCCACGGAAATCCAGGGTGCAGATGCTGGGCATAGTGCACCGAAGTCCAGGCCAGGTCGTGCTGCCACGCAACCAGCGCCGGGCCGTGCGGTTCCGCGCTGATCTCGTGGAGCGCGGCCGTCAGCGGCAGGTTGAAGTGAAGCCCACAGACGTTGTGGGCCATCAGGACGTCCAGATCGCCGACCGCCGAGCGCAGGTCGGCGGCGAGAGCGGCAACGAGCGTCGCGAATGTCGATGGAACGCTCCCCCGGTCGAGCGACGCACGGGCCGCCAGGATTGCCGGATGACGAGTGTCCGCGAGCGGCACCCGGACGACCTCGACGCGAGGGTCCGTCGAGCCACCACGACCAACGATGATCCGCACGTGGTGCCCAGCGTCGGCCAGGAGCCGCGCCTGGTGGCCGAGCACAACCTCCACGCCGCCGGCCACGGGTGGCGCGCTGTAGTGAAGGAGCCCGACGCGGAGCCCCATCGATCAGACCGCCTCGCCGAAGCAGTCGGCGAGCAGGTCCTCGAGATGGCGTCGGAGGATGGTGAACGAGAAATGTCGGGCGCCGAGTTCGTAATTCCGAGCCGCCCAGGCCGCGGCCAGCGGTGGATCGTCGAGAAGGCGGCGGGCCAGGTCCATGGTCGCGTCGCTGATGAACCCGTCAAACCACACGGCGCGGAAGCCGCGCGGTCGAATGTCGACCTCGTAGGTCGAGTAGTTGTTCACGAGGATCGGTCGGCGATGGTAGACGGCCTCGAGGAACGCGTTGCCGAAGCCCTCGAAGGCGGACGGGTAGGTGACGAAGTCGGCAGCCGGGTAAACGTCGGCCAGGGTGAAGATGCGCCGACCGTCGGGGGTGTGACCGGGGCGGTCTGCCACGACCTCCGACTCGAACCGGACGTCCACGTTCAGCAACGCCGCGAACTCGCGAACCCTGGTCTCGTATTCCGGTCCCTCATCGCCGGACGCATGCGAGATCACCAGCCGGGCGGGGCGCCCGAGGCGTCGCGTGAACTCGATGGCGTGCTCGATGCCCTTGCGCTGGATGACCCGCGTGGGCTGGAGCAGAAGAAGCTCGTCCGCGGCGACGCCAACGGCCGCACGGATGATTGCCGGGTCGACCGCGGGCGGTCCGGGCGGGTCCTCGAATTCCATCACGTTCGGGATCACTCTCGCGGTGACGCCATGCCGGGACGCAAGCTGGCTCGCCTGGATGGAGTTGATCACCACGTGGCGGATGGATGGGTGGATCGGCGGGAACGCCGCGGCGAGGATATCCGGGACGCAGTTCACGAGGAACCGTTGGCGCTCCCAGTGGAAATCGTGGTGATGAGCGATGACCGGCATACCGGTCTCTGCGACGAACTCGGCGATGGCGAGGCCGAGGGGCAGGTTCAGCGGAATCGCGCTCGCATTCTCGATGATCAACAGCTCCAGCTCGAACTGCGCCACGAAGGCGTACAGCTCGGTCTTCAGC
>JANMPD010000008.1:0-51121 GCA_031369685.1 Chloroflexota bacterium | reverse complement strand
GGATCCAGCTTGAGGATGGAGACCTTGAGACCCCGCGCCTTCAGCAATCGACCGATGCTGGCGGCGGTGATGCCCTTGCCGAGTGAGGAGGTGACGCCTCCGGTCACAAAGACATACTTCGCCATGGATCGAGTCCTCCGGGGGTTTTTCGAATGGTACCGGAAGACAGGTCCCTGGGCAACCCTGCAGCGTGATGGTCAGGGCGTTGGCCGCAGTCGCGGATGGGTCCCGAACCATTCAAGGACGTTCAGATTCGAGCCGTCGGCGTCGACAAAGGCGATGTGACGGGCACCCCACGGGTTGTTGGCGTCGGGCGTGATGTGCACGAAGATGATCCGCCTGCCGTCGGGGGTCCAGGTTGGCTCGATGGCCCGGGCGTCGTGCTCACCGAAGTGGGTGATCTGGGTCATTTCCGTGCCGTCAGGCCGGATCGTGTAAAGATTCTGTGCCTTGGTCGTGTCCTGGAACGAGCCGATCGGGTACGTGTTGAACACGATGCGCACGCCGTCAGGGCTCCAATCAGGATAGGAACCGAACAGCGCCGGGTCGGTCAGGATGCGGGGCGCATCGACCTCGGAGCCGTCCGCCTTCACGACGGCGATGGAGCTGCTCAGGATGTTCTCGTCGGTCGGTGGTGTCGGGTACCGCATGACCGTGAACACGATCTGTATGCCATCCGGGGACCAGCGCGGAGAGATGTATTCGACGTACTCGGAATCGGCGACAACGGGAGACATCGCGACCACCCGCGTCGTGCCCGTCGCGAGGTCGAGCACTTCGATCGCGATTTGATCGTCCTCGTACCCGTTGGCGGCCGGTTGGAGGTACCGCATGAAGGCCAACTGCTTTCCGTCGCGTGACCACGCCGGTGCCGCAAATCCCACACATGGCGCTTCGACACACGCGATCAGCGTCTTCGCGTCCGTCCCGTCTGCGTTCACCGTCCATATCTCCGAGACGTCGTTCGCAAGCTCAGCGACGACGGCGATCAGCTTGCCGTCGGGAGACCAGTCCGGATGCTCTGCGCGGGTCGTGATCAGTAGGTGCGGCTCCGGGCCGTCCGGGCGGACCATCGAGATGCCCGTCCCGTCCACGCCCGCTGAGTCGGTATGACCCCCCTGCTCGTAGACGATCCACGGCTCGCCATCGAGGACGGCGATCGGCGTGGGCGCGGCGGTCGTGGCAACTGAGGTCGCGGTCGGGGTTGCGCTGGGCGTGGCCGACGTGCCGGGAGTGCCTACTGAAGCGGACGAGCAAGCAACCGCCACGGTTGTGAGTAGGGACAAGACGGCGACTAATCGGCGGGACGCGATCATGAGGTCTCCTTCGTGAATGTCGTGACCTCAAGGGAGGGTCGCGACTTGGGGACTGCGGTGGTGCCCAGTCGAGATCCCGGGCACCACCCGCTGCGCTGGACTTCAGCCGCCGAGGACGGCACACAGGTTGGCGACGATCTCGGTCTGGCCGGCAAAGTAGTCGGCCACGTCCGATCGACCGGACTGGGACTCGACGTTACCGCTTGGACCGATAACAACCCGTCCGGCCTCGAGCAAGACCGCGCCAAAGCCGGGGACGGTCATCGCGACGACACCGTGCCCGTACGTGGTAGCCGAGTCGAAATCGCCGGGAACGGCGAGCTCGTCGCGGTCGACGTTGCGCTGCTTGTAATAGATCGACGCTCCTGTCAGCGGGTTGCTGACATGGGCGCCACGGAACGAGAAGGTCCGGGCTCGCAGGGTCAGGTTGCCGTTGCGATCGTAGTACCGAGTCGCCTCGACATTCCGCGTTCCGGAGTCGATGACTTCGAACTGGCTTGCTCCGCTGCCGCACATGATCCCGGTCGCCTCGTCCGCATAGGTGTCGGATGTCGAGGCCCGACAGATGGTGCCGTCGCCGATGGCCATGCACGTGTAGAAGCTCGGTGGCGGCGGGTTGAGCACGCCGCTCACCGGTTGCCCGGCCGCGACCGCGCTCACTGAGCCCAGCGCGAGGATCGCGCCGAGCGGTACCACGGCGAGGCGGCGAATCACACGGTTGAATACGAACATGAGGGAACTCCTTCGGGGGTGTGACCGCGATCTGCGGCAGGTCAGGGCGTGGTTGGGAGCTGCTCCAGGAACCGAATCGAGTCGATCACGCTCGACTCCAGCGGATGCGGCGCCGGTAGAACCTCGAACATCACGGTCGCGTCGGCTAGCTCGACGATGACCAGGCTGTCCGTGTCGCCCGGACGCAGGAACCAATGGAAGTCAGCCGTCTCGGCCTTCGGCTGATACTCCGCGAGCCCGCCATCTGGGCAGCTCGCGTCGGAGTTGGCATGGAGTACGAGGCGGACCGCGCGGTGGCCATCGACCACAAGCTCGTTCGTCGAGTCGACCGTGAACCCACGAAGTTGCCGGAAGTAGGCGACGACGGCGTCGGCGCCCTGTTCGATCGGGTAACGGCCCGCGGCCAGATTGCACGGGTCGTTGAAGCCCTGCGGATCCTTGAACGCGAGGAACTGGAACTCGGGAACGGGCTGTACCACGGTCAACGAGTCCGTCGTCCGATAGATCGAGTAGCTCCCCACGGGCAGCTCGACGGTGAAGAGAGGCCTGAAGGCATCGAACACGCCCAGCCCACCGCTGTTGGGTGCCCCGAGCGAGCGGATCCACGTCCGAGCCAGAACGGCTGACCGCGACGGACACGCATCGTCGATCAGGCTGAGGGTCAGCCGCAGGCCATCAGTGGAGCGGCCGATCCGATAGGTCCCGATCTCCTTGAGATCGCAGGCGCGCAGGAGGGTCCCGCCCGATGTGACTGGATCTCCGAGTGCGCGGGCCACCACTTGAACCTGATCGTTCGTGGCCGTGGCCGTGGACTGGAGGTACTCACGCGGGCCGGAGGCGAGGCTCACGTACGCGAACGTCCCGTTGGATTCCACCACGAAGGACATGCGCGCCTTGCCTTGCTGATCGCCGAACGATAGGTCGTCCGGTTGGTCCGCGATCCACGCTCCGGCGAACTCGATCGGAAGCGCGACCGGCACGCCGGACGGAGAGACCGTTGGGATCACCACGGCGAGCTGGGCGCGCCGGCCCACCGTGAGCAGGAACACCGCCTCGAGCAGGAGGGCAATCAGGATGGCCGCCACCGCGAGCCAGGCGTACCGGCGAACCGAGATGGCTGGAACCGGACGCGCCGTGGCGCCGGCGGCTCGGGCCTGATCGGCAATCTCGGCGGCATCGATCGGGCGGACCGCTGTCTCTGCGTAGCCACGGAGCACCCGCTCGAGGCGGGCTTCGAACGTATGGTCAGTCATCGCCCAGCTCCAATCGGAGTCGCGACACCAGTCGCGAGAGTCGGGTCCGAACACCGGATGCCGAGAGCCCGAGGGCTCGGCCGATCTCCGTGGCATCGAACCCGGCGACGTAGCGCATCGCAAGCAGGGCACGGTCTTCGGGAGGCAGGAGGCGTATGGCGGCAATGAGATCCGCATCGTCCGGATGTGCCCCGGGGTCGGCCAGGCTCGAGTGGATGTCAGCGAACTCGATCGATGTGACGCGGTCTCGGCGCTGCCGGCGCAGCATCTGGCGGGCCTCGTTCGCGGCAACCGTGACCAGCCAGGGTCGAAGCCGGGCCGGGTCGCGCAGCGTGGATAGCTTGCGCAAGGCGATGGGCCACGCCGATTGGGCCGCGTCCTGGGCGAGGTCCGGGTCGCCGCAGATCACCTGGCACACACGAACCATGTCGTCGTGGTGGGCGCGGACGATCCGCGCAAAGGCCGCCCCATCGCCGGCCGCTGCCGCCTCGACGATCGTCGCTGGGATCGCGCCCTGGACAGTGACGTCGCTCACCATGCCCTACAGATGCTGGACGAGGGCCGAAGTGTCTCAGACGCCCCCGAGTGACTCAAGCCGAATGCGCCGCCAGGTTGGAACGTGTACGGGAGTCGCACATGACTCGGGCCTTCTGGAAACGGAGGCCTGGCCTCGAACCCGCGGGCCAGGGCGATTCTTCGCTAGTTCCCTACCGCCCTACTGACGTCGATGCCTTCGAGGAGCTCGGCAATCTTCGCCTGGCCGGCAACGTTTGGGTGAATGTAGTCGCTCGGGTTTACGAGGCCGGCTACCTTCGCGGTCCCGTCGGGACCATTGAAGGCACGATGGATGTCGCCACAGACGAAGCCGTGCGGCAGAGCCGCAGCGCAGTCCATGACGTTCCATTTGTCGATCGTCGCGTTGTACCGGGCGATCGCCCGGGCCATCTCGTCCGCGGTGATGTCGGCAAAGGTCCCGTCGCCACCGGGGTTGCCGTCGAGGTTGGCGTACACGCCGAGGGTTACCCGGACCTGGGATCGGCCGGCTGCCAGCACCTCGATCCGGTCGTAGAGCATCTCGAGACGCGTCCCGTACAGCTCTAGTGTCTCCGCCACGCAGTCATCGTTCAACTCGAGGAAATCGCGAATGCTTTCGGCGTCGGTATTGGCGACGGGCGCGTGGCACGGATCCTCCGTATCCCAGTTCGGACCGTTGTTGTAGCCGATCGTCACGATGACGATGTCCGCCGCCCCGATCAGCTCCTGGACCCCGGTCTCGGTGTCGACGACCGACTGGAGATCCTGAATGCGGGCGTTCGGGCGGGCCTGGTTGTCGACCTTGACCGGTCGCCCCGACTGCGCCTCGAGCAATGTGGCGTACTGGGCGTCGAAGCCCTCGCACGATCCGCAGCCCATCCGCGGAATCCCGATCGAATCGCCAAGGATCAAGACGTGGATCGGCTCCGCGGCGGATGTCGGGACCTCGGCCGTCCCGGTGGGAGCGATTGGGGTCGGGTCCGTACTGATGGCGGGCGTTGCGGTTACGGCCGACGTCGCCGGGAGCCCGCCGCAGCCAGACAGGACCGCGATCAGGATCAACCACGCGATCCACGTCATCAAGCGTGTCGGGCTCATCTCGGGTCTCCTGCGGTCAGATGCTGGTGGCGTGGCGAATTGGCAGGTCACGTCTTCGGCGTCGGGCGCAGGCGCCCCCCGTGGATCGTCGGCGGCAGGAGAACCGGCTCGCCCCCGGATGGATCCACAAATCCAAGCTGGATGTCGCTGACGGTCGCCACCGTGCCTCCGCTCGCGTAGGCGATCCCGATGGCGACGAGCATCCGGCCATCCGGGGTCCACGCAGGCGCGCTGATGCGCATGTACCCGTCGACGGATGACCTCGTGATCTGGCGCAGCCCGGCCCCGTCCGGATTGATCGCATAGACGTTTGATGGCTCGTCCGAGGCGTGCCGCATGCCAAAGCCGTTCGAGGCAATGGCAAGCTCCTTGCCGTCCGGGCTCCAGTTGCCCGCCGACATGTCCATGTCGAATGTCGTGATGCGGTTCACTAAGCCGCCCCCGGCCGGAATCACGGCCACTACCGATCCGTCGACGAACTCGTCTGTGGGATCCCAGTGGTAGATGGTGAATGCTAGTGATGCTCCGTCGGGGGACCACTCGGCCCGGCCGTCCAGGTGCTCAGGCCACGCCACCGTGTACAGGCGCGTCACTGTCGACGTCGCAGGATCGAAGATGGCGACGGATCCTTCCTTGCCGCCTGGATCCGGATAGCAGATGACCGAAAACTTCGAGCCGTCCGGCGACCAGCTGGGGTGGAAGATACCGTCAGGGCAGTCGCCGCCACCGTCGGTCAGCAGCGCCGCCCCCGAGCCATCTGCGTTTGCCGTCCAGATCGACCCAAGGGGCGTTGCCGCATCCCGATTCGCGAACGCGAACCGGCTTCCGTCGGGTGCCCAAGCGCCCCCGATGTGCTCACCGGGGAGATCCGTGAGGATCGCGTGGGAATCGGTACCGTCTGGACGAGTCAGGAAGAGGTCTTTGGTCGCCTTGTCCGGCAGGTACCAGGCGGATAGAAACCATGGCTCGCCGTCCTTGACGACGATCTCGGGCCCGGTCGTCGGGCCCACGGATAGGGACGGGGGTTCGCTCGGCGATGGAGCTGTGCTTGCGGGCGCGGATCCAGGTACGTCTGTCGCCAGTGACGCGGCGGAACACGCTTCGGCGACGAACGCCAGCGCGATCAACGGTACGACGAACCTGGCTGCCACGAGATGCATTTTGTCCTTCCCTTTCATGTTCTCAGCGTGCGTGGATCGGTTGGCGTGGCGCTCGCGAGAACGGTCTCGACGAGCGCCACGATTACTCGCAGGAAGATCGCTACTTCAACGCGTCACACAGCGGCTGGAGTGCGTTCGCGTCGCCATCGACGAAGTACGCATCGAAGGGATGCTTGCCGGCCGAGAAGGTGGTCTCGTCGGTCGCCGAATCCCGGATGACGGTGCCGACGTCGTTCAGGATCGTCCCGCCCCCGGGGACCCAGATGCGCATGAGCAATCCGCTGAACTTGATCTGGCCCGTGCCAAGGTCGCCTGGGACGGACAGGTTCTGAATGACCGTGTCGTGCTCGATCCACGGGACGACCTTCCCCGTGGCCGGGTTCGACAGGGTGCCGCTCAGGTATTCGCGGAAGTGTCGCTGGGTCAGGTTGCCGTTCGCGTCGTAGAAACGCTTGCCGACGACCGACCGCTCCTGCGAGAACAGGATCTCGACACCGCCACAGACGATCCCGCTCGGCTCATCCACGATCGGGTCGTCCGAGAAGGCCAGGCTGCAGACGGTCCCGCCGGCTCCGGCGTAGCACTGGGCGTTGAAGAAATCGGGCGGCGCGGGGTTGAGCGTCCCGGGATCCACCGGCGTCCGCGCCGCAGCGGGCGCCGCGAACATCAGGGCAGCGATGACGGCGACCCCTCCGATGAAGGCTCGACGACGCGCTCTTGATCGACGTGGCGTGAACCTGAACATGTGTTTCCTCCTCTCGTTGATGGTTTGCCCTTTGGATGAGCGCGGGCTTGGGAGCTCGTGCTATCGCTCACCTCCTGTCCGGGCAACCGATTGCCGTTCGGGTTCAGCGCTGGACGCGCTGCCAATCAGGCAGATCGCTCGTCCAGGCAAGGAGCTCGAACGTCCCGTTCATCGGGTCGATCGAGAAGGCTTCATGGGTGTTGTCCGAACGCATGAGGACACGCGTCCCATCCGGAGACCAGGTCTTGATGAGGCCCGTGTCTTCGCCACCGGGGATCCGTGGGCCGATGTCTCGAGCCGGACGGGAGCCGTCCGCTGGCATGACCGCGACCCACCCTTCACCGCCGTTGTTGGACTTC
This sequence comes from Chloroflexota bacterium, assembly GCA_031369685.1. Taxonomy (GTDB): domain Bacteria; phylum Chloroflexota; class Limnocylindria; order Limnocylindrales; family CSP1-4; genus UBA5189. Next base: position 43,924 of record JANMPD010000008.1, on the reverse strand, counting down.
CACGTCCAGCGATGGACGAGGATGGTCCGTCCATCGGGCGCGAATGCAGGCCATGACTCCATGACGTTTGGGTCGGTCGGACCCGGCAGAGCTTGGTCTCCGGTCCCATCCGCATTGACGATGTGCAATCGAAACTGGGTGATGCCCGTCTTAGGATCCTTCTCGACCTGGTTATAGGCGATCCGGGTCCCATCGAGCGACCAGGCAGGGCCCGAATTGTCCCAGTCGGTGCCGAAGAGCAGGTCGCTCCGGAGCCCGATGGCGTGTACGGGCGACCCATCACCCGGCACGAGGAAAAGGTCGACCGTCCGGTCTTCCCGTACTCCACGTACCAGCAGGTCCAACCCGTCCGGTGGGCGCCATGCGAGATCAGTCGTCGGCAGCGCCGAGCCAAGTTCGATCGAGGTCGGAGCAGAGCCGTCGATCGGCACGATCGATAGGCGCGGGCTCAGGTTGGCCTGAACGACAACGGCAAAGGCACGGCTATCCGGCCTCCAGACCGCGTTAAAGTCGCCCACAGGGAGTTTGAGGATTTCCCGGGAATTCGAGCCATCGGGGCTGGCCACCATGAGGTGGTCGATTCGCGCGATCGTCTCGATGTACGCGACCAGTTTGCCGTCGGGCGAGAAGTAGGGTGTCGATACCGTCCCCTCGCCCCGGACAATGAGACGCCCGTCTGCGTCGAGCGTGTTCCGAACGTACAGGGCACCGTCCTTCGGGTACGCGATCAGCCCGTTTGCGGCCGGCCCAAACGGCAGCGGAGTCCGCTGTGAGCCGACATATGCGGCGGCCAGCGCGGCAAGGACCAGAGCGATTGCGATGAGCAGGAGAATGGGACCCAGCCGGACGCCCATCAGGGCCGTCGGCCTGGGCGCAGCGAGATCCACGGGAAGCCACCTTTCGAGGAAGGACCAGCGCGGCCGCTGTGATGTCCGCGCGGTCAGCTGGAGGATGTCGTCGAGGTAGTCGGGGCGTCGAGCGTCGGTGATCTCCTCGAAGGCGTCGGAGATCCTCCGCTCGAACGGGTCGAAGCCGAGGAAGGCCGTCATGAGATTCGGCCTCCTTCGGGCTCGGCAGGACCAGTGAATTCGGATGTCAGGGCATGACGCATGGCTTCGAGCGCCCGGTGCAACCGGGACTTCGCGGCCGGGAGCGACATACCGAGCGACGCAGCCGCGGCCGGAACCGGGTAGCCCAGGTAGTAGTGGAGGACGACCAGAGCCCGGTTCTCCGGCTCGAGGCGACCGAGGGCTCGTTCCACGAGATCGCGGTCATCGAGGTGATGCACCTCTCCGGCCGATGAATACATGTCAGTGGGAAGCATCTCCACCTCAGCGGGGCGTCGCCGGCGCCGGCGGGCCTCATCGAGGCAGGCATTCACGAGCAGGCGGTGAAGCCAGGCATCGAACCGGTCCGGATCACGAAGCCTGGGCAGGTCTCGCCAGGCGCGCACCAGCGCGTTCTGGACCGCATCGCGCGCGAGCTCGCGGTCCCGAAGGATCAGGCGGGCGGCCGCATCGAGGCGGGCAGACGCCGCCGTGGCGAGCACGGCGAAGGCGTCGTGATCGCCTCGCTGTGCCAGCTCGACAAGCTCCCGTCCGCTCACGGTCCCTCACAGGTTGCCGGCGCCTATGGCCGGATCTGCAGGGTATGGCGTCGACGCAACCCGATTCGTTTCGCTCGGAGATCAAATCGACAAGAGCAAGCTAGCCGAGGAGGCGGACCGCGACGCGCCGAAAGGCCATCGGCAACCTGACCACCATTCCCGGTCGACGCGACGGCGACCCGGCGGTCGGTTGCTCGAGGGCGCGGACAGAACGACGCCCGCCGGGTGGCTGGCGGGCGTTTCGGTGGCGTTGGGCGCGTGGGCCGAATCGATCAGGCGCCGTCCTGGTCAAGATCGAGTGAATCCTCGTCCGTTTCCTCGGTCAGCTTCAACCAGACGAACAACCCGGCGAGAACGATGAGCGGGATGACCACGAGCGCGCCGAGGGTGACCCCCAGGGCCATCGCTACGGTCTTGAGTGCACGCATGTTGCTTCCCCCTGCTGCGGCGATGGGCGATCAGTGGTCCTGCTGGCCTGTTGGTCTGGGTGGCAGTCGGAACGTCGGCCCTCGGGCGATGAGCGCCTCGACGTCATCGCGCGTGAACTCCGCGAGCGTGTGGTGGTCGCTGTTCTGGCTCACCACGTGCAGCCGCAGGACAAACGCCCCGTCCTGCTCGAAGAAGAACATGTCCTTGGGCTTCTGCTCGTCGATGTAGTGACCGATGACCCGAAAGGCGTGCTCGTATCGTCCGGGTGGCGGCAGCAGCGCCTGCGGACCCGTTCCGCGGCGGGCGACCGACTCGTCCATGAACTTCCCGATGTCCTCGTCCAGGAAGGTCATGGTCTCCTTCGTCATCTGGCCGATGGCTTCCGACCACGTGCTCGCCGATGACCCGACTCGAGCCAGGCCCTGGACGATGAACCCGTCCGGCGCCTCCATGACGATCACGTCCTTCATCCCGCGCTGATCGAGGTAGGCGCCGACGGAGCGGAGGACCTCCTCGAAATCCTGGCGGGGACTGCCCTCATAGATGCGCATCGATTCTCCCTGGTCTACGCGGGATGTCGCGGCCCCTAGGAGCCAGTCGTTCGATCGTACAGACCCGCCTGCTTCGCGCGCCGGTCGCTGATCCGGAACACGGCCACTGCGCCGAGTGTAACGAGGGCCCCCGTGGCGAGCAAGGCGAGAACGATCTCCGCCGGCGAGGGCTGGGGATGACCGAACAGGCTGGCGAATACTGTTCCTTCGCCCCCTATCGAACCCGGGCCATCCACGAACAACGCCCGACGAACCCCGGCAATCCACCAGCTCAACGGGGTGAGCAGGCCGATCACCTGGACGGGTGCCGGCAGAACGCCGAGCGGAAACACGGCGCCCGCCACGAGAAAGATCGCGCCCGCGAACGCCTCCGGATAGCTCCACGATTCCTGGCGCGTCTGGATCACGATCCCGGCCATGAGGAGGCCGACACCGATGATCGAGCCGAGGCCGAGGACGAACACGGCTGCAAGGAGCAGCCAGTCCACGGTCGCGGGATCAAAGGGCACGCCCAGCGCCGTGACGCCGACCACGAGGGTGATGACCGCGCCAGCCAGGCCGACCCCGAGCCGGGCGACGCCGCGCCCGATCAGGACGGTCAGAAAATCGCTCGGACTCACGTACACGTACTTCAGGACCCGGTAGCGCTCGCGGTCCTCGAGGATCGACCAGGCGAGCCCGGCGATGCCGCTGACGACGAAGGCCCACAGCGCGCTCCCGACGACCACGAACGGGCGGAAATCACGTCCTGCCTCGCCACCGATCACCTCGAGCATGACCACGAGGATCAGCGCGGAACTGACCGGCTTGGCGACGGAGTAGATGAAGAACAGGAACGGGTCGGTCCAGTTGGCCTCGAGCTGCCAGCCGAGGCGAACCGCGACGGCGAAGGTTCGAAGGAAGTCCTGGATCCCGCGCCCCTCGGCCTTCGCGAAGTCAAAGCGTGCCACGGCGGCACGGTGGGATGGGTCGGGTCCGGGAGCCGGGGCGGCCGCCGCGGTCATTGCCAGCGCACCGACAACCGACCGTCGCGCCGCGCCCGTCGTTCCATCGTGATCAGCATCCAGCGCGCGCCGACGATTGACACGACCGTCATCAGCCCGAGGATCGCGACCTCGACGAGCGGAGCCGGCGTCCCGACGGGAAACGGGGCATCCGCGAACACCAGCTGGCGCATGGCGTCGAGGCCGGTGGCGAGCGGGATGAACGCGACCGACAGGGCGCCGAGGAACCCAAGCCGGGCGACCGGGAAGTTCAGCCCGGACACGAAATAGACCGGCTCGGTGAGCATCTGGCCCAGGTGCCAGGCCTCGCGGCCCCAGACCAGGAACAGGCTCGCCAGGACCATCCCAAGCCCATACAGCGCACCCAGGGTCAACACGAACACGCTGACCAGGAGGGCCCACTGATCGACGCTGAAGGTGACACCGAAGAGCGTGCCCGCGATGAGCAGCACGGCGAGCGCTCGGGTCGAGCTCATGAACATGCCGCCAAGGGCCATCCCGAACAGGATCGACATGAAGTGCATCGGCGCCGCGAAGTACAGCTCCAGGTTGCCCTGGCTCTTCTCCCACCAGAGCTGGTTCGCCATCATCCAGATGACGTTCAGCCAGAACGCCGTCAGTGCTCCGCCCAGGACCACGAACCCGACGTAGGCCTGCGGCGCGCCGATGGCCCGGTAGACGAACACGAACGCCGACGTCGAGAGGAAGGGCAGAAGGATCTCGAACAGCACCCACGACGGCTCACGCATGAGCCCGATGATTCGCGGGTAGGCACGTCCACGGACGGATCGAAGGTCGGTCATCAGTTCCTGGCGACGGCTCCAATCGGCGGCCTCGCGGGGACCAGAACCCGAACGTCCGACGAAATCGATCGGCGCGGCCATCAGGCCGATGCCTCGGCTGCGTCCAAATCTGACTCGGCGAAGCCCCGGCCGACCAGCTCCACGAAGACGTCTTCGAGCGTCGGTTCCGACTTCCGTAGCCCGAGGATCTCGGATCCCGTACGGGCGAGGGCACCGACGACCTGGCCGAGGGCACCGTCGTCCTCGAGGACGAGGTTCATGACCACCGTCTGGCGAGCTCCGGCTTCCGGGCCGACGGCCGCCTCGCTCGCGCTGACGACACCGGGGAGCCTGGCAATCGCGGCCGCGCCACCGACGAGGTGGTCAAGCTCCAGCCGGAAGATCGACTCTCGTTGAACGCGGCGCTTCAACTCCTCTGGAGACCCGATGGCCAGGATCCGACCGCGATCGACGATGGCGATCCGATCGCACAGCTCGTCGGCCTCGGCCATGTAGTGCGTGGTGATGAGGATCGTCCGGCCCGGCACGGCGTGCTTCCAATTGACGATGAGCTCGCGCAGCGACCGGGCGGCCGATACGTCCAACCCGAGCGTCGGCTCGTCGAGGAAGAGGATCCAGGGATCGTTGAGCAGCCCGCGGGCGAGGTTCATCTTCTGGCGCTGCCCGGTCGAGAGCGTGCTGACCCGCTGGAGCCGCTGCTCGGCGAGGCCCACCGCCTCGATGAGCTCGTCGACGCGCCGCCAGCCGTCGCCCCCCGTCAGGCCGTAGAACTGGGTGAACATCCAGAGCTGCTCGCGGACGGTGAGGATCCCGTACCCCGACTGCTCGCCGCCGGCGACCATGTTCATGATCCTGCGGATCTTCTTCGTGTCCCGCTCGACATCGAAGCCAAAGACACGGGCATGGCCTGACGAGGGCAGCAGGAGCGTCGTGAGGATCTTGATGAGCGTGGTCTTGCCGGCACCGTTCGGACCGAGCAGACCGAAGAATTCGCCTGGTTCCACCCGCAGGTCGATCCCCTCGAGGGCGACGACGGGCGCGGGTTTGGCCGCGTAGACACGGCGAACCGCGTCCACCTCGATCGCGAACGGCGGGATCGCCTCGTTCATGGGCGCGGTGGCCGTGGAAAGAAGCCGCTCGTCCGTCGGGCGTAGTCGACGTAGCCGGGCCGACGTTCGCCGATCGTCTGCTCCAGCAGCCCCGCGCCCGACACGCGGATGAGGAGAATCGACATCAGGATCGGCCCGATCACCGTCCACCAGGCACCGATCGATGCGGCGATCAGGAAGATGCCCCACCACACGCAGAAGTCACCGAAAAAGTTCGGGTGGCGGGTGCAGCGCCAGAGGCCGCGGTCCATCACTTGGCCCTGGTTCTGGGGATCGCGCTTGAAGCTCGCCAGTTGGAGGTCTCCGATCGTCTCGAAGGCGAGGCCGACGGCCCACAGCGCGATGCCTGCGACCGCGATGGGTGACCATGGGTCCAGCTCCAGGGTCCGGGTCGCAACCTGTGCCGGCAGCGCGACGACCCAGGCGAGGAGGCCCTGGAGCAGGAAGACGACGATCAGGCTGATCAGGGGGAACCTGGATCCGAACCGTTCCCGCATGCGGACGTAGCGGAAGTCCTCGCCCCTGCCCAGGTTTCTCCACGCGAGGTAGAAGGACAGGCGCAGGCCCCAGACCGTGACGAGAACCGGGACGATCAGCGCGGTCGCCGGCGGCCACGGTTGGGCGCAGTTGTCGCCGCAGGCCGGTCCCTGCATCAGCCACGACTGGGCGTACTGCGCCCAGATGATCGCGATGAAAGCCATGCCCCAGAAGATGTCGACGATCGAGGCGTCCCGAACGAGGATCGACACCAGCCAGAGCCCGGTCATCAGGACCGAAACGACAACGAGGTTGCCGAGCAGGGAATAGATCTCGCTGCCGGGCTCGAGCAGGCCCTCGATCATTGCGGCAGGTGCGCCAGCCAGAGCGCGATCTGGCCGGCCACGCGGGCATCGTTGATGATCAGGGCCGTATTCGCACGGATGGACGCGCCATCGGTGATCTCCGCAATTCGGGCGAGGAGCCAGGGCGTGAGCGCCGGACCATGCACGCGGGCCTCATCGGCTTCGCGTGCCGCGCGCTCGGCGACGGCCCGGGCAACGTCATCCGGCAGGGCGACGTCGGCGGGCACCGGCACGCAGATCACGATGCTGCTGCCGATCCCGAGCGCGATGTGCGCCTCTGCCAGGGCAGCAGCAGCCGGGATATCGGGGACGCTCCACGGTGCCCTGATGCCCGCAGAACGGGCCGTGAATCCCGGGAGATCGACCTGTCCGACGGCCACGACCGGGACGCCGCGCGTCTCGAGAACCTCGAGCGTGGCGGGAACGTCGAGGATGGCCTTCGGCCCGGCGCACACGATGACCATCGGCGTCCGGGCGAGCTCTTCGAGATCCGAGGAGATGTCAAACGTGGGTGGATGGACCGCGTCCCGACCGCCAAGCGCCCCGCGGTGGACCCCGCCGATCCCGCCGGTCGCGAAGACCCGGATGCCGGCGGCGTGAGCGGCGATCATCGTGGCCGAAACCGTGGTCGCGGACCATCCCTCGCGCGTCAGGGCCGCCGACAGGCTCGGCCGCGCCGCCTTCAGCATGCTCCCCGACGGCGCCGTGGCCAGCTCCTCGAGCGCCACGTCGTCCAGGCCCACGAGGATCCGGCCATCCCGGATCGCGATCGTTGCGGGCACCGCGCCGGATTCGCGGACGGCCGCCTCGGAGGCGCGGGCGACCTCGACGTTCTGCGGATACGGCAGCCCATGACTGATGAGCGTTGATTCGAGCGCGACGACTGGCCGCCCGGTCGCGAGAGCGTGGTTGATTTCCGGGGCAATCGTCAGGCGATCGCGAAGGGATGCCGTCATCCCGGCGGGAGCTCCGTCTTCGAGGTGGTGAGTTGGCGCGCAGCGACGCGATGGCCGGCGATGGTCGCGCGATGGAGCGCGTCCGGCGCCTGTCGACCGGCCGCGCGAGCGGTCAGCCAGCCGGCAATGAACCCCGCACTGAACGCGTCGCCGGCACCGGTTGAGTCGGCGACCGTCACCTGCGGTGTCGCGACGTCAAAGCGCAACGGCTCGGCGGCGGCGCCGCGAGCCACCACCCGCGCGCCGCGGGATCCCTGCTTGATCACGGCAATCGCCGCGTGATCGAGGATGCCGTCACCGGCATTCCGCCCAAGGAACGCCTCGACCTCCGCTTCGGTCGCGAACAGGACGTCGGGCTTGACCGACGCGACGAGCTCGCGGGCCGCTCGACGCCCTTCCGCCAGCAGCGGCCCGATCGACGACAGGTCGAGGGAAACCTCGGCGCCCGATATTGCCCGTGCCATGGCCACCGCGGTCCGCGCCGCCGCGGCAATCGGCTCACCCATCAGCGAGTACGCCGGCATATGGACCAGGTCCAGGCGAGCGAACCATTCGTCCTTGAGGTGGTCCGGCCGCAGGGCGAGCGCCGCGCGTCGATCCGCCACGAACGATCGCTCGCCGTTGGGCGCCACAAGGACGCCGACCCGACCCGTGCGTTGGCCGGCAATACGGGCCGCTCGAACGCGGACACCGTCCGCTTCCAGCTGGGACACGAGGCTTCGACCCGCCCCATCTCGTCCGACGGCGCACACCAGCTGGACGTCGATGCCGAGCCGGGCCAGCCAGCGGGCCGTGTTCGCGGCCGATCCACCCTGCCGGATACCGACGCTCCCGGGCACATCCGTACCGCTCTCGATCGCGCGCTCCGGGGCGAGCACCACATCGAGAACGAGGTCGCCGAGCACGAGGACGCGAGGCTTCTGGGCGACGGGCATGCGAGCATGGTATCGGTGTCGTGCCCTGCGTTGGTAGGATCACTTCGATGCCTGACCTGACCCCCGATCTCGATCGCCTCGCGATCAACACGATTCGGACGCTGTCGATCGATGGCGTGCAGAAAGCGAACTCCGGCCACCCGGGTGCGCCGATGGGCGCGGCACCGATGGCCTACGCCCTGTGGACACGATTCCTGCGCCACGCGCCCACCGATCCCGCCTGGCCGGATCGGGATCGATTCGTCCTGTCCGCGGGGCACGCATCGATGCTCCTGTACTCGCTCCTTCACCTGACGGGCTACGACGTGTCGCTCGAAGACCTGATGTCGTTCCGGCAGTGGGGCTCGCGCACGCCGGGCCACCCCGAGTACGGGCTGACGGCGGGCGTGGAGGCGACCACGGGTCCGCTCGGGCAGGGCTTCACGAATGCCGTGGGCATGGCGATCGCCGAGCGCCGGCTCGCTCATGAGTTCAATCGGCCAGGGCATGACGTCGTCGATCATTGGACGTACGGGCTGGCCAGTGACGGGGACCTCCAGGAGGGCATCGCGTCCGAGGCGGCGAGCCTGGCCGGTCACCTGATGCTGCGCAAGCTCATCGTCCTGTATGACGACAACCACATCCAGCTCGACGGACCGACGGACATGGCCTGGTCCGAGGACGTCCTGGCCCGGTTCGAGGCGTATCGCTGGCAGACCGCGCGGGTCGAGGACGGCAACGACGTTGGGGCGATTGCCGCGGCCATCGCCGAGGCGCATCGAGATGCGCGGCCGTCGATCATCGCCGTCCGCACGCACATCGGCTTCGGGAGCCCGAGCAAGCACGACAGCCAGAAGGCCCATGGATCACCCCTCGGCCCAGAAGAGGTCCGCCTCACCAAGGAGGCCTACGGCTGGGATCCGGAGGCGCAGTTCCTGGTACCCGACGAGGCGCTCGACGTCTTCCGCGCCGCCATTCCCGAGGGCCAGGCACTCGTCGCCGACTGGGAAGGGCGGATGGCCCGCTACGCGGACGCGTACCCGGCCGAAGCGACCGAGCTACGCCGCAGGTTGGCCGGCGACCTGCGGGACGACTGGGACGCTGGGCTCAAGAGCTACGCCCTCGGCGAGGACTTCGCCACCCGCCAGGCCAGCCAGCAGGCGATCGCTGCGCTTGCCGATTCCGTGCCGGAGCTGTTCGGCGGCGCCGCCGATCTGTCCGAATCGAACCTGACCGACATCAAGGGAGCCGGTGACTTCGAGGTCGAGGCCGCTGGGCGCAACCTGCGGTTCGGCGTTCGCGAGCACGCGATGGGCGGCATCGCCAACGGGATCGCGTACCACGGCGGCTTCATCCCCTACGCCGCGACCTTCCTCACCTTCAGCGACTACATGCGGGGCTCGGTCCGGTTGGCCGCCCTTGCGGGCCTCCACGTCATCTACGTCTGGACGCATGATTCGGTTGGCCTCGGCGAGGACGGTCCGACGCACCAGCCGGTCGAGCACTACGCGGCCCTGCGCGCCATCCCGAACCTGTGGTTCGTCCGTCCCGGTGATGCCAACGAGGCCGCCGCGGCGTGGGCACTCGCCGTGGAACGACGCGACGGCCCGGTGGCCCTGGCGCTGACCCGGCAGAAGCTTCCGACGCTGCCCGGCACCGCGGAGCTGGGCCGCGAGGGACTGCGGCGCGGTGGGTACGTCCTGCGACGCGCCTCGACCGAGGCGGGCGGCGGCGCCCCGGCGATCATCCTCATCGCGACGGGTTCCGAATTGCAGCTGGCGATGGGCGCGGCAGAGGCCCTCGAGGCGGAAGGAACGCCGGCGCGGGTGGTCTCGCTCCCCTGCTGGGAACGGTTCGATGCCCAGGATTCGGCGTATCGGGACGCCGTGCTGCCGCCGGCCGTCACGGCTCGGGTCACGATCGAGATGGGCATTTCCCTCGGCTGGGAGCGCTACGCGGGCGACGCTGGCGCGATCATCGGGATCGACCACTTCGGGGCGTCCGCGCCGGCGCCGACGATCTTCGAGCACTTCGGGTTCACGACGGAACGCGTGACGGAAGTCGCCCGGCGGGTAGCCGCGGGCGAGCGGCTCGGGCGCGTCGCGACCCTCGATCCCGGGCACCAGCCCCGTGGACTGGCCCGGACCGCCGATCACGTGGCCGGGTGATGCGGATCGGGTTCGCGGCCGATCATGCCGGCGCCGCGCTTAAGGACGAGTTGCTCGGCCGGATTGGCGCGGCCGGCGTGGGGCATGAGCTGATCGACCTCGGTGGCGACGGATCAGATCCCACGGACGACTATCCCGACTTCGCCGCGCGGCTCGGGCACGCGGTCCGCGACGGCGACGTCGAGCGAGGGATCCTCGTCTGCGGCTCCGGGGTCGGCGCGTCCGTAGCGGCCAACAAGATCCATGGCGTCCGCGCCGCCGTCTGTCACGACACCTATTCGGCGCACCAGGGCGTCGAGCACGACGACATGAACGTCCTCACGCTCGGGTCACGCGTCATCGGCTCGGAGCCGGCTTTCGAGGCCGCGGTGGCGTTCCTCGCGGCGAAGTTCTCGGGCGAGCCGCGGCACGTCCGACGCCTCAACAAGGTCCTCGCCATCGAGGCGGCCGAAGGCTGATCGGAGGCCCATACCCCGCGGGGGCCGGCGGGACGGCGCCTCGGAGGCGCTCGCGCCTCAGGAGATCCGGTGCCCTGCGTCGACCGGCTGCTACTCGCTCGGGCCGAACGGCGGGTACGGCATCGGCATCAGCAGGAGCCAGAGCGAGACGCGCGAGGTCATCCGGAGATAGCCGCCGAACAGGTCATAGCCGACCTGGGGAAATCGCCCGTTCACGAGGACGGGGATCCACATGACGAACATCAGGGCGTAGACCGCGATCCCCAGGAAGAACAGGACGATCAAGTGCGGAATCAGGGCGATCTCGCGCGCGACAAAGCCGAACCAGGGAATCCCCCAGAGGCGATTGATGCTCGAGCGAGGCTCGACGATCAGGTCGACGGCGTAAGGCGTGCTGAGTGAAAACGGCGGATAGGCGTCGGTCATCAGGACGGCGTAGGCGACGACGCGCACACCCCATCGGTACGTCATCGCGTACAGATCGAACAACGTCGCCGGCATCCGCCCGAGGAAGAGCACCGGGATCCATGAGATCAGCACCGACAGGGCGCCGATGGTCCCGAGGACGGCGAGGATCAGCCAGTGGGGGATGAGCAGGATCCACCGCACCAGCAGGCCGAAGAACGGGATTCCCCACAGGCGATTGACCGTCTGGTTTCGATCGATCGTCAGATGCACGGGATAGCCCGAACCACTCGGGCCGCCCGGCATGCCGGAAACTGCTGCAACCATCTCCACCCTCGATTATTCGTGCACGCGCAAGCGCAGCATACGTCGGGTGGACGCCTCCGGATGAGGTCGGTCGGCGCCCGCCGGGTAGATCGGCGCTCGCGGGTAGACTTGAGGTGCAGTCCCGCGACGTTCGGAGTTGCGACAGAGGTGGAGTCATGAGCGCCGAATTCGACCTTCGCCTGTCGTCGACCGACGAGGAGTCCGTGATGGCCGTGGCCGATCACGCGCGACGGAACAGCTGGGCCGAGCGCCTGATGGACCGCGACGTGACCCTCTGGTCTGACGACCCCGAGGTCCAGCGTTCCATCGCGGATCGCCTCGGGTGGCTCGATGCGCCGGCCCATTTCACCGATCAGATTCCGGCACTCGAGGGCTTTGGCGACGGCATTCGGGTGGCGGGCTTCCGGACGGCCGTCGTGATGGGGATGGGCGGCTCGAGCCTGGCCCCGGAGGTCCTTCATCGGACCTTCGGCACCGCCGAGGGGTACCTCGATCTCCGGGTCCTCGATTCCACCGATCCAGCAGCCGTTGCCGCCATCGTCGACGACCTCGACCCGCTCTCGACCCTGTGGATCGTGGCATCGAAGTCGGGCACGACCACCGAACCCCTCGCGTTCCTCGCCGATGCCTGGGCCCGCGTCGCAGAAGCGCTGACGGTGGCCGGCTCCTCGCAGCATCCCGGCGAGTTCATCGTCGCCATCACCGATCCGGGAAAGAGCGTCGGAGCGATCCCGCACCACGACGAGCTTCGCGAGGTATTCCTCAATCCCCCCGACATCGGGGGCCGCTACGCCGCCCTCTCGTACGTCGGCCTCGTGCCTGCTTCATTGATTGGACTCGACCTGGATCCGCTGCTGGCTTCCGCCTCGATGATGGTGGCCGCGTGCCGTGAGCCGGAGCCGCAACAGAACCCGGGTCTGCTCCTGGGAATCACCCTCGGCGTGTTGGCGCGCGGCGGTCGGGACAAGCTGACCTTCGTGATGGACCCCGACATCGCGAGCTTCGGTGCCTGGGCCGAGCAACTGGTGGCGGAATCGACGGGCAAGCACGGCGTGGGCATCGTTCCGGTCGATCAGGAACCGCTGGGGGCGGCTGAGTCGTATGGCGCGGATCGCGTATTCGTTTCGCTGACCCTGGCCGACGCGCCGGATCCATCCCAGGGCCTGCTCGATGTCCTGGCCGCGGCCGGGCACCCCGTGATCCGCCTGACGATCGATGACCCGATGGACCTCGGCGCCGAGTTCATCCGCTGGGAAGTCGCGACGGCGTTCGCGGGCGCGGTCCTCGGCATCGACCCATTCGATCAGCCGAATGTCGAGGAAGCGAAGGAATTGACCCGCCAGTTGCTCGCGACCATGGGCACCGCCGCCGGGCGCGCGGGTGCCGATGGGCGCCCGGGTGCCGCCTCGGGTGCCGACTCGGCCGACGACCGCTTGCGCCCGGGTGCCGACTCGGCCGACGACCGCTTGCGCCCGGGTGCCGCCTCGGTCGACGATCCGATGCGCCCGCTCGACATCGAGTCAGTCGGGCAGGACGTGCTCATCGAAGCGATCCGAGCCGGACTCAGGAGCGATCCGCGCGCGGGCCGGTACATGGCGATCCAGGCGTTCATCGCCCCGAACGACGCGGCCGATGCGACCTTCGAGCGGATCCGCGCCCTGGTCCGCGACCGAACCGGCATGGCCACGACCTCCGGCTACGGGCCACGCTTCCTCCACTCGACCGGCCAGTTGCACAAGGGAGGAGCGGCTACGGGCTGGTTCGTTCAGTTGATCTCGGCTCATCCGCTCGATCGCGACATTCCCGGCTGGCCGTATACGTTCGGCGGCCTCATCGATGCCCAGGCGCAGGGCGATGCAGGTGCCATCTCATCGCATGACCTCCCGACCCTTCGCTTGCGGCTGGGCAACGACCGTGATGCCGACCTCGCGATGCTGGAGCGAGCCTTCGCCAAGGCGCTCGACGCCTGAGGGTCGGTCGCGGAGCCCGGGCGGCGGGGCGACGCGCTGCCACGCCAGACGCGCTGGACCCCAACGCTGCCACGCTTGGCGCGCCGGATGCCACGCAGGCGGGCGCGCCGGGCAGGAACCAGCGGGCGCGGGGGCTGCCCAGGGAGTACCTCGCAGCCTCAGGCCATGCCGCTTCTGCGCAGGAACGGTCCGCGCGTAGACTTGGTGCAAGGTCGGCGACCGCACATCAGTCGCGCCGCCACCTGCATCGGAGGCGTCGCGACATGCGCATCGGGTTCATCGGACTTGGCCGGATGGGGGCGAACATGTGCCGCCGGCTGATGCAGGACGGCCACCAGATCGTGGCCTACAACCGCAGCCCCGAGAAGACCCAGGAGCTCGCGACCGAGGGAGCCGAACCGTCGTTCTCGATCGCGGAGCTCGTGGGCAAGCTCGAGAAGCCTCGAACGGTCTGGATCATGGTCCCGGCGGGCGACGCCACCGAGGCCCAGATCGCGGAGCTGATGGAGCACCTCGAGCCGGGCGACACGATCGTCGACGGCGGCAATACCAACTTCCACGACGACGTCCGGCGTCACGCGGACCTCACGAAGCAGGGCGTGCAGTACGTCGATGCCGGCGTGTCCGGCGGGATCTGGGGCTTGAAGGTCGGCTTCTGCCTGATGGTCGGCGGTGACAAGGCCGCGGTGACGCCCCTGGAGCCGGTCTTCCTGAGCCTCGCGCCCGACGGCGGTTACATTCATGCGGGCCCGCCCGGCGCCGGCCACTACGTGAAGATGATCCACAACGGGATCGAGTACGGAATGATGCAGTCGTACGCGGAGGGATTCGAGATCCTCCACGCCTCGGAGTACGACCTCGACCTTGCGGCGATCGCAGACAACTGGATGCACGGCAGCGTCGTCCGCAGCTGGCTACTCGAACTGCTCGGGCTCGCCTACAAAGGCCAGGGCCAGGACCTCGAGCACCTCAAGGGTTGGGTCGCCGATTCCGGCGAGGGCCGCTGGACCGTCCAGGAGGCGATCGATCGCGATGTCCCGGCGCCGGTCATCACGATCGCGCTGCAGACGCGGTTCCGTTCGCGCCAGGACGACAGCTATGGTGCCAAGGTCCTCGCGGCGCTCCGCAACGAGTTCGGCGGACACGCGGTCAAGAACAGCTGACGTGGCACGAGCCGCGAGCCCCGCACCATCGGGGCCCCGCACGATCCGCGAGGAGCGCCTCGAGCGCGGCGGCAAACGCCGGCGGGCGCCGAAGGTGGACGCGAATCCGCTCCGCGAGGGGCTGCGCCTGGAGCGGGTCCCGGATCCGCACGTCATGGTCCTGTTCGGGGCCACCGGGGACCTGTCGCATCGCAAGGTGTTCCCGGCGCTTGCCCAGCTCTGGCGTACCAACCTGCTGCCTCAGGACTGGCAGCTCGTCGCCGTCGGGCGGCGGCCCTACGACGATGAGACATTCCGGGCGGAGATCGCGAAGTCGCTGGAGCAGTACAGCCGGGTCAGGCTGGATGCCGAAGTCGGCGCCCAGTTCCTCAGTCGGATCTCGTACCACCAGGGTGACTTCGGCGACGATTTGGCCTTCGATCGACTCGCCGCGCGCCTCGACGGGATCGATGCCGAGTACGGCACGCAGGGCCATCGCCTCTTCTACCTCGCGACCCAGTCATCGGCGTTTCCGGTGATCGTGGCCCAGCTCGGACGGTGCGGCCTGGATCACGAGGTACACGGCGGCGGCTGGCGGCGGATCGTCATCGAGAAGCCGTTCGGGCGGGACCTCGACTCGGCGAAGAAGCTCAACCGCGAGGTCGGCCGGGTCTTCCGCGAGTCGCAGGTCTACCGCATCGACCACTACCTCGGCAAGGAGACCGTCCGGAACCTGATGGTCTTCCGGTTCGGCAACGGGATCTTCGAGCCGCTCTGGAACCGCCGGTATGTCGATCACGTGCAGATCACAATGGCCGAGTCCATCGGGGTCGAGGAGCGCGGCTCGTTCTACGAGGAGACCGGCGCGACCCGGGACGTGGTCCAGAACCACCTCCTCCAGCTCCTCACGCTCGTGGCGATGGAGCCGCCGGCGACATTCGAGGCCGACGCCCTCCGGGACGAGAAGCTCAAGGTCCTCCGCGCGATCCAGCCCCCGACGCGCGCCGACGTCGCGGTCAATGTGGTTCGCGGCCAGTACGGTCCGGGCTGGGTTGCCGCCGAGGCCGTCAAGGGCTATCGGCAGGAGCGTGAAGTCGACCCCGAATCGGAGACCGAGACGTTCCTGGCGGCCCGCTTCCAGGTCGACGACTGGCGCTGGTCCGACGTCCCGTTCTATCTCCGAACCGGCAAGCGGCTGCCCAAGCGCGCGACCGAGATCGCCATCCAGTTCAAGCAGGTCCCGCATCGGTTGTTCCAGGATGCGGCGGTGGACCCGGAGCCCAACCTGCTCGCCATCCGGATCCAGCCCGATGAGGGAATCCTGCTGCGGTTCGGCTCGAAGGTGCCTGGCCTGGGCCTCGACATCCGGACCGTGACGATGGACTTCACCTACGGATCCGCGTTCTCGGTGGACAGCCCCGATGCCTACGAGACCCTGATCCTCGATGCCATGCTCGGAGACGCCTCGCTGTTCACGCGCGCGGACGAGGTCGAAGCAGCCTGGTCCATCGCAACGCCGATCGTCGAGACCTGGGTCGATGGCCCCGCGCCCGAGATGCCGAACTACGCCGCGGGCACGTGGGGCCCCGATGCCGCCGATGCCCTGATCGAGCGAGACGGGCGCCGCTGGCGCCGGATCTGACCACGACCATGGAAGAGATCGGGATCCAGGACGCGCCCATGGTCGGACAACCCGTTCTTCGCTGGTCGTCGCGCACCAATTCTCTCGCCGGGATCGAAGCGGAACTCGCCAAGGTCTGGTCCTCCGCGCCGCTGACAACGACGGGTGACGACGGCGACCCGGAGCGGCGGATCGCCGCCCGGACGAGCGTCCTCAACCTGGTGGTGATCGCCCGGCAGCCGGAGATCGGGGCACGTGCCGCGGCGGTGATCCGGATGCTGACCGGCCGGCACCCCTCACGCACCCTGATCGTCTCGAGCGCCGATCCGGACGGTCCGTCGTGGCTCGATGCGCACATCCAGGCGCACTGCGTTCTGCCCCGGCCCGATGCCGCAGAGACCTGCGCCGAGTTCATCGATCTCGTTGCGGGCGGCGAGACCGGACGCCACGTCGCCGCTATCGTCGCGCCCCTCCTGGTCCACGATCTGCCGGTGACGGTCTGGTGGCCGGGGGATCCGCCCCTCGGCACGCGCCAGGCCCGGGACATGCTGGACATGGCCGATCGCCTCGTGGTGGACGGCTCACAGTGGTCGGGTGACGGGCTCGATCGCCTTCGGGCGCTGGCTCGCGTCGTCGCCGACCATCAGTCGAGCACCGAGTCGCTCGCCATCTCCGACTTCGCGATGATCCGGCAGTCGCGCTGGCGTGAGGCAATCGCGTCGAGCTTCGACCGTCCCGAGTTGCGGCCATTTCTCACCGGCATCACCGACATCAGCGTGCGCTATGCCGCCCACTCGGGATCGGGTGCACGCGGCACGAATTTGATCAAGCCGCTGTACCACGTGGGCTGGCTGGCATCACGTCTGGGCATGGTCGTCGCGGCGCCGCTGCGGGCGAGCCCGGGCACCATCGGGGCCGGCGTCGGCGTCACCGGGCCAGGACCGGACGATGACCTGGGGCTGGCGCTGGTGGGCGAGCTCCGCGTTGGGCGTCGGCGGGTCGGCGTAAGGCTGAGCCCGATGGCATCGAGCATGCCCGCCGGCACGACGCTCACCGTCGAGTTGTTCGCCCGACGACGTGGCACGGCCCTCGAGGTCGTGGTGTCTGCCGAGGCGGAAGCCGTCATGGTTGCGGCTTCGCTCGACGGCGTGGCCATGCCGGTCCGACGCTTCATGGCACCTCGACGTACCGAGGTGGAACTGCTGGCCGAAACCATCGAGTCAGTCGGTCTGGATCCCGTAGCCGTGGCCGCCCTGCTCGCGGCCGCCGACCTGGTGCCGCCATCGTGAGCGAGCCCGAGGTCATCGTGTTGCCGATGCCCATGAACGTATCGCACGCGGCCTCCATCCGGATCGCCGACGCCCTTGTCGATGCGGTCGCGAAGCGCGGCGTCGCGCACTGGGTGACGACCGGCGGCTCGACGCCCGGTCAGATCTACCGGCACCTCGCGGATTCCCCGCTCTGCGACAGCGTGCCCTGGGAGCACGTCCACCTGTGGTGGAGCGACGACCGCTGGGTACCCCCGGACGACGTGCTGTCAAATGCGATGGCCTGCTGGGACATCCTCCTGCGCGATGTGCCCGTGCCCCTGGATCAGGTCCACGTGATCCCGATCGCCGATGCGATGAAGGCCGGCAATGGCCCCGAAGTCGTTGCCGAGCGGTACGAGGCGACGCTCCGTGCTGCCGGTATCGATCTCGATGGAGCCGGGTACCCACGCATGGACGTGATCCTCGTCGGGGTAGGCTCAGATGGGCACGTGTTCTCGGTCTTTCCCAACTCCCCGACCTGGGACGATCCCCGCTGGGTCCAGCCCGTGCAGGCGCCGACCCACATTGCGCCCCGCGTCGCGCGCGTGACCCTGCACCCCGCATTTGTCGCGGCGGCTCGGCTTCCGCTCGTGGTCGTCCATGGGGCGGCGAAAGCGAGCATCGTCGGCACGTTGTTCGGGTCGGTAGCCGATGCGCGGCGGTGGCCTGCGCAGCTTGCGCGACGGGATGGCGCGGTCTGGCTGCTGGATACCGATGCTGCCGCCGGCCTCCCGTCGAGCGTGGTCCTGCGCCACGAAGCCGCCGCTCCCGATACGGGCGAGTCGGGACCGCCCCCGGCCCGGAGCCCGTAGTTCGGTGAACACCGCGGGGCAGCTCGTGCCGTCCCGTGATGGCACCGAGATCGCGGTTTTTGCGTCCGGGTCGGCCAGGGCGGGGACGCGTCCACTGATCCTCGTTCACGGCACGACCGCCGATCACCTCACATTCCGCGTCGTCGCGCCGTTGCTGGGCGCGCGCCGACGGCTGTTTGCCATCGATCGACGGGGCCGGGGCGGTTCGGGGGATGCCCCGAACGCCTATTCGATCCAGCGAGAATTCGAAGACCTCGCCGCGGTGGCGGAGGCGGTCGCCGCCGAGGCAGGCGGCCGCGTTGACGTGCTCGGCCACTCATTCGGCGGGCGTTGCGCGCTAGGCGCCTCGCTCCTTGCGCCGGTCATTCGCAGCATCGTCTGCTACGAGGGCGCCCCGGCGTCCGCTGCCCGGCCATATCAGACGGCCGACCTCGCGGATCGCCTGCGGGGATATCTGGCTCGCGACGACCGCGAGGCTGTCCTCGAGACGTTCATGCGCGAGGTCGTCGGCATGGACGACGCGGGCATGGACCGCTTCCGCACGGACCCCATCTGGCCACTCCGCGTGGCCGCGAGCCCCACGATCCTGCGTGAGCTCGACGCTGAGCGCGAACCTGCGGCTTCGCTCGACGCCCTCGGTATCGTGGGCGTTCCCGTCCTCCAGGTCCTGGGGACGGCGAGCAGTCCCGCCTTCCAGGCCGCGACCATTGCACTCAACACGCGCCTCGCTCGTGGCTCCATCGTGCGGATCGAGGGCGCCGCGCACGCGGCTCACCACACGCACCCCGATGCGTTCGTCACGGCCGTCGAGTCGTTCCTCGACGGGCAATGACCCAGCCCTGGTCGGCGAATGGTCGCGAACGGGCTTCCCGGGTGGTGATCGAACCGCTATCCTGCCTTTGCCCACGGCCCGATCAGACCGAAGCCCTTATCGAGGAACGCGATGTCGCCCACCGACGCGAAGTTGGAGTTGCTTCGCTTGATCCCGCTCTTCTCACGTCTCAATTCGCGTCAAATCGAGCGTCTCGGTCAGCTCTTCGACGAAGTCGACGTCCCGGCCGGCCAGGTCCTCATGCGCGAGGGCCAGACGGGCGGGGAGATGTTCATCGTTGCCAGCGGCCGACTCACCGTGGAGCGCAACGGGGCCCACATTGCGGATCGCGGGCCCGGCGACGTGGTCGGCGAGATCGCCTTGCTGTCCGAGGGTCCCCGGACGGCCACCGTGACCACCACAGAGCCCTGCCAACTCTTCGTCCTCGGGCACCGTGAATTTCATTCCCTGATGGACGAGCAGCCGGCGTTCCGTCTTCAGATCCTCGACGGACTCGCCCGACGAATCCGCGCGTCGGAGGTCGACGCCGCCCACTGACCAGGCCGCCGAATTGCCGCCCGGCCGGCCGCCCATACGAGCACCAGCCAGCGATCAGTCGATGGAGGCCAGGTCAAGCGGCGTCCGGAAGCCGCGCAGGCGCTCCGTCCGCCACGGGCCATGTGACACCGGTCCGGCAACCGACTCGAGCGTCGCCCGACTGACGAGGATTTCCTCCCCGACGGCGAGTGCGCCGATCCGTGCTGCCGCGTGGACACCGCCTCCCTCGTAGCCGGAGGCCGTGTGGAGGGCCTCCGCGACATGGAGGCCGATCCGGATCGACGGCGCGAACCCATGTTCGCGGCGGTGATCCGCAAAGGCGCGGCGGATCGAGATCGCGCAAGCGAGCGCGTCGCCGGCCGTTTCGAAGGCGACGAAGAACCCGTCGCCGGCGTGGTGAACCTCCTGCCCGCGATGCGACCGAAGGAGCGCCCGGATCGTGGCGTCGTGCCACGCGAGGAGGCGGCCCCAGGCCTCGTCACCCACGGCGTCGATGAGCCCGGTAGAGCCGACGATGTCGGTGAACATGAACGTCCGCATCGCACGACGCGACCGCCCCGATTTCGCCCCAGATCTCCCTTGGGTGGCGTCATTTGAGATCTCAGGGGCTGTCAGATCCGTGATCCGCTGGAGACTGATCGCGGCACCGAGCGACGCAAAAGTCGCCCCCGCCGTTGAGAATTCCATCGCGGCGGCATCGTCGTCACCGACCGCGATATAGGCCTCGCCGAGCGCTGTTTGAGCGAGTGCCGCTTCGTACGGCGCGTCGGTGGCCTGCCATTCGCGGATGGCGGTCCGGAGCACGCCGATCGCCGCCTCTGGATCTCCGGTCGCGAGGCCAACGAGGCCCCGGGCAACACCAGCCTCCGCACGCATGAGGTTTGTCTGGTAGATCGACGCTGCCGATTCCAGCATCCCGGCGGCGGCCTCGGCACGGCCGATGTCCCGGACCGCGATGGCCACCTCGACTTCCGCCGGCAGGAGTCTGGCCCGAGCAAGCGGGGTGAGCCCGGGTTCGGCGAGCGCCCGGGTCAGGAGACTCGCGGCCGCCTCGCTCCGACCCTGCGCATGGCGGACGAGCGCCAGTCCCGGCATCGGGTCGCGGCCGAGCCGGTGCGCCTGACCGAACGCATCCTCGGCGCCGGCCAGATCGCCCATGCGACGACGGATCTCGCCGATCTGATAGAACCCTTCGCCGGCGTAGCTCGGCTGGAATTCGATGAGCTCCTTGCAGGCACGCTGGGCTTCCGATTCCGCCTGCGCCCAGGCGCCGCGCAGACGAATGATCTCCACGCGACGCACCCGGCACATACCCGGGAATCCGGAGATGGCCTGTCGGTCGCACCACCGCTGGGCAGCTTCGGCGAACTCGCCGGCGCGCCTGAAATCGGTCAGATCCTCGGCGGCGATAGTTGCGTTGCAATAGACCATTGCCGTCGGGTAGGGCGAGACATCACCGGAAACAGCCATCACGACCGCCTCATCGAGGGCGTCCATGCCCTCCTCCACACGCCCGAGGGCCACCAGCACGCGGCCGCGGTCCTGGAGGCCGATCGCCCCAAGGTCACGGTCGTCCAGCCGCACGCCAACCTCGAGGATCTGCTCGGCCAGCGCGAGCGCCGCCTCGAGGTCGCCACGTCCGATTGCCTGGTTGAGGCGAGGCCGCAGCAGCCAGCCGTGCACAACGGATTCTGGCTGGCCGTCCAGGAGTCGTTCGGCTCGTCGCAGCCAGCCGGCGGCGATCGAACTCTCGGATTGTTGAGAGAGATAGGTGACGAGGGTGAGCGCGGTCGCCGCGGCCTTGATCCGATCGCCTGCAGCGTCGTGGGCCGCGAATGCGCGCTCCCGGTAGGCGATGGCATCGCCGAGCCTGCCCAGCCACCATGATGCCTCGCCGAGACCGTCGAGATCGTGGCCATCGAGTGATTGGGTCCGTGACGTTGCCTCGAGATGGCCGATGGCATCGGACCAGCGCCGCTCCGCGAGGGCCATCCGGCCCGCGGCCAGTTCGCCAGGCTGGATCGCATCGGGCTTGGGCAGCTTGAGCCCTTCGGCCTTCGGCAAGCCGGACCGGGAACTGCGCGGAGGCCGCTGGGACGTCATGAACGCGAAGGTAGCACGCCCACCCGCACACGAGGAAGGGACTTGCGGCCCTTCGCGATTTTGGCCGCGCGACTACCATCCCGGTATGAGTGACACGACCGCGCCGACTCCGGCCGCGGCTCCCGCGTATCCCTACTCACCCGGTCTCGAGGGCGTCCCGGCCGCGGAAACAGCACTCGGCTACGTCGACGGGGCAGCCGGTCGTCTCACCTACCGCGGGTACCGAATTGGCGACCTCGTTGAACACGGGTCGTATCCCGCCGTGGCGAACCTGCTGTGGACCGGCGACTGGGAGCCGAGCCACCATCTGGCGACCTCGGCAGTGCCGCCGTCGGTCATGACGGCCCTTCGAGCGCTGCCGACCTCGGCCAAGCCGATGGACGCGCTTCGAACCGCGGTCTCCGTGTGGGGTGCCACCCAGGTCCTCGAGTGGCCGCCGACCGCGGAGCAGGCGCGGGCGCTGACTGCCTTCTCGCCCTCGGCACTCGCTGCCTTCGCGCGGATCCGCCAGGGGCTTGAGCCCGTTGAGCCGGATCCCGACCTCGACCTCGTGCCCGGCTACCTGTACCAGCTCACGGGAGCGCGAGCCGACGCGAGCACCGCCCGCGCCCTCGATGCGTACTTCGTGGTCGGGGCCGAGCACGGGCTCAACGCATCGACCTTCGCGGCCCGCGTCATCACCTCCACCCGGAGCGACATCGCGTCTGCCGTCGGCGGCGCCATCGGTGCGATGAAGGGGCCGCTCCACGGCGGCGCCCCGTCCGAGGTCGTCGAGCAACTCCACAAGGTCGGTTCACCCGAACGCGCCGAGCAGTGGGTCCGTGACGCGATCGATCGAGGCGAGCGCCTGATGGGCTTCGGGCATCGCGTCTACCGCGCCTACGATCCGCGAGCGGCCGCCCTGCGCAAGGTGGTCGAGGCGATGGACCACAAGCCCGACTGGCTCGACCTCGCGATCAAGGTCGAGGATGTCGCCCTCCGGGTCCTCGCCGAGAAGCATCCGGATCGACCGCTCAAGACGAACGTCGAGTATTACGCCGCGGCCGTCCTCCAGGGCGTCGGCCTCACACCGGATCTCTTCCCGGCGACCTTCGCGCTCGCGCGCCACGCCGGCTGGACCGCCCACATCATCGAGCAGGCCGCGGACAACCGCCTCATCCGCCCGAACGCGATATACACGGGCCCACCCGAGCGCGACCTCCCCGCCTGAGTGTCGAAGTGTGGCGTCGCATGATCTGTGTTCTGGTGTGCCTCTTGGCAGGATGCGGGGCGCCGTCACCCTCGGACAATCCCGCGACCACGGAGTCCCAAACCCCGCGAGCGCTTCATCTGCGGATCGCACCGGCCGACGCGCCGTGCTTGATGGCCAACATGCCGCCGAGCGTCACGCTTCGCATGGATTCGACTGCCGGCGAGAATGTCCTCGCGATCGGGCGGGACGGGACGACCTATCTGGTCTGGTGGTCCAATGGTTTCGCAAGCGGCCAACCGGGGGACACCTTGGTCCTCGATCCGACTGGCCAGGTCGCGGCCCGTAACGGCGACATTCTTGTCAATCCTGGTAGGGGATTCCCGAGATTGCACGGCTACGCGGTCTGCTTCGGAGGAGGCTCATTCCTCGTCCTCGCGCGCGCCCTCCCCTAGGAGTCGGGCTGGACGGCCGGAGCCAGCGAGCCATTTCAATCAGCTTTGTCGCAGCGATCGGACTGATGTTTGCGCTCGCGTGACGATCAGCCAGCCTCTTCGGCCTCGACGATGGCCAACTGCGCAGCGAGCTCCGCTGCCGGCGACGCGCGGCGTGACCCACGATCCCGGCGCCGTGCCACCGCGACGCCGCCGATCAGCAGCGTCGCGGCGCCCAGGAAGAACGGGGCGGGCAGCCCGGCCTGGACGACGATCGCGCCGAGCGCGGGACCCACGATCCCGGCGGCATACAGCGGCAGGTAGACGAGATTCAGCGTCTGGCTCCGGCGCTCCGGCGACACCTCCGTCGCGAGGAGGCTGAAGACCATCGCCGAGGTCGAGGACACGCACGCGGCGAAGACGACCGCCACGAGCGCCAGGAGCCCGATTCCACCGACCTGCGGGGCGAGCGGCATGGCAATGAGGGCCACTCCCCCGACGAGGAGGGCGCCGACGAGAATCTGGCGATAGCCCAGCCGATCGCCGAGCGCTCCGACGAACGGAGCGAGGAGCGCGCCCGCCAGCGCAGCGGTTCCCGCGACAAGCGCGATCCCGCTGGCCAAACCCGGGCCTCTGCCCGTGATGGTTTCGACGACCACCGGAACGTACGGTCGCGACATCTGGTTGGCCAGGAACGCGGTCCCGAAGATCAGGAAGATGCCGCGGACGGCGCCGTCGGACAGAACGCCACGCACGGCACCGAAGGCAAGGGTCAGGACACGCCCCTCCGGGACGACCTCGGGCCGGACCTCTCGCGAGCCAAATCCGACGAGCAGCGCCGTGCCGACCGACAGGGCCGCCGACACCGCGAACACACCGCTCAGGGACCAGCCGAGGCCGTCGATCAGGATCCCGGCAAGCGTCGGGCCGACCGCGAAGCCGATCGGTCCGGAGGCGCCGAAGATCGCGATGACCGTCCCGATTCGGGCCTTGGGCGCTGCGTCCCGAATGCCGCCGAGCATGACTCCGGTATTGCCGAGCTGGAACCCGATGAGGAGGATGCTGACCGCCACGTGCCAGGGCTCGGTCGCGAGGGCCATCCCCAGGAACACGACCGCCTCAACGAGCGCGCTCCGGACGATGACGGCTTTGCGGCTGTACTTGTCGGCCCACACGCCCCACAGCGGAACGAGGGGCATGCCGAGCACGAACAGCAGCGCGCTAAACAGCCCGATGAACGAGAGGCGATCCGCATCGGGCACCCCGAGCGTAGAGAGCTGTGACGGCAGGAGCGCGAAGACCTGGCTGACGCCGAGACCCTCGACCATGGACGTGATCCAGAAGACCGCAACCAGCGGAATCCAGGAGCGGGAGGGCGATGTCGGCATCTGGTCAGGCTACCGGAATCGGGGCAATCGCCGGAGACGACGTAGATTCAGGCTAGGAGGGCTAGGAATGCATCGATTCTTCGACAGGCTCATCGCTGGACAGGCCCGCTGGGCTCGGCCACTTGGCGACTTCAACTACCGCTGGCTACATGCGCTCTTCCGGCCGATCCCGGCCATTCGAGACATGCTCAACGGGCGGTGGCTCGGGCATCCCCTGCACTCGGTCCTGACCGATGCGCCGATCGGGATCCTCTTCCTGGTCATCGTCCTGGATCTAGTGAACCAGCGGGCGGCGGCCGACATCGCCCTGATCCTCGGGATCCTGTCCATGCTGGCGGCCGCCGTCACCGGCGCCACGGACTACTCGGACACCGACGGCACGGCCCGGGAGCACGCAACCGTCCACAGCACGCTGATGGTCGTGGCCCTCGTCGTGTACGTCGTCTCGCTCGGGATGCGCCTCGCGGCTCCCGATGGCTCGGACCGAACGGCGGCGGTCTGGGTCTCGATCCTCGGGTTCGGAATCCTGTCAGCAGGCGCGTACGTCGGTGGCCAGGTCGTCTACACCCTCGGGAACATGGTCAGCCGGCACGCGTTCCGCGGCAGCGGGACCAAGTGGATCGCCCTGGAGCCGTCCGAACTTGACGCCGACAACGACATTCCGGAGGGCCGGCCGGTCAAGGGCAAGCTCGGCATCAACGCAGTCGCGCTGGTCCGTCAGGGTGATCTGGTTCTCGCGGTCCATGACCAGTGCGCCCATGCCGGCGGTCCGCTGTCGGGCGGGTCACTCCGTGACGGGACCATCGAGTGTCCGTGGCATGGGTCCCGGTTCCAACTTGCTGACGGCCACGTCGTCCGGGGTCCGTCGGTCTATGACCAGCCGGCGTACGAGGTCCGGAGGTCCGAGGCCGGCGGGTGGGAGGCACGTCGACGACCGGCCTGAGGGTGCCGCAGGGTTCGCTCGTGGTGCTCATCGGCCCGGCGGGGAGTGGCAAATCGACCCTCGCCAAGCGGTTGTTCCCGTCGGCGGCCATCCTGTCCTCGGATGCGTTCCGAGCGCGGATCGGGACGGGAGAGGCGGACCAGTCGGTGACCCGCGCCGCGTTTGCGGCGTTGCATCGCGCTCTCGAGGCGCGCCTCACCGCGCGGCAGACCACGATCATCGACGCCACGAGCCTCGTGCCGGTGGCGCGGTCCGCCCTGCTGCGACGTGCCCGGGCTGACGGCGCGCCTGCCGTAGCGATCGTCCTGGATCTGCCGACCGACCTCGTGCTGGCAAGGAACGCGGCTCGCGCCGACCGGGTGGTGCCCGAGCCGGCGGTCCGTCGGCAACTGGCGATGCTCCGCGCCGTCACCGATCCCGTGCTGGCCGCGGAAGGCTTCGATGTCGTGCACCGGATCCGATCGGACGGCGACCTCGCCGCCCTGCGCATCCTGGAAGGCGAAACCTAGACCTCGTCGCCCACCTGCGCAGGTCGCCCGACATGCCAGACCGCCTCGATCGGACCGGGCTCCGCCTGAGTCACGCCGCATTACCGGTGATCAGGACGATCGCAACGAACGCCAGGGCAACGCCGGCCGCGTGGGACCTGGTGATTCGTTCACGGAGCAGCACGGCCGCGAGGATGACGGTGATAACGGGGTAGAGCGACGAGAGGACCGCCGCGATCGACAGGTCCCCCGTCCGGGATGCCGTGAGGAACGCAAGGTTCCCGATGATGTCGACCATCCCGACGAGCACGACGAGGGGCAGGGTTGAGCGCGGCATCCGCCAGGCCAATCCACGGATCGCCACGACCGTAACGAACAGGACGAGTTCGAGGGCGCGCATGAGCGCGAGCGGAGCAAAGGCGTGCTGGAGATCGATTCGGCTGAGCACCACGCCGAGGAGGCCGAGCGTGAACCCACCGACGAGCGCGTAGCCGAGCCCGGCCGGACGTCCGCTGCTGTCATCCGGGACGACTGAGACGATGATGACGGCGACGATCGCGACGGCAAACCCGACGAACACGATCGGTCCCGGAAATCCCTGCCAGGCAATACCGATCATCGCCGGGGTGGTTGCCGTCAGGACGGCGGTGACGGGCGCAACAACGCCCATTCGTCCGACGGCCAACCCGCGATAGAGGCTCCCGACACCGATGGCTGCGAGCCCGCCGGCGAGCACGGACAGGCCGAGATCCGGGCCCTCGAGCATCGGCTCCGACCAAACGACCAAGCCGAGGCTCGCGATGACAAAGCCGGCGCTCTGCGTTGCGAGCAGGACGCCGAAGATCGGGGCACGCCTGCCGAGGACCCCGCCTCCGAAGTCCGAGATGCCCCACAGGACGGCCGAAGTCAGCGCGAGCAGCGCAGGCAGGAGCGTCGCTGGAACGTCGAGGTTCGGCATGGCGGGGTCGACGAGATCAGTCGACGGCGGCGGATTCGGAGTCCACGGCGGTGGGGGCCTCGAGGATCTGGACTGCGTCCGCGGCCGCGTCATAACGATCCGAGGTGGTCAGGTAGATCACCTGGAAGTCCGCGCTGATTCGCTTGAGCAGTTCGAGTGCACGTGTTGCCCGCGCATCGTCGAGGGTCACGAACGGGTCGTCCAGGATGAGCGGCGGCCGGCGGTCCCCCGTGACCAGGCGCACCAGCCCGATTCGGGCTGCGAGGTAGACCAGGTCGAGCGTGCCCTGGGAGAGGGATTCGACCGACACCCAGTCGCCGCGCTCGGGAGCGAACACTTCGATCCCAAGGTTGGTGTCGTCGACACGCACCCTTCGATACCGACCGGCGGTGACCTGTTCAAGGTCCCCGACCATGTGCTTCTCGAGGTATCGGGTTGCACGCTGCATGGTCGCGCGCTCGGCGGCCTCGATCGCGGTGAGCGTCTGGCTGTAGATCCTGGCACGACGTTCCAGCGTCGCGAGCTGCTCCCGCCAGAGTTCGAGGCGCTCGGCCTCGCCCGCAACCGCCTCGGCGTCGACCGGGTTCGCCTCCACGCGCGCCCGGGCATCAGCCTCGTCGTTGCGTGCCTGGTCGATCGACCGTTCGGCGTCCTTTACCTCGACCTCGAGGCGCTCACGGGCCCGTGGTTCCTTTGCGATCGGACCGAGATGTTCGAGGGCACGGGTCTTCTGCTCGATCTCAAGGGCCGCGGCATTGCGCAGGGGCGACAGGGTCTCGATCGGCTCGCGACCGACGAGCCCCTCGAGTTGCGCGGCGAGGCGGTCGATGGCCGCTACGTGGGCCTCTTCGGCGCTCAGGAGCTCCTCGACGGCCGGCATGTCAGAAAGTTCCAGACCCGATAGCTGGTTGGCCAGCTCGAGGTCCCCCTCCTGCAGTTCCTGCTCGACCTGCGAACGCCCGCGCAGGCGCCGGTCGATCTCGTCGTCTCGAAGTTGGCGTTCGCGGCCGATATCCGTGGCCTGCAAGCGCTGCCGGCGACCGACGAACGACAGCACGAGGCCCACGACCACAACGCCAAGCGGCCCGGCAAGGCCACCCGGAATGACCACGACGTTGAAGACGGACAGGGCGGCCAACGCAGCGCCCGCGAGGATCAGGAGCAACGCGAGGCGCGCAACCGGCAACCAGTTCCGCGACTCCGGCGCCTGAAGTTCGAAATGGACGTCGGCGTCGCCGGACAGCAGCGCTCGAAGCTCGCGTACGCGAGCATCGAGTTCGCGCATCCGCCCCACGGTGGTCCGGAGGACCGGTAGCGGATCACGAGCCGGGTGCGATTCGTGGAGGACGGCCATCTGCTCGGTGACTGACACGGCCGAACTCAGACGCTCGAACCGTTCCCGGGCCGTTGATCGGTCGGCGATGAGGCGCTCAGCCTGGAGAGCCTTCTCCAGCATCGATTTCCGCTCGGCAAGTCCGGTGTCGGCCTCGACGCGACGCTCGCGGGCGAGCGTCAGCCGATCCCGGTCCTGTTCGAGACGCGCGAGCGCGGCCTCGCCCTGAGCGAGAGCGGACGCGGCCTGCCCAACCGCTGCGGCAGCGATCTTGACCCGGCCCGGGTTCTTGTCGCCCTTCGTGTTGAGCTCGTGGAGCGCCTTCTCCAGCTTCCGCTTGGATCGGCCGGTGCCGCGATCCGCGCCCGAGATGGACGCCTGCAGGCGATCCCGAAGGGCGCTCTCGTCGCGCGCGACGTCGTCCATCTCGTGATGCCGGACCGAGGCGGTCGAACGGAAGAACGCTTCCGTGGGGATGCCGGTCAGCTCAGCCAGGATCTGGTCGGCCTGCGCCGGGTCCGTGACGACGTTGCCATCGTACTCAAGGCGAACCGTGCCCTTGCCGCCGCGGAACGCCTTCTCCACAACACCCGGGTGTATCCCATCTTCCTCGTCCTGCTCGAATTCGAGCCGGACCGCCGGCTTGGCGTCCTCCCCGGCGCCCCAGGTCTGCATCGCCTCCATCTCGGCCGAGGCCGAGGTGACACGACGGGTCAAGGCGAGCTCGAGGGCGCGCTGCAGGGTGGTCTTGCCGGATTCGTTGGGCCCGCGAACGACCGTCAATCCGCGATCGAGGGTGAGGTCGAGCTCCTGGTGGCGCCGAAGGTTCTCGATCTTGAGCCGGGTGATTCTCACAGGGTCACCTCCTCGCCCGCGAGGAGGAGCCGCCCGAGTCGCAGAACATCCCGTGCTTCGGCCGCCGCAGCGGCATTGTCGGCAGCCTCGAATTCCGCGATGCCGGCCTCGATGTCCCGGACGAACGCCCCGAGAATCGTGTCCTCTGGCGGGAGCGGCCCATCGGACAACGGTGGGGCAGACCAATCACGAACGCGAATCTTGAGGAACGCGTCGGCCAGGGCGGCCTCAACTTCCTCTGCGTGTAGATCGAGGGCATCGGGTCGGACCCCGATCAACCGAACATCCATGACGATGTCGGGGTTGGCCAGCATGCGGAGGTCCTCGGTCAGCACGGGCTGCGAAGCAACCGTCGCGGCGTCGATCTCGAACTTCTGGAAGATGGTCCGGCCCACACGACGCTCCTGGACCTGGACGTCCCGATTGCCATCGTGCAGGTCGAGGCTGACGAGCAGGACGTTGCCGGCGCGATCCTGGTCCAGGGCGACCGGTTCCGGCGCGCCGGAGTAGGCGTAGACGGTGCTGCCGGCCTTGCCGCGGCTGGACGAGTGCCAATGCCCCAGCGCGAGATAGTCGAGCTTGCTGGCGGCGATCTCGTCGGTCGTGATCACCACCTCGTCGTGTTCGGTCTGCTTCGGAATGGCAATGGATCCGTGGACCAGGCCGATCTGCCACGTGGACGGGTCGCCGCTGACGTCGAGCCCGGCGAGGGGCGATCGGGGGGCGCGCTTGGTTGCAAATACGTGGGCATGGACGGTGAGGTCGAGGGTCTCCAGGCGAACGGCGGGCTGCTCCGGGGTGAGGAGCGTTACGAAGTCCGTTCCGATAGCGCCGGAGAGGGCCTGGAGGTCATACGAGCGATAGATGGACGCCCGGTCGTACACGTCATGCGTCCCGGGGATGAGCACCGTCCTGATCCGCTCGTTGACGAGGCGTTTGAGCTCGGCAGCGACCCGGTCCACGGACCGCCGGGGCTGCACGTTCGAGTCGAACAGGTCACCGGCAACGAGGAAGAGGTCGACCTTCTCGGCGATCGCGAGGTCGATGCTGGCGCGGAAGGCGGCGAACTGCCGCTCGCGCTGGGCCGTGGCGGCCTCCCCAAGATCCGCGTATCGGGCACCGAGATGAACGTCGGCCGTGTGGAGCAGTCGAAGCATCCGGTCGTGGGCCTCCCCGTGGCTTGTCCTGTACGACGGGCCGCGAGGCACCGGAACCCGTCCGGGCCGACGGACACCACCTCAGCGGCAGCTTCCGACGGCCCCACGGGTCCTGGCCAACGAGGCGCCCCCATTGCTCCTCGCTCGCCGCCCGAACCGTCGCTTCCCATTGTGACAGGTAGCCTGTCACGCATTCCGGGCCCCAAAGTAACCCGTTGATCGAGCGCAACAGGGAACGAAATCGGGCCTATCAGGCGATCCGTTGTATTCTCGGGATCAACGAAATCACCGGTGCGCCCCGCCCAAGGGACTCCACATCGGCACCAAGGGTCGCGCGGCCCCGGCTGACGCCGCTGCCGCGTCCTGCCGATCCCTGCGGATCGCATCACGCTGAACATCGCGCTCGGAGGCACCCAGTGACCTACGCGGACCGGACGCTCACCTGCGTCGACTGCAGCCAGGAGTTCATCCACTCGGCCGACGATCAGAAGTACTACTCGGAGAAGGGGTTCTCGTCCGAGCCCAAGCGCTGCGTGTCGTGTCGCGCGAGCCGCCGGGCGGCGCGCGACGGGGGCGGTTTCGACGCCCACGAGATGGGTGGACCGCGCGGTTACGAGAGCGGCGGCGGGCGCGAGTTCTTCGCAGTCCTGTGCTCCGAATGTGGCAACCAGGCGCAGGTCCCGTTTCGTCCCCGGATGGATCGCCCGGTCTACTGCTCCGACTGCTTCCGCAAGGTTCGACCCGACTGATCGCGCAACCGGCCTGAACCTGAGTTGACGCGGCCCTGACCGCGTCGCGGTCGGTGATCCGTCCGGCTCAGATGCGAAACGTGTCTCCCCGTCGGTAGCGCTCCCGGCTCCGTCCCCGCCAGACGGTGACCCGGCCGCGGCCGTGCACTTCGAACTGCGTGTCACGTACGACGACCCCGGTGTCCTCGTCGATGCCGAGGACCGCGATGTGACGCGGCGATTGAAGCACCATGAGCGCGAGGATCGTCTCCGGCCAGGCGTCATAGTGCGGAAGCACGGCGATACCGGGCACCACCGAGGTGCCGGCCGTCCAGCGGATGGGCCACGGCAGCCTACGGCGACGGAGGTCGGCCTGGACTTCGGCCAACGCCATGGCGCCGGCAGAACAACCGGCAACAACGGCACCTCGGGCATGGGCGGTTCGAATGGCGGCCCCGAGCGGGCTGCCCGCGAGGACGGATCGAAGATGGCCGGGCTTGCCGCCCGACAGGTAGATCAGGTCCGCCTCGCCGATCGCCTGTAGCGCGGCCGCGTCGGCACCCTCTTCGGCATTCCGGACGAGAACACACTCGACTTCGGCGCCGAGGGCGGCGAAATGCAAGCGTCCCATCTCCGCCCAGCCGCGGAAGACCGCCTCGCCATCGGGTGCGCTGGCGGTCGGGAGGATGACGACTCGGGGCCGAACTCGAGAGATGCCCCCGAGCAACGCGCGATCCATCGCGTCCATCCCGGGCAGGAACTCGCCGGCACCGATCAGGGCTACGGGTCCGGACATGGGTTGGAGTCTAGCCGTCTCCCGCGATCACGAGCGGAGAGCCCTACACTCCGCCGATGACGTCCTCGTCACGAGGCGCGCTTGCCGCAGCCATCATCGGGTCTGCAATCGTGTTCCTTGACGGCACGATCGTGAACATTGCCCTGCCCCGAATCGGCGCGACACTGCCGGCGGTCGCGATCGGCGTCCTCGAGGGCCAGGTCTACGTCGTTGCCGGCTACATGGCGACCCTGGCCGCATTCCTGTTGCTGGCCGGCGCTCTCGGCGACCGGTACGGTCGACGACGGATCTTCCTGCTCGGAATCATCGGGTTCGGCGTCGCCTCGCTCATCTGCGCGCTGGCACCGTCCCTCGACGTCCTGGCTGCCGCGCGCCTGCTCCAGGGCGTCGCCGGCGCCCTGCTCGTGCCGGGTTCCCTCGCGATCATCACCGCGACGTTCGAGGGTCCCGCGCGCGGGCGGGCTTTCGGAATCTGGGCGGCCGCGACATCGGTCGTGGCCATTTTCGGGCCACCGGTCGGTGGAGTACTGGTCGAGGTGTTCGGGTGGCAGAGCATCTTCCTGGTGAACGGCCCCCTCGTCGCGCTCGGGGTGATCCTGACCCTCCGCTACGTGCCCGAACTACGAGCGACGACGGACCGGACCCGCTTCGACTGGCTGGGCGCGCTCGTCGCGGCCGTTGCTGTGGGGGGCCTGTCATTCGGGGCCATTCGTGGCCAGCAGGTCGCGTGGGCGGAGCCTGGCCCGCTCCTGATGCTCGGGGTGGGGTTCATCGCCCTGGTCGCGTTCCCGGTCCTGATGGTTCGCCGCCGGGACCCGTTGGTCCCACCTGAGATGTTCCGGAACAGGACCTTCACGGCCATCAACATCTCGACGGTGCTGATCTACGCGGCTCTGTACGTCCTGCTGTACATGCAGAGCCTGTTCCTGCAGGGCGTGCTCGGGTACTCACCGCTCGGTGCTGCGCTGGTTGGTCTCCCAACGGGTATTGCGCTTGCGCTCATCTCGGCCTGGGCGGGCACGCTCGCCGGTCGGCTCGGGGCGCGGCGGTTCCTGGTGGGCGGTCCCGTGGTGATGGCCGCGGGCGCCATGTGGTGGCTTCGGGTTCCGACCGATTCGACCCCGTGGCTCGCCCTGGCCGGCGACCCGGCCTCGCTCATTCCACCGCTCACGGCGTTCATCGATCCCCTCCCCGCGATCCTCCTGTTCGGCGTCGGGATCGCGTTCGTCGTAGCGCCCCTGACCTCGACCCTGATGAGCTCGGTCGCGGTCGAACGCGCCGGCCTGGCCTCGGCGATCAACAACGCGCTGTCGCGCGTCGGCCAGCCGCTGGCATCGGCCGTGATCTTCATCCTGATCACGGAGCGCTTCTACGCCTCCCTGGCCGACGCCGTACCCGGGCTGGATCCTCGGTCGGGGGCACTCCGGGCCGCGGTGCAACCACTCAACGCTCCCGATCCGACGGTGGGGGCCGCCATCGAGCAGGCAGCGCGGCTCGCGTCGGCGGATTCGTTCCACGCGGTGGTCCTGGTGGCCGCCGGCCTCCTGCTGGCCGGTGCCTGGGTCAACTGGCGCTGGCTGCGGGACAGTCCCCCGCGGGTCGTCGCGGCGCCCCAATCCCCGTCGGTGGGGTGACCCGGGGCGCGATCGCGCGAATCGCCTCGCCGCCGTCCGCCGATCTGACTATGCTGGGTTCGTCGAGGAGCACGTCCACGAGAGGAATGGGCGCGCCCGGAATGCGGGAGAGGGAGTTACGTCCATGTCAGATGAGCCAATGCCCACACCAGACGCACCGCCACCACCCAACGCCTGGGGAGCGGCACCTGAGCCCACGCCCGGTACGGCCGGTTTCGCCTATGCCGACGTGCCAAACAGGATCTTTGCCCTGATCATCGATGTGATCGTCCTCGCCATCATCGGAGCTGTTGTCGGCGCGATCCTGGGGGCCGTCATCGGGCCGGTCTACGACGTCAAGGTCGACCTCCAGAATGTGACCGTCAAGGTCGACACGAACTACTTCGCCCTCATCGTGAACCTCGTGGCGACGATGGCGGTGAGTGCCGTGTACTGGATCTACTGCTGGACCAGGCTTCGCGGTTCCCTTGGCCAGAAGGTCCTCGGTATGCAGGTCGGCAATTTCCCGGATGGCAAGACCCTGACCCAGGATCAGGCCATTCGACGCTGGATCGCCCTCGGGGGCGTCTTTCCGATTGCCCAGGTGATCAATCAACTGCCTGTCCTTGGGACCTTGATCAGCCTGGCGATCTTGGGCTACACGATCTACCTGCTCTACTCGACGGCGAAGAGCCCGACGAAGCAGGGATTCCACGACAAGTTCGCGAACAGCGTCGTGGTCAAGGCCACACGCGTGGTCTAGTCAACGTCCGTCAGATCGTGCGGGACGGCCTTGCCCGACGGCGGGGCCGTTCTGATTCTTGGCGCTTCCTCGCCCGGGCCCGTCGCGACGAGAACAAATCATCCTCGGACGTGAAACGCCTCGCCATGCCCCGGGATGACGATGTCCGCGGCCGCCAGCACGCGCTCGCGACCACGCTCGATGGCGGCCTGGTCGGTGCCAAGCGGATCCACGTCCGGCGTTCGATCGGCTTTCCACCAGAGGTGGGTGAGGGCGTACACGGCGTCGTCCGCCTCGACGATCAGCGATGCATCCTCTGCCGTGTGGCCGGGCGTCAGCCAGAGCTTCGTCCGGGGCGACAGGGCGTGGCCATCGCCGTCGTGATCCAGCCAGAGGTCATCACGGTATCGGGCCCAGAAGTCGACGACCTCGGCGTTCGGGAACAGCGCGATGTTTACGGTGTGATCCGGATGATGATGGCTCAGGAAGACGTGGGTCACGGCTTCCGGCACGACGCCGAGGGCCGCCATCGGATCCAGGATCAGCGATCGCGAGGCGACCATGCCGGGATCGGCCACGATGATCGCGTCACCATCCCGAACGAGGGTCACGGAACCGCCGACGCGGCCGCCGGCTCGAACGTAGCCGGCGTGGAGGAGATCGACGGTGGTGCGCATGGCGCGATCCTACCGCCCCGAACCGCGCGGCGCGGATACATTGCGGGCCATGCCTGACATCGACCCGGACCTGATCATGCACGGCGGCTCCATCCGGACCATGGGCCCACCCGGTTCCGAGGCAACCGCGATGGCCATCGCCGGTGATCGGATCCTGGCCCTCGGTGGCGATCGGGACGTCCTCGGCCGGCGCACGCAGCGGACGCGGGTGATCGATCTCCGAGGCCGAACCGTCCTGCCCGGATTCACCGACGCACACACGCATCCGATCTCGGGCGGGCTGCGCCACGTTGCGTGCGATCTCGACCGCTTCGACACCGTCGAGGCGCATCTGGCGGCGGTGACCGCCTATGCGACCAGCCACTCAGCGTTCGAATGGATCGTCGGGGACGGCTGGTCGATGGAAACATTTCCCGGCGGGATCCCGCGGCGGGAGTTGCTCGACGGCGTGGTCCCGGATCGGCCGATCTTCCTCACGAACCGGGACGGGCATGGCGCGTGGGTCAACTCGCGAGCACTCGAGATGGCGGGGATCACGGCCGACACGCCGGATCCGCCGATGGGGCGAATCGAACGCGACCCCGACGGTACCCCGGTGGGCACCCTCCAGGAAGCGGCGATGGAGCTCGTTCGAGTCCTCATCCCGAAGCATCGTCCGGCGGTCCTCGAGCGGGCGATCGTCGATGCCCAGGCGGAATTGCACGCGCTGGGAATCACCGGCTGGCAGGACGCCAATGTCGATCCAGACGAGGTCGAGGCGTATCGGGCCGTCGCATCGTCCGGCGGGCTCACGGCGCGCGTGGTGCTTTCGATGGGCGCCGGGGAGATCGGGGGATTTGGCGGGATCGACGGGCTCGTGGCCATTCGCGACGCTGTGGCGGCCGCGGCGAGTTCAGCTGCACCGGGGTCCTCAGCGCCGGCCCGCCTCCAGGCCACGTCGATCAAGTTCTTCGTCGATGGTGTGCTCGAGAATCGGACCGGGGCCCTCCTCGACCCCTACCTCGACGTGCACGGCGTGCCGACCGGCGGCATCGGGATGACAACGCTCGAGCCCAAGGAGCTCGATCGGCTTTCGATTGCCCTCGATGGGCGGGGCTTCCAGCTCCATTACCACGCGATCGGGGACCGGGCGGTCCGCGAGGCGCTCGATGCCATCGAGGCAGCAAGGACCGCGAACGGCGTGCGGGACGCACGCCATCACATCGCCCACATCCAGCTGATCCACCCGGATGACCTGCCGCGGTTCGCGGCGCTGGGCGCGGTCGCCAATGCGCAGCCGCTGTGGGCCGTCCACGAGGCGCAGATGGATCAGCTCACGATCCCGTTCCTCGGCCCCGAGCGGTCGCAGTGGCAATACCCGTTCGGGTCGCTGCTGCGTGCAGGCGCGCGCCTGGCCTTCGGTTCGGACTGGACGGTCAGCACGGCGAACCCGTTTCCGCAGATCGAGGTGGCGGTCAGGCGGATCTGGCCCGAGCGTCGCGAGGCCACGCCGTTTCTGCCCGCCGAGCGGATCACCCTGGACGAGGCCCTCACCGCCGCGACGGTGGGCTCGGCCTTCGTCAACCGCCAGGATGAAGCGGGCTGGCTGGGCGTCGGCCGGCTCGCCGATCTCGCGATTCTCGACCGAAACATCGATGCATCCGATGCGGAGCCCATTGGCGACACGTTGGTGGTCGGTACGGTCGTCGGCGGGGAGTTCGTCTTCGAGGCACCCGCGCTCGAGGCCGGCTGAGTCCGGCGGATCGCTATCTGCGCAGGTCGCCGGGTCGGTTCACGTCCAGGATCGTTGCCCCGGCAGGGTCCAGGCTGAGCCACACGGGAGCCGGGATCGAGGCGGCGCCGAGTTCCGTGAGCAGCGCTCGAAGTGAGCGCTCACCGCGCTCCAGGAGCGCTGCCGCCGCAGGGCGAGCCGCCTCGACCGAAATGGCCATTGGCAGGGGCTGCACGCGACGGGGGACCTCCAGGTTGACCGCCGGTCGGTCCGCTCCCACCGTCGAGGCAAGGCGCCGAAGGACTGCCGGCACCATCCTGGGCATGTCCCCCGCGACCACGAGCGCTATTGGTGTCTCGATCCCGGCGAGCGCGACGGCGAGCGCGGCGAGCGGGCCCTCGAAGGCCATCGCGTCATGCACGTGTTCCGCGTCCGCCGACGCGAGCGCCAGCGGCATCTCGACGCCGGGCGCCAGGACAAGGACGACGCGCGAGGTCACGGCACCGACTGCGGCAACGGCAAGATCCAGCATCGTTCGGCCATCGATCTCGAAGGCCAGCTTGTCGGACCCGAATCGCGAGGACCGACCGCCAGCGAGGACGACCGCAGTGACATCGTCGAGCATCGGTACAGCCTGCCTCATTTCGCGGACTCAGGTTCGCGTGGCGCTCGCGGTCCCGGCACGTGGCCGACAGGTGTCCGGACGAGGATCCCGCGTCGGTTGAGGTCCTCGATGAGGGGCATCACGTAACGCCGGCTCGTGCCGGTCGCATCGCGGAGGGCGGCGGGCGTCAGCGGCTCTCGCCGGGCGATGCCCAGGGCAATTGCGGCGAGCCGCTGGAATGTCGGTGCGGCCCAGGCCAGGTCCGCCTCGACCCGGACGATGCGTCCAGCGGCCTCGAGGGCTCGAACGCCTTCCGGCGGGCAGCCGGCCGCCTGCGCCGCTGCCGCGAGATCCGGCGGAGTGGGCACGTTGAGGGCAGCCTCGAGACGGTCCATGGCCGCAACAAGGGCCGGCGGCAGAGCGGCGGCCACGGTCGGATCACGCAGCCGATCGCCCTCGCGCGCGAGTCGCTCCCGGCCCACGAGATCCTCGAGGATGGCCTCGATGGCGCGGTCGACGTTCGCGGTTTCGTCGCGGCGGACGGCAACCAGGCGGCGCAGCGACATCCGGAGTCGCTCTCGCAGCGCTTGGATTGGCAGGCCGGACTCGACCGAATCCGAGGCGTGGAAATCGGCCACGAGACCCAGCGCGGCCATCTCCAGTGCCGCCTGGACGTCGGGTGCGAGGATCATGCCCATTCGTACCGGCCCTCGATCGCCGGTGCCGATGCGTCCCAGGCTGGTCCCGACCCGCACGTTTCGATCGACGCCAAGCATCCCGTGCAGGCCAACCAGCGCGTCCGAGGCGGCATCGACGTCGGCGTCACGGACCGCTGCGGCGAGCCGGTCCATTCGTTCCGGACTGGCACGTCCTCGGGCCACTCCGCGAGCGGGCTCGACGTCGAGTACCTCGAAGCCAGCGACGACATCACCCGGCGACGGCCGACGAGCAATGCCTCGATCGCCGATGAAGGTTGCAACTGGCTCGGCCAGGCGAACGATTGCCGTCACCCGCCCGTCGGGCAGGTCCACGCAATCCCGGCCGCGGCGCCCGAGGACCCCGTCAACCTGGGCCGTGCCGAGATGGACGCGAGCACGAGTCCCATCGATTGGCGGCCACGTCGGTCGATTTCGCCTCGATCCAGCGTCATCGAGAACCACTGGAGGCCGGAGTGCGACGAGAATCCGGGACGATGCTTCGATTCCCGTCCCCCAGGTGACCACCATGCCGCGTCGGCAGGCCGCGCGCTCCACCCCGGCAATGTTGATCGCGACTCGACCGGGGGCGGCCGACTGAACGGCGCCGTGGTGGACGTGGAGACCACGAACCCGGACCTCCGCGCCACCCGGTTCGAGTCGCAGGGCGTCACCGACCCGGAGCTCGCCGCCGCGCAGCGACCCGGTCACGACCAGGCCCCGGCCGCGGACCACGAACGCGCGATCAACAGAAAGCCGACCCGGACCACCGGCGGCAACCTCCTGCTCCGCACGGACCCGGTCGCGAAGCGCCAGGAGTCCGGCTCGAACGTCCTCGAGGCCGGCTCCTGTCGCACCGGAGACGATGAAGACCGGGGATCCGGCAAGGCTCGTCGCGCTCACGAGGTCCGCGGCCGTCGCCGCCACCGCGACCGCGCGCTCCGGATCGACCGCATCGGCCTTGCTCACGACAACGACGCCGGCCCGTAGCCCGAGCGCGTCGATGAGCTCGAGGTGCTCGAACGTCTGAGCCCGCGGTCCGTCATCGGCTGCCACCAGCAGCATCACGGCATCCACCTCGCCCACGCCCACGAGCATGTTGCCGATCAGCGCGTCATGGCCCGGGACGTCGACGAAATCGATGGAGGCCCCGTCGCCCACGTCCAGATGGGCATACCCGATATCGATCGTCATACCGCGGCGCTGCTCCTCGGGCAGCCGATCGGCGTCGATGCCCGTCAGGGCGCGCAGGAGCGTCGTCTTGCCATGATCGATGTGTCCGGCCGTGCCGATGACGACGGTCATGGGTGGTCAGCCCGCGAGGGCCTGCGTGATCGCGGCAGCGAGGGCACCATCCGCGGCCGGGTCGATGGTCCTGAGATCCAGGACGACGCGGTCGTGCTCGATCCGCGCAATCACGCAGGGCTCCCCCGCGCGGAGTGCCCTGAGCATGAACGCCGCCGTCTGACCGGCGGCGGGAACGAGCGCCACTCCGGCGGACGGGATCGACTGGCCGGGCACCGAGCCTCCGCCAACGGTCGCCTCGAGCTCGACGGCCGCGGCCGCGTCCTTCGGGAGCAGCGCGAGGAGCGCCGCAGCGCGAAGCCGGAGCTCGGGGAGCGGGATCGCCAGCGTCCGCCAGACCGGGATCTCGGTCATCGCCCGCCCGCCGCGGTACAGGGCGAGCGTCGCGGCCACCCCCGCGAGGATCGTCTTGTCGGGGCGCATGGCGCGGGCCAACGGGTCCCGGCGCAGCTTCGCGACGAGATCGGCTCGGCCCACGATCATGCCGGCCTGGGGACCACCGATGAGCTTGTCGCCCGAGAAGGTCACGATGTCGGCACCGGCGGCCATCCGCTCGCCGGGCATCGGCTCGTGGGCCAGACCGACCCGTTCGGTCGGGAGCAGGGCACCGCTCCCGAGATCGTCGATGACGATCGTGCCGTGACGGTGCGCCAGGTCCGCGAGGCCCGCGGGGTCGGGCGCCTCGACAAACCCGGACTGGACGAAGTTGGAGGGATGGACGCGGAGGATGGCGCGGATCTTGGCCTTCGGCTCCTCGAGGACGGCGGCGAAATCCTCGACCCTGGTCCGATTGGTGGTTCCGACCTCGACAAGGCGAACGCCGGCGCGCCGCAGGATCTCGGGGATCCGCACACCCCCGCCGATCTCGATCAGCTCGCCTCGCGAGACGGCCACGCCGCCGCCGCGACCCGCCAACCCCACCGCGAGCGCGATCGCCGCGGCGTTGTTGGTGACGATCAGCGCGTCCTCGGCGCCGGTGAGGGCGATCAGGTGCTCCTCACCTGCGCGATCGCGCGGTCCGCGGCGCCCCGTCGCGCGATCCATCTCCAGGAGCGTCGGGCCGTGCGCGGCCAGGCGCGCGGCCTCGATCGCGGCGGCCGGCCACCCGGCGCGGCCGAGATTCGTGTGGACGATGACGCCGGTCGCGTTGATCACCCGGATCGCATCGCGCCCGCCGGCGCCTGGGCGAGGGGGTCCGTCGAAGGCCTCGAGCGCGGCCACAACCTCGGCGCCGAGGACCTCGACCGTCCGCGCCGGCGTCCCGCCCTGGATCCGTGTCCGCTCGTCGTCGACCACGGCCCGCGCCACCGCCAGGATGGCGTCCGGGTCCCGCGTACCGACGCGCGGTCGAGCAGCGGCGAGCACGCGCTCGACACTCGGCGGGTTCCGGGGCGGATCCTGGGCGGTGGCTCCGGATTGCTCGGCCAATGGGAACTCCTGCGGATCGTGGCGGGAGCGCATGGGAGTCGAACCCACCGCGCGACGCCAAGCGCCGCGCCACCGGTTTTGAAGACCGGACCGGGCACCGGCCCGAACCCACTCCCGACTCATCGTAGCGGCTCGGGAGCCAACGCCGGCTCGCCCTTGCAACCCGTGGCCCGGAGGCGAATCAGTCCGAGGCGCGCTCAGCGGCCGAGGAGGCACCCGCGAGCGCGGCGATGAGGCCAAGCGCAGCCGCCGGGTTTGGAACGGCATACCGGGCGCGCGTCGGCCCTGTTCCGACGTGGATGGTCCACGCATCGGGTGGCAGCCGATCGAACATGTCCTCGTCGGTCCGATCATCCCCGATGGCCAGCTCAAAGCCGGGGGCGTCACCGATCGATCGGACGTGCGACACCACCTCACCCTTGTTTGCCCAGGCGTAGCGGATCTCGATGACCTTGTTGCCTCGAAGGACCGCCAGATCCGTACCGGTAAGTTGCTGATCGAGGGTGACGCCGAGCTCGTTCGACAGCCAGGTCCCGAACTCCGGCTCGACGAGCCGGTAGTGCCACGCCAGCGCGTAGTCCTTTTCCTCGACGGAACTCCCAGGCGCCCGGGCCGCGAAATGTTCGAGGACCGGCCGGACGCGATCTTTCCAATCCGTGCTGGCGCCGAGACGAAGGGATTGCCATTCGCTGCTGCCCGGCTCGCGCAGAAGCGCACCATGCTCCGCGGCCAGCCAGACGCTCGAAAGATGGCCGAACCACCGCTCGAGATCGACGGCTGGGCGCCCGGACACGATGACCACGGTTGTTCCGCGTTTCCGGGCGAGCGACCCGACGATCTCGCCCA
Organism: Chloroflexota bacterium; assembly: GCA_031369685.1. Classification (GTDB taxonomy): domain Bacteria; phylum Chloroflexota; class Limnocylindria; order Limnocylindrales; family CSP1-4; genus UBA5189. The sequence goes on along the minus strand of JANMPD010000008.1, from coordinate 2,135 downwards.
CGGCCGGACTCGGCACCGCGTCGGCCGGTCGGGCTGCAAGGCGCACGAGCGTTCCGTCGTAATCGAGGTAACAGATTCGGCGCGTGGCCGACCGGAAGGCGCGGCGAAGTGCCGGCAACTTCGGCTCGGTCACCGGGCCACTGGCGATATCCCGCTCGGCAGCGGCGACCCGCAGCTCCGCAACAAAGCCCTCCGCCCAGGCGATGGCGTTGCTCCGGCGAACCCGGGCCAGCAGGGCGTCCTGACGTTCATGCCGCTCGTCCTCGGGCATCAACAGCGCCCTCAGGAGGGCATCGGCAGAGCCCTCCTCATCGTAGGGATTGACCCGGATCGCCTCGCCCATCTCGCCTGCCGCACCGGCAAACTCGCTCAACAGGAGGACGCCGGCACGATTCTGCTGGCATGCCACGTACTCCTTGGCCACGAGATTCATGCCATCCCGCAGCGAGGCGACCCAGGCGACGTCAGCCGCGGCATAGAGCGCGGCGAGCTCGGAGCGGGTCACCGATCGCCGAAGGTAGACGACCGGGTTCCAGGTCGCCGTACCAAGCTCCCCGTTGAGCTCGCCGACGAGCTCGTTGACCTCGCGCCGCAGTTCGACGTAGCGCGGAATGCGCTCCCTCGATGGGACCGCGACCTGGATCATGGTCACCCTGCCGCGCCACTCGGGTCGCGTGACGAGGAAGTGCCGGAACGCTCGGAGTCGCTCCGGGATCCCCTTCGTGTAATCGAGCCGATCGACCGCGAGAACCAGTTTTCGGTCGGCGTGCCGCGCCCGAAGGTCGGCGACACGCTTGCCCACCGACCTGTCCGAGGTGACGAGTCGCTCCCATTCGTCGGTCACGATCCCGATGGGATGGGCCTCCAGCGATACCACGCGCCCGTCGACCTCGACCCGATCCATCCGGCTCTCGGTGCCGAGGACCTGGAGGAGCGTCCGCCGGAACGCACCGAGGTGCTCGTGCGTCTGGAACCCGATGAGGTCGGCCCCGAGCAAGCCTCGCAGCACCTCTTCACGCTGGGGCAGGATCCGGAAGACCTCGGCCGGCGGGAACGGCACGTGGAGGAAGAAGCCGATCTTGATGTCGGGCCGAGCGGCGCGCAGCAGGCTCGGCACGAGCATCAGCTGGTAGTCGTGGATCCAGACGAGGTCACCGGGCCTGGTGCGCTCGAGAACCGTGGCCGCGAAGCGCTCGTTGGCGTCGCGGTAGGCATGCCAGGTCTCCCGATCGAAGCTGACGAGCGTCGGGAATCCGTGCAGGAGCGGCCAGATCGTGTTGTTGCTGTAGCCCTCGTAGAAGGCGCGGGTGATCTTGGGTGGAAGGTCCACCGAAACGAACCGGTGCTCCTTCTCCCAGGACCGCAGGAGCGCATCGCGGCCTGCGGTGTCGCCCGACGGTGCCTCGCCCGGCCAGCCGATCCACAGACCGCTGGCCTGCTCCATGACTGGCGTCAGGGCGGCAATGAGGCCGCCGCTGCTCAGGTCGCCGTGCCACTCGGTCCCGGCACGGCGCGTCGTCAGAGGCAGCCGGTTGGAGACGATGAGGAGTCGTTCGGACACGTGCTTGGTGCTCTTCTAGGGGAACCCAGTCAACCATCGCTGCGGGAGACCGTCAACGCGACGACCACATTAAAGTCGCTTGCATTGGTCGCCGAGCCAACCGGCACGGGATCCTCGCCTATCATCCGGGTATGACCGCTGACGCCCGAACTCCAAAACCCCCGCGCGCGATCCGCCTCACCGACATGACCGATTGCGGCGGGTGTGCCGCGAAGCTCGGGGCTGATCTGCTGGCCGATGCACTTTCCGGGCTCGGCGCGCAGACGGCACCGCCCGAACTGATCGCGGGCCTGAACCCTCCCGATGACGCCGCCGCGTATCTCGTCTCGCCGGATCTCGCGATCATCGGGACGCTCGATTTCTTCCCTCCGCTCGTGGACGATCCGCGCCTGTACGGCGAGATCGCCGCAGCCAATGCCCTGTCCGATGTCTTTGCGATGGGCGGGCGGGTGCTGTTCGCGCTGTCGATTGCCGCCTTCCCGGAGGACCTGCCGCGGGACACGCTGGCGGCGATCTTCGAGGGCGCGTCGGCCAAGGTTCGGGAAGCCGGCGGCACGCTCGCCGGTGGCCATAC
>JANMPD010000337.1:0-2718 GCA_031369685.1 Chloroflexota bacterium | reverse complement strand
GGCGATCAACTACGAAGCCGACATCATCCTCATCCTCAACGACAAGTACCACATCGTTGCCAAGGTGAACATCGAGTTCAACCCGTACCAGGCGCAGCGCTTCCGCGACTGGGTGATCGTCTCGGTCGAGAAGAACCGCGGCGGCCAGGACAACGTGGACCTGGAGTTCGAGAAGCACTTCGAGTACTCCTGTTTCGATCCCAACGGGCGAACGGTGCAGGAAAAACTGATCGAGGAACGCCTCTACAACGATTAGGCCGTCGGCTGGGCCGGCACCGGGCGGCGTTGTCGCCTGCGCTCCTCGCTCGCGCGCGTTCGAGTGCACTCGCTGCGGTGCTCGGCTCCGCCTTCGGCGGGCCGCGCCTGAGCCAGCGGCGAGATTCATGCGCCCATGCGGGCCGGCCGGGCGTTATCGCCTGCGCTCCTCGCTCGCGCACGTTCGAGTGCGCTCGCTCGCGTTCGAGTGCGGTCCGACGTGGTTGGACGGCGGATCGGTGCGCCGCAGGGTATCGTCGGATGATGCACACCGATGCCGAGTTCCCCGGGATCATCGAGGTCGTGGTCGAGATCCCGCGCGGGAGCCGCAACAAGTACGAGTTTGACGAGGTTGCCGGCGTCTTCCGGCTGGATCGCGTGCTTTCGTCGGCGGTCTACTACAACTTCGACTACGGGTTCATTGAAGGCACGCGGGCCGATGACGGCGATCACACCGATGCGCTCCTGATCATCGACGAGCCGACGTTTACGGGCTGCCATGTCTGGGCGCGACCGGTTGGCGTGCTCGAGATGCGTGACGAGAAGGGCGCCGACTACAAGGTGCTATGCGTGGCCGATGGCGATGCCCATCAGGCGCATATCAAGGACCTGGACCAGATCCGGCCGCATCGCCTCGTGGAGATCGAGCACTTCTTCGACACCTACAAGCTGCTCGAGGACAAGACGGTCGAGGTTCTCGGCTGGCGGGATCGCGCGCGGGCCCTCGAGATCCTCGAGATCGATCGAGCGGTCTGGCGGAACGAGCGAGCGTCGGCCGATCGATGATGGGGCCGGACCATCCATGTCGATGACACCGAACCGTCCGAATGGCCGTCCGCCCTTCGCCCCCCGTGACGTCCCGCGGCTGTTCGTGGCGATCCCCATCCCCAGTGACGTCACTGCCCGCATCAGCGACCTGGTGGACGAGGTCAAGGCAGCCCTTGGCCCGGACGGCAGCAAGGTGCGCTGGGTCCAGATGGAGGGGCTCCACGTCACGTTGCGGTTTCTCGGCCCGACGCCCAAAGGCCAGATCGATGCCGTCGCGGCCGCCGTCGATCGCCTGTCCGGGGTGGTTGCGGCGCCGCTTGAGCTTCGGGTCGGTGGGGCCGGAGCCTTCCCGGAACCAACGCGACCTCGTGCCCTGTGGCTCGGGATCCGCTCCGGCGCCGAGGCGCTCGGCGACCTTTCGTCAACGTTGACCGGGGCACTCGTCGAGGCCGGCTGGGCGATCGAGGATCGTCCGTTTCGACCACATCTCACGATCGCTCGTACGGACGGCGTGCACGCGGGTGCGGCAGCCGGCAACCTCCTGGTGGCGAACTGCGCCGAGCTCGATCTGGGCTTCGCGGCCGATGAGGTCGTCCTGTATCGAAGCCACCTGGGCCACGGGTCGGCGCGATATGAGCGGCTCCACAGCGTGCCGCTCGGATGATGCAACCGGCGTCGCACGTCCGCCCTTCCGACCACGTAGCATCTCGGCCTGACCGTCGCTAGGGGAGCGAACATGCCTCGAATCATCTGTCGTACATGCGGGCGTGAGGTCTATGCGACCGCGCCGATCGAGCAGCTGTTCGCCGATGAGCGACGTTGCCCGCGGTGCGGGGCGCCACTCCAGAACGATCGCCGCGCAACCGACCGACGCCAGGTGAATCGACGCGACAATCCATCCGACGAGCCCGGTCCGCCGGAATCCTCCGAGGAGCGCCGCGCCAAGGACCGCCGGGAGGATCGGCGACGTGGCGCGGACAGTGGACCCAACAAGCGATCGAGCGGCTGGCTCGAGTGAATGGGCGCCCGCCCGCGAGGATCGCCTTCCTCGGGTTCGGGCTGATCGGCGGATCCATCGCCAGGGCACTGGGTGCGGAGACCTCGGGCGGGCACGGTCCCGGACCGAGTTCCCGTCCGTACCTCACCGCGTGGACTCCCGGCGGGCACGGCCCTGCGCAGGCGGCCGCGGACGGCGTCATCGACGAGGCTGCGCGGTCCCTGCCCGAGGCGGTCGATGGTGCCGATCTCGTCGTGATTGCCGCCCCGGCGTTGGACGCGATCGTGCTGGTGGAGCGACTTGGAACTGACCTGGCAGCGCACCTCACGGCCGGTGCCGTCGTCACCGACGTGACGAGCACGAAGCGCGCGATCACCGAGGCCGCAGCCCGATCGGGCCTTCCGTTCGTCGGCGGACACCCGATGGCGGGTCGCGAGACGCATGGGTACGGAGCGGCTGTCCCGGGGCTGTTCGTCGATCGACCATGGGTGATCGTGATCCCCGAAGGCACGCCGCCCGGAGCATCCGATCGCGTTCGATGGTTGGTCGCTCGCTGTGGGGCACGACCGATCGAAATGTCGGCCGCGGATCATGATGCTGCGACAGCCGCGGTCAGTCACCTCCCACTCGTTGCGGCCGCTGCGTTGGTCGAGGCAGTTCACGGGGGAGGGGGCGATGCCTGGGCGATGGCGCGCTCA
>JANMPD010000303.1:0-3464 GCA_031369685.1 Chloroflexota bacterium | reverse complement strand
TCTGCTCGGAACCTCGGAAGTCCAGGTCGGCGGGAGCATCGGCATTGCCGCCGCCAGGCTGGGAACCGAACGCGCCGACGAGCTGCTGCGCAATGCCGATGTGGCGATGTACACGGCCAAGACGTCTGGCAAGAACCGGGTTGCGATCTTCGAGCCGACAATGCACGCCGCGATCGTGGCTCGGCACGAGTTGAGTCGCGAACTGTCCAAGAGCCTCGGTCGTGGCGAACTGGTGCTCCAGTACCAGCCGATCCTCGACCTCCGGACCTCGACCGCCATCGGGGTCGAGGCGCTCGTGCGCTGGCGTCACCCGACGCGCGGCCTGCTGGGGCCCGACGACTTCATCCCCCTGGCCGAGGAGACCGGCACCATTGTCGCGCTCGGCACGTGGGTCCTTGAAGAGGCGTGCCGACAGGCCGCAGCGTGGTCGTCGCCAAGTTCCCTCGGACGGTCGATCACCATCACCGTGAATCTTGCATCGCAGCAGCTCCAGGAACCCGACTTCGTCGAAACGCTGACCAGCGTGCTGGAGGAGTCCGGGCTGCTGCCAGATCAGCTCGTGCTCGAAATGACCGAAACCGTCATCTTCCATGACACGTCGGCAACCATCGCCCGACTCGAGGAGATCCGTGCCCTTGGGGTGAGGATCGCGATCGACGACTTCGGTACCGGCTACTCGTCACTGGGCTACCTCCGTCGATTCCGGGTCGACATCCTGAAGGTTGCGAAGGAGTTCATCGGTGAAACGGACAATCCGGATGAGTGGCCGCTTGCGGCTGCCATCGTCGCGCTCGGCCGTGCCCTCGGCATGACGATCATCGCCGAGGGTATTGAGGAACATGCCCAGCTCGCCCATCTCCGCGGGCTTGGCTGTGAACTCGGGCAGGGGTACCTGTTCGCCCGACCGCTCGACGCCGACGCCGCCCGTGCATATCTCGAGGAATTTGCTCCGGCCGTACGCACCGGCTCCGTGCGGACCGCGGGACGGCAACGTGCGGCTGGCCTGGCTGGCGTGGCTCGTCGACCTATCGAGATTGAGCAAGCGTCGGCCTGACCGGCCGGCTGAAGGAGTCGCCATGTTCATCCTGTACGCACTGGTCATTGGTCTTGCGGTTGGCCTCCTTTTTGGGGGCCGGCCAAGCGGCCTGTCCAATCTCCGGTTCCGTTGGTCGTGGGTGTTCCTGTCGGGCCTGATGGTCCAGGTAATCCTGTTCAGCGACGCCGTGACGGAACGAGTCGGTGCCCTGGGTGCGCCGATCTACGTTGCCTCGACCGGCCTCGTTCTGGCGGCGGTCCTGGCCAATCGCGCGATCCCCGGGATGCTGGTGGTGGCCCTCGGGGCTGCCAGCAATCTCGCCGCGATCATCGCCAACGGCGGCTACATGCCGGCGTCGATCTCGGCGATGGAGGCGCTCGGGAAGGTCGAGAAGACCGGCTACTCCAACAGCTCAGTCGTGCCCCAACCTGCCCTCGCACCGTTGACCGACATCTTCGCCCTGCCTTCGTGGCTTCCCTGGGCGAACATCTTCAGTATCGGCGATGTCCTGATCGGGATTGGGGTCGTCCTGGTGATCGCCGTGGCCATGCGCCGGGCCCGATCGGCCCAGCCGTTTCTCGTTGCCTCCTGACACCCGCGCGGCACGGCACTGGTACTGATTGGCTATAGGCCGATCGTCTCGCTGATCGTACGTTCTCCCCACGAGACGAAGGTCGTCTCCCAGCTCGAAAGATCGTCCAGGGCAAACCCGTCGCGAGGCGGAGACGCAAAGCCAGGGACCTCCCTCGGGAGGCCGCCCAGCTGCCGGTCCGAGAGCAAACCAGCCCGCACTGCGGGAAGGAGTACCAGATGAAGGCGAACCTGGCGCGCTTCATGTGGGTCATTGCGCTGCTCAGCGCGATGGCTCTGACAATCGGCGCAGGGATGCGGTGGTCGTAGCCATGAAGACAACCTTCAAGGCTGCGCAGCTTCGAATCCTCATCGCGCTCATGACCATCGCGAGCTCTGCTCTTGTTCTCGAAGCCGGACAGCGCTGGAAGTAGCACTGGCCGACTGCGAGGCAGCCGAATCGACCGCCGGGTTCCCGGCGGTCGTTTCGATTCCGCGGCCATTGCGCTTCGGCTCATTCACTCGTAGACTGCGCGGACCGTGCCAATCTCGAATGGACTGGATCGCCGCCGAGTTGCCGTCGTCGTGACGAGCGATGGTCGTCGTGTCCACGTGCCGATCGAGGACGGTTCGTTCGAGGTAACCCTTCTCTCCCTTATTCGCACGCTCCAGGGCGGCATTGAGAGTCTTCTTGGCCTCATTACCGTCGGGCGGCGGGAGAACCGAGGAACGCGGAGGGACGGGCGCTCGTAGCGCGACAGACCACCGAAGACCAAAGGGGCCCTCGCCGGTTGGCGAGGGTCTTGTCATTTCTCCGGGACCATGCGGCGGCAGCAGGAGCCGGCGAGGCGGACCGGGCCACGGAGGGCCACGAATCATGACGATCACCAGGGGAGGCGCGGCGAAAGCACCGCGGCCGGGCGGGACCGAGGCGTCGGACGAGGCGAATTCGGGCGATGCTTCCGCGGTCCCTCCCACGGCCACAACCACGACGCCGCGGACGCGACGGACCCATGTCCCGGGTGCCGGCAGCGAACGCGCAGTCGCCGTGGAAAAGGCGCAGCGTGAAATGCTCCGCGAGGGTGCGTCGACCGTATCGGTCCCGATCGACGCCACCGCGGCAGAACGTGCTCCCCGGCCTCGGATCGGCGCCGACGTCGTCTGTGAGGCCATCCTGCGCCAGGGCGTCGACGTCTTCTTCAGCTACCCGGGCGGCGTCATCCTGCCCCTCTACGACGTCCTCGGCGACCATCCCGAACTCCGTCACATCCTGGTCCGCCACGAACAGGGTGGCGCACACGCCGCCGATGGCTATGCCAGGACGACCGGCAAGGTCGGTGTCTGCATGGGCACGTCCGGTCCGGGTGCCACCAACCTGGTCACCGGAATCGCCACTGCCCAGCTTGATTCAATCCCCATGGTCGCAATCACCGGCAACGTGCCCTCCGCGTTGATCGGCAAGGACGCGTTCCAGGAGATCGACATCAACGGCATCACCCTGCCGATGACCAAGCACAACTACCTGGTCCGAAACGCGGACGAACTGCCACGTGTCCTCGCCGAAGCGTTCCACATCGCCCGAACCGGCCGGCCCGGCCCCGTCCACGTTGACATCACCAAGGACGCACTCCAGCAGGAGACGGCCGTCGACCACCCGTCGGATGACGAGGTCGTGGCCGGCCTGCCCGGATTCCGTCCGAACATGATCGGCAACTACCGGCAGCTCAAGACGGCCGCGGCCGAGATCGCCCAGGCCCGACGGCCGGTGATCCTGGCGGGTCACGGGATCCTCCACGCCGGGGCCGAGGCGGACCTGGTCGCGTTCGCCGAGAAGACGAGCATCCCGGTGGCCTGGACT
>JANMPD010000298.1:0-3341 GCA_031369685.1 Chloroflexota bacterium | reverse complement strand
GGATCCCGCTCACCGGCTGCCCTCCGCATGGCCGATGACCGGCGCTATCGCCATCACGGACCAGGAGCGCACCGACCTCCTCGAAGCCGAGCGGCTGATCGCTGCGGACGATGTCGAGGGGGCCATGCCCGCGTTCCGGCGATACGCAGTAGCCCGTGGGCTCCGGATCTACGAGACCGTGCTCGAGCGATTTCCGGACATCGCGATGTACGCCCCATCCGCCTCGATCGATCCGGACCTGTACGACGTGGCGCCAGAAGCAAACCTCTGGGAGCAGCTTGGTCTCGGTGACGAACCCGAGCCCGACGATCTGACGCCTGACGAAGCCCGGATTCTGCCGGCGGACGATCGCTTCGCGTCGGTCTTGGCGCTCGCGGATCGGGCCAACCTGGGCCCTCAGGTCCGAGCGATCATCGCGGCCGGAATCGAGCTTGGCGTGCAGCCTCGCCCTCGATCGAGCTCTGTGATGCTCGCCCCGCGCGCGAATCGGACGCGGATGCTGTTCACGATCTGGCCACAGGCCGGAAACGGCGGGCGCTTGTCAATCTATCGATGGGCGCCGGCGATCGCGGAGTTCTTTCCAGAGATCGAAGAGTCGGCCGCACGCGACGCCCTTGGGCCCGACGGTTACGGGATCCTCGAGCGCGAGGACATCCCGTCATTTGTCGCGAACCTCCGGAAGCTCCTTGAAGACTCGAGTCAGGGCGATGGGGCCGGGAGCCCGAGCCTGTCAGGAGACGACATTCGTCGCATTGTCTACGACTGGTTACGGACCACAGACCCGGACCGCAAAGGGATCCACTACTACGAGATCGCACATTCCGCCGAACGGCAGGGTCGAGTGTCAGGCGTGGATCGCATGGCCACGGTCCTCAAGGTGCTGCGACGAAACTCGCAAACATTTGACCAGACGGGCCCCGGGACGTACACGTGGATCCCGTCATCGCCGGCCGACTCGCCCAGCGTCCGCCCGCCCCGCTATTGGGCGCTCCGAACGGACCCCAATCGAAGGGCTGAACTATGGGGTGAGATCCAGGCCGGCCGCCTGCGCCAGGGTTGGGGCTGGGATCCAGACATGGACCTACAGGTCATTGCTGAGCGAATCTCCGGCGCGCAGCCGCTCTCGGATTGGCAGCGGCAGGCTTGGGCTAATCGGCGGATGCTGACAACCCAGCCCGACGGCGTACGGATCGGTGACGTCGTGCTTGTTCCGCACATGCCGGAACACAGACACTTTTCGCTCGTTCGCGTTGTCGGTGCATACGAGTTCGACGGAGGCCAAGTCTTCGGTGACTACGGGCACATCCTCCCGATTGCGCTGCAAACCGGTCCTGAGGGCATCAGCTATGCGGATGCCCGGTTGCCCGCCCGGCTCCAGACCTCTCTCGGTAATCGGATCCGGCTTTGGAGCGTTGACGGGTTCGGTGAGGAGCTCGAACGTCTGGTCGGATCCTCAAACGAGTAATCATGTGAACATGCGGAGGGCGGATTCATCCCAAGGGGAGACGAACGCGTGGAGATAATTCCAGACAAGCGCAAGGTCGTTGGTCTCGTGGAGCAGGCATACGAAGGCACTATCTGCCTGCCCAACTTCCAACGGGACTTTGTCTGGAATCGAGAGGCCGTCGCGGACCTGGTGCGGTCCAACGTCCGTGGCTATTTCATCGGTTCGTTGCTGCTTCTTCGCTGCGACCCAAACTTGCCGCCGTTCGCGCCGGCCTACCTGAGGGGCTCGAAGCCAAAGACGCTTGACCCAAGACCTGAGCTCCTCATCCTCGACGGCCAGCAGCGGATTTCGTCGCTGATCTACGCCCTAACCGCCCCAGACCTCTCGTTGAAGGACTCGAGCCAACGTCGGTGGTTCTTCCTGGACCTTGATTTGGTCCTTGAGGATCCGGAAAGCGACGACATCGTCTTCGATCGTGCTCGTCGCGAACTGGGCGGACTGCTCACCGCCGAGATTCAGTACGAGCAACGGATGTTGCCCTGCACAAGTCTGATATCGCACGAAGCGTTCTACAAATGGCGCGATGGATATGAAGACTGGATCCGCGCAACGCGCCCAAGCGAAGAGGCCCAGTACCGCACGACATTGCGGGACCCGTGGACGAAGTTGGCTTCCAGATTCCAATCGTTTGAGGTGCCTCTGGTCGAACTCCCGCGCGTCGAGGAATCCGATAGCGAGGCCATTGGCCGGGTCTGCGCGATCTTCGAGAAGCTCAATTCGACGGGTGTCGCCCTGTCCGTCTACGACTTGCTGACGGCGCGACTCTATCGCTCGGGCATCAAGCTTCATGATTTGTGGGGCCAAGCTATAGCCGATAACGCTCGACTTCGGGCGTGGTCCCAGGGAAAGGCCGACAAGAACGCATTCGGTGTACTCGTCCTGCGCACGCTCGCGCTCCTCCGTGGCTTGGATCCGAAGCCAAGGATCTTGATCGACCTCTCGCCGCAGGACTTCCAGAAGGACTGGCGGCGGGCGGCTCGGGCAGTCGAGCGAGCCCTTGAGCTGCTCACCAACGTTGGCACCGATGGCTTCGGCGTCTTTGCTGAAAAGTGGCTACCTGGCTTCGGGCTCGTTCCGATCCTTGCCGCCCTACGGGCTCGCGTCGATGACTTGAAACTCGGGGACGGTGCCCGAGCTGACCTCAGGCGTTGGTATTGGTGCAACGTCTTTCTTGAGCGGTACTCGAGCGCAGTCGAGAGCAAGTCCCGGAAGGACTATCAAGAACTGACACGTCACTGGCTCGATGGCGGGCCGGACCCGGACGTCTTCGCCGAGGCTCAGGCCCTGCTGGGGTCGCCTGGCTTCCGAATTCGGGGGTCCGCAAGCTATGCGAGCGGTGTGTACAGCGGCGTGTTCTGCCTTCTCGCGCTTCGCCATGCGCAGGATTGGCGGCGCGCCGAGGACATCCTCCTTCAGGATCTGCAGGACCACCACATCTTTCCGCAGGCCTATCTCAAGCGGCACGGCATCACGAAGACCGTTGAGTTGAACACCGTGGCGAACCGGACGCTAATCTCAGATGAGACGAACGGCAGAATCACCGATTTCGCCCCCGCGAAGTACGTCACGGAGGCCGAAGTGTTTCCGAACGGCCCCTCCTCCGCTCTCCTAACCCCGCACTTCATCGGCGATTCGGCCCTGGCCGAAATGTCCGACGCGACAGAGGCACTCACGAGCGACGAGCTCCGGGTCGTATACGAACGGTTTCTACAACAGCGCGAGTCCACAATGATCGATCAGATCCGTGAGGTTTGCGGCGTCGTGGGCCTCGGATCTGATGTAGCGATCGACCTGGACATAGATCTCGCGGCGGACGTCGCGGCAGGCGGAAATC
>JANMPD010000292.1:0-4148 GCA_031369685.1 Chloroflexota bacterium | reverse complement strand
TCGTCGCGCGCCGGGCACCGGGTGCCGCGGAGTTCCCGGTCCCGGCCGCAACCCTGTCGAGCTGCTCGAGGAATGGACGGGCACCCAGCCGCGTCAGCGTTTCGCGTGCGGAATCGATCGTCGCAACGACATCGGGGGCGTCGCGCTCCGGCGAGTTGAGGAGCGTCGCCATGTCCACCGCCGCGGCTGCCTCATCGAAGACCAGACCGAGTCCGCGGTAGCCCTTGAGTGCCTCGCGGAACCCAGCCAGCGCCTCGGGCCCGTTGCCGTTGAGCGCCGCAACGCCCGCCCGGGCCGCCTGGCGATCCAGTTCGAGCGCAGGACCCCAGAATCCCGCCTCAAGGAATCGACCCACGGCCGCATCGGCCCCCTTGAAGTCGCCGGACCACAGCGCGGCCCGGACACCGAGTGGGAGCGCCAGCGGCGCGAAGTAGTCCGTGATGGCCGCGGCCTGTTCCGTGAGCTCGCGCGTGACCCCCAGGTCGCCGGCAGAGAACGCGGCCCAGGCTCGTGCGTGCAGGTGGTACGACTCGTACTGGGGATCCGTGATCGTGGCACGAAGGCGAGCCACTTCCGCAATATCGTCCGATGCTGGCTCACCCCGCAGGGACCTGAGGACCGCCCGGTCGACGAAGAACTCGGCCCAGACGCTCGATGTGATCTCCATCCCCAGCCACTCGTCGAGAAGATTGGCGGCCCAATCCCACTCCCCGACCCGGAATGCGCTGATGACGCTGTTTCCGACCATGCCGGCTTCATAGATTCGCGAGCCGATGCGCCGGCCGATGTCGATTCCCTCCCGGCCCAGGGCGAGCCCTGCAGCCGGCTCGCCCCACTGCTCATAGAACGTGATCAGGACACGGGCATTCGATTCGACGTCATTCAGGTCGTTGGCAAGGGCGAACTGGTGAGCGCCGCGGAGCAGGACCAGACCCTCACGTGGTCGGTTGAAGTTGAGAAGCAGGACGCCGCGACCCATGATCCCGCGAGCCGTCGGCTCCAGAAGGCCAAGACCTTCGGAGATCGGGAGATATCGCTCGAGCCACGCGAGGGCCGGCGCGTTGTTGTTCTGTCCGCGATTTGCCCGGACGAGGGCCACCATCAAGTCAACGCCGGCCGGCGTCGCTTCGAGGTCGGAGAATTCGGCCCAGGCATCATCGAGCAGGTTGCTTGCCCGGGTGGGATCGCCGAAAAGCGAGTTGATGACCGTCGCGTGGCTGGCGACGGCCCTGGCCGTCGCCTCGCGATCACCGAGCTTGCGGCGCTCGGCCAGCGCGCCCTCAGCGTGCCGAAGAGCCACATCCGGCTTGATCCCGGCGGCGGCCGATCCAAGCGCTCGCTCGTGGAGGTCCGCGCGTTCCACCGGGTCGGTCGTCACGTCCAGCGCCTGCTCGAGGAACCTGACCGCCTGGTCGTGCGAGCCGAGCGACGCTGCCCGATCCGCAGCAGCACGGAGCGCAAGCCGGGCCTGGGCCGCGAGCGCCGCGGCTTCGGCGTCGTCGCCGGCGAGGCGTTGCGCGGCGAGATAGTGCCCGGCGAGTCCGCCGGCAAGCTCGTCCGATCCGAGGCTCTCGAAGAACCGGGCTGCGGCCAGGTGGCGGACCTTGCGATCCTTCCTGGCGAGCGTGTTGTACGCGACCTCACGGATCAGCGCCTGCACGAAGGCATATTGCCCGCGCTCCGGCGAGCGTGGATCCAGATCGTGGACGAGGAGCTCGCGCCGCACGAGCCCTCCGAGCCGGCGCTCGAGTTCATCGGCCGCGATCCCGGATACGGCTCCGAGGCCGGCAGTCGTGAAGCTCTGGCCGAGCACCGCCGCGTCCTCGACGATGGCCCGATCCTCGGACCCGAGGCCGTCCAGGCGCGCCGCGATCAGCGCCGTGAGGGTCTCGGGCACGGCGACGTCATCAAGATCACCCACCGGCCGGTACTGCCCATCGACGAGGACCAGGCGTTCCTGCGCCAGGAGCATACGGACCGTCTCGACCGCGTAGAGCGGGATGCCGTCCGCTCGACCGACGATCGCGTCGATCGCCTTGCGCGGCAGGCCGGGAACAAGGCCGGACAACAGTCGCTCCATCTCCTCCGGCGGCAGGGGCTCGAGATAAATCGAGGCAAACGATCGCTTGCCGGCGCCCCAGTCCGGTCGCTTGTCAAGCAACTCGGGGCGGGCAAGCGTGATTACCGTGATCGGAACGCCGCGACTCCACTCCATCAGGTGATCGACGAAGTCGAGCAGCCCGTTGTCGGCGTGATGCAGGTCCTCGAATACCATCACGACCGGCGAGCTCGAAGCGAGCCGCTCGAAGAAGGTTCGCCACGCGGCGAATAGCTGGGCCGCCGGGATCCCCGATTCGAAGCCGAGCAGCGCGAGGAGCGCCGACTCGATCCATTGGGCCTCGGTCACGTCGGTCACATGGGTTCGGACGGTCGTGCCGATCCGCTCGCGCGTGGTGGCCTCGTCGTCGGTTTCGACCAGCCCGGCCCGGCCGCGGACCATCTCGCCAAGGGCCCAGAACGTGATGCCGTCCCCATACGCCGGGCTGCGGCCGGCATGCCACCAGACACCGCCGACCAACCCGTCGATGTACTTCTCGAGCTCCCACGACAACCGCGTTTTGCCGATGCCACCGGGCCCGACGACGCTCACCAGGCGCGCCCGACCTTCGCGCGCCGTGGCGTGGAAGTGGTCCTTGATCTGCCGGAGTTCCTCGTCGCGACCGACGAACGGCGCTTCGAGGGCCTCGCTCCGACCCCGGCCCCCGCGCTCCCCGACGACGCGAACGGCTCGCCAGGCCGGAACCGGCGCAGCCTTGCCCTTGAGCACCTGCTCCCCGGCCGGTTCAAACGCCACGCCACCCGCAGCTCGCTGCGTGGCCTCGCCAACGAGGACCATGCCCGGCGCCGCGGCCGCCTGGAGACGAGCGGCGGTATTGACCATGTCGCCGGCCACCATGCCCTGGTTGGTCGCGCCGAGGGTCACGGCGGCCTCGCCCGTGAGGACCCCGGCACGAGCCTGGATCCCCGGCCCGAGCGCGCGGACGGCGTCGACGAGCTCGAGGGCCGCGCGCACCGCTCGCTCCGCATCATCCTCGCGGGCGATCGGGGCACCCCAGACCGCCATGACGGCATCGCCGATGAACTTCTCGACGGTACCGCCGTACCGACCGATGACGTCGCGGGCGATGTCGAAATAGCGGGTCAGGACCTCGCGGACATCTTCGGCATCCTTCTCCTCCGCAAACGGCGTGAACCCGACGAGGTCCGCGAACAGGACCGAGACGACCCGCCGCTCGGCCGTGGCCTGATCGGGACGGGCATCGCCGCCGTGTTGTGCGGGTCCCGGGGCGACACTCGATGCGGCGGGTCGGCGACCATCCAGCCGAGTCGCGCATTCACTGCAGAACTTGGCGCCAGGCTGATTGATCGTGCCGCACGACGGGCAGCCAGCGAGCCCAGCTCCGCATTCCATGCAGAACTTGGCGCCGGGGCGGTTCTCGGTGCTGCAGGTCGAGCAGATCACGGGATGGCGGCCTCAGGTGACACTGCCAGCGGGTGTCGCCGACAGTGCGAGCATACGATGTCGGGTCGACGATGGCAGGCCGGCCCCCGTTCGCCGGCCGGGGCATCGTCCGGGTCAGGTTCCGCCCGCGACCTCGCGACGTGCCCACGCGTAGAGGGCGTCGTAGACCGGGAGTTCGAGCTCCAGTTGACGAAGATCGTCAACCTCGAGAAGGGCGAAGCCATCGGCGATGGCCTGAAGGCCCGCCGACTGCGCGGTCGCGTCCGCATCCTCGGAGACATCGGCGCCGTGGACGACCCGGGCCATCAGGGCGAGAGCGGGGTCGCTACCGAGCCCGTTGTCCTCGATCAGGACCTCGAATGAACACAGGCCGTCGCGGTGGGTATACCGAGCTCCGGGTGCGTCGAAGCTCGAGGCTCCAGTGCTCGCTGCATAGGCGAGTACCTCGTCCCGTGGCACGTACACGATCTCCGCGTCTGGGTCGATGAACTTCCGGATCAGCCACGGGCAGGCGATCCGGTCCGTCTTCGGGTGTTCACGAGTGACCCACTTCATGGCATCAGCCCTCAATCGATGACCCAGGCGGGCAGGCCTGGTAACGAGTATGCAGCGCGCGACCTCAACG
>JANMPD010000197.1:0-16634 GCA_031369685.1 Chloroflexota bacterium | reverse complement strand
GTCCACCACGGGGTGCGAATCACCGATTCGGCCCTCGTGGCGGCGGCAACCCTGTCCAACCGCTACATCACCGAGCGATTCCTGCCCGACAAGGCGATCGATCTGGTCGACGAGTCGGCGTCGCGCCTGCGGATGGAGATCGATTCGATGCCGATCGAGCTGGATGAACTCGAACGTCGCCGGATCCAGCTCGAGATCGAGCGCGAGGCGCTGCGGAAGGAGACCGACGACGCCTCGAAGTCGCGGCTGGCTGCCCTCGAGGTGGAGCTCGGCGAGATCGCCGAGGAAGCCGGCGGAATGAAGCAGCGCTGGGAGGCCGAGAAGTCGGCGATCGCGGCGATCCGGGCGACCAAGGCAGAGCTGGAGCAGCTCCAGGTCCGGATCGAGCAGGCCGAGCGCGAGGCCGACTACGAGCGCGCCGCGCAGCTCAAGTACGGGACCCAGCGCGAACTGACCGAGCGCCTCACCGGCCAGGAGGCCGCGATCGCGGCCCTCCAGGGCCCCGGCGCGCTGCTCAAGGAAGAGGTGACCGCCGACGACATCGCGGAGATCGTCGGGGCCTGGACGGGGATCCCGGTCTCGAAGCTGATGGAGGGCGAAACGGCCAAGCTCATCCATATGGAGGAGCGCCTTCACGCGCAGGTCGTGGGCCAGGACGAGGCGATCGAGGCCGTGTCCGATGCCGTCCGACGGGCGCGGGCTGGGCTCAAGGACGAGCGCCGCCCGATCGGATCGTTCCTGTTCCTCGGGCCGACGGGCGTGGGCAAGACCGAACTGGCCCGTGCCCTGGCGTCCTTCCTGTTCGATGACGACAGCGCCATGGTCCGGATCGACATGAGCGAGTACATGGAGAAATTCACGGTCTCGCGCCTGGTCGGTGCTCCGCCGGGCTATGTCGGCTACGAGGAGGGTGGCCAGCTGACCGAGGCCGTTCGGCGCCGGCCGTACCAGGTCCTGCTGCTGGACGAGATCGAGAAGGCCCATCCGGATATCTTCAACATCCTGCTCCAGGTCCTCGACGAGGGCCGACTGACCGACGGACAGGGACGCACGGTCGACTTCCGCAATACGGTCGTGATCATGACCAGCAACATCGGCAGCCAGGTGATCACGGGATACGCTGGACGGGCCGAGGATCCCGATGCCTACGAAGCGATGAAGCGCGAAGTGACTGATTCGCTCCGGGATCATTTCCGGCCCGAGTTCCTCAACCGGGTGGACGAGGTCATCGTCTTCCATGCCCTGACCGATGCGAACCTCAGCGCGATCGTGGACCTGCTCCTGGCCGATCTGCAGCGGCGCGTTGCCGGCCAGGATCTGACGGTCGAGCTCACTCCGGCCGCTCGGGCCCTGATCGCTCGTGAAGGACACGATCCCGTCTATGGGGCGCGACCGCTCAAGCGGACGATCCAGCGGCTGGTCGAGAACCCGTTCGCGCGGGCCCTGATCGATGGCCGATTCCGGCCGGGCGATCGCGTCCTGGCCGACGCGGATCCAGTCGGCTCCACGCTGATCTTCTCGACTGACGGCGAGACCGTGGTGACCGATGCATCGACCCGTCGCGATGCCCGGGGGGCCGGCACCGAGACCGGCGACCAGGAGGGCGGACCTCCCCGGCGTCGCGGCAGGACTTCCGTCCTCGACCTCCCCGAGACGACACCGCGCAAGCGGGACGGCGAGGGCCTCGTCAACTGAGGTACCTCGAGGCTGTTGCCCGCCTCGAGTCGCTGCCGGCGGTCCTGCCGGATCCGCCGATCGCCCTGATGCCCGAGCGGCTCGATACCGGCGAGCGACGAACGCCGGCCATTCTGTTCGGGCCGGACACAGCGCGGCGCGCGGCGGTCCTCGTGCTGATTGCGCCGTCCTCGGATGAACCTGATTCGGAAGCGGAGGTGATCCTCATCCGGAGGGTGGATCGGGGCGGGCACCACTCCGGCGACGTGGCCCTGCCCGGCGGCCGTTTCGAGCCCGGCGATGCCGACGCCGCGGCTGCCGCCCTTCGCGAGGCCGGGGAAGAGGTTGCGCTCGATGCCGGGGCTGCCGCGGTGCGGGTGATCGGCGAACTCGAGACGTTCTGGATCCCGGTATCGGAATATCGGGTGACGCCGGTGCTGGCGATCGCCGGGCTGCGTCCCGAGTTGGCGCCGGCACCAGCCGAGGTCGAGGCCATCGTTCGGGCCCCGCTCGCCGCCTTCCTGCCGTCAGCCCCGATCGAAATCGTCGAGACGGAGATCCGTGGATTCAGCCTTCGCTTCGGCGCCTACCCTACCAACGGGCTCCGTGTGTGGGGGGCGACCGCCCGAATCCTCGGTCAACTCGGCGCGATCATCGATCCGGGCTGAGGGCTCCGCGACTTCGCGGACGACGCTGATCCGACCCCGATCGAGGGTCGGAGGGTCGGATCACAGCGGCTCGCCGCTGGCCAGGTCCTCGTCGGTCCGGCGATGCTCGCGCGGTGCGAGGGTGCCCTCGCCGCGCTCGATGGTCGAGCGTTCGCCGTGCTCGAGACGGCGCGCAGCACCGGCACTTTCGAGAACGGATTGGTCACTCTCTCCGGTGAACTCCACGACGATCGCTCGCATCTCGATCTGATCGGTCCAGGCCGCATGGGCGACATTGGCCGGCCACAGGACGGCTTCGCCGGCGGCCACGCGACGGCGCTCCTCCCCGACGATGACCCAGCCACCACCCTCGATGACACAGAACCACGTGGTATTCGGGTTGGAGTGCGGAGCCACGGATCCGCCGCGAACGAACGCGAGTTCCGAAATCAGTCCGCGCCCATCGGAATGGATGACCTGCCCGGCCAGCCCATGCGTGCCGGGCGGGCCCTCGGGGCGTCGGTACCCGACCCCGAAATGTCGGATCTCAATCGGCATGGATCGGGCCCGGACTGCGTCGACCGTCGCGGCACATGAGCGACGGAACGCCGGCTCAGCGCCTTCGCCGGCGCGAACCCCTGGACCGGATGGTGGCCTCGGGTCGCGAGGCCTTCTGGTGACTCAGGTAGCGCTGCCGGGCCAGCTGCTGCTCGTATCCGGCGAAGATCGGCGGGTAGCGCCGGAAGCGCACCCAGACCATCGTTCCGAGCCCTGACAGGAGGATGACCACGACGACGGCGAAATCGAACACGAAGACCGCGCCCATGCCCAGCATCAGGAACGTGATGAGGCCGGTCCACAACAGCCACTCCCACATGTCCGTGTAGGCCCGATGTCGATGCAGGGCGCGCGTTCGGACGTTGTACAGGACGATCAGGACCAAGAGCAGGACCAGCGCGCTGATCCAGATCGCGTTGAACAGGTCCGGAAAGTTCTCTCGCCGGAAGGGAAGAAACAGGTATTCCCAGGGAAGATGTGTCACGTGAACTCCAGTTGTCCGCCCGCAACGTGGTACCAGCGGGCCCACCGAGCGTGGAGTATGCCACGGCCCGCGGGTATACTCGGGCACGGACGCGCGCCCCGCGGAAGGCAGCTACAGGAGGACGCTTGCGAGCCCTGCTTTCGGTCGCGACGCGCGACGGCATCACCACCTTCGCCAGGGACCTGCAATCCCTCGGCGTCGAGGTGTTCGCGACCGACGGGACGCGGGAGCACCTCGCCGCGGACGGCGTCGAGGTCGCCTCGATCGCCGAGCTGACCGGGGTCGCGGCCATGCTCGGCGGACAGGTCAAGACCTTCCATCCCGCGGTCTATGCCGGCATCCTGGCTCGTCGGGACAAGCCCGAGCAGCTTGCCGAGCTGGCCGACCAGGGCATCTCGGCCATCGACATCGTCGTCGTGAACGTGAAGTCCTTTGGGGCCGAGATCGGTCGCAGCCTCGTCGGCCTCGAACGTGCGAGCGAGATGATCGACGTGGGCGGCGCGGCGTTGCTCGGCGCGGCGGCCCGGAACGCCGCCGGCGTGGCCGCGGTGTCCAGTCCGGACCATTACCCGCAGGTCATCGCGGAACTCCGGGAGCGTGGCCTCGTCAGCCCCGAATTCCGATCCCAGCTGGCGGCCGAGGCCTTCGGTACCGTGGCGGCCTACCACGCCGAGATCGCGGCCTATCTCAACCAGGTCTCGGGCACCACGTTTCCGAAGCGGCTCGCGATGGTCCTGGAGAAGGTCACAGACCTTCGTCACGGCGAGAATCCGCACCAGTCGGCGGCCTTCTATCGCGAGACAACCCACCGATCCGGGACGCTCGCGGACAGCACCCAGCTGCATGGAGAACGCCCATCGTTCAACAACCTTCTCGACATCGATGCCGCCTACCGGACGGCCAGCGATTACACGGGACCAACCGTCGTCATCGCCAAGCACACGGATCCGGTGGGGATCGCCTCGTCCGACGAGCTGGTCGATGCGTACCGGAAGGCCCTGGAGACCGACCCTGTCGCGTCGTTCGGCGGGATCGTCGGGGTGAACCGGGAGCTCGACGGTGCGACCGCCCGGGCGATTGCCCAGAACTCGTATGAAGCGGTCGTCGCCCCGAGTTTTGATCGCGCGGCGCTCGGGATCCTGCGCCAGAAGCACGGCCTCGAGATCCTGGCGGTCCCGCCCAATCCGGCCGACGGGATGCGCGACTACGGAATTGCCAATCTCGATTTCAAGCGCATCGGCGGCGGCCTGCTGGTCGAAACCCTCGATACCCTGGGCCTCGATCGCGGCCAGCTCCAGGTGGTCACCAAGCGCCGCCCGACGCTCGAGGAACTGACCGACCTGCTGTTTGCCTGGCGAGCGGTTCGGCACGTCCGGTCGAACGCCATCGTGCTTGCCAAGAACGGTGCGAGCGTGGGGATCGGCGCGGCCCAGGCGAGCCGCCAGGTGTCGGTGGAGATCGCCCTTCGCCGGGCGGGTGATCGCGCCAGGCTGAGTGTTATGGCCAGCGACGCCTACTTCCCGTTCCCGGACGGCATCCAGATTGCGGCGCAGGCCGGGGTGATCGCCATCATCCAACCCGGTGGGTCCATCCGGGACGAGATGGCGATCGAGGTCGCGGACCGCCACCATCTGGCCATGGTCTTCACCGGGCGCCGCCACTTCCGTCATTAGTCCGACGCCGCACGGCGGATCGCAGGGGGGAATCACATGGAACAGCTCCTCGCACTCGAGATGGTTCGCGTCACCGAGGCGGCCGCGATCGCATCGTCCCGGTTGATGGGTCGCGGGCAGCGCGACGAGGCCGACCGCCTCGCGACGGAAGCGATGCGAGCGGCGATGGACGAGATCCAGATGGCCGGCACCATCGTCATCGGCGAGGGCGAGCGGGACGATGCGCCGATGCTCTACATCGGGGAGCGCGTCGGCGCGGCGGATGCCGGCGGGAACGTCCCGGAGATCGACATCGCGGTCGATCCACTCGAGGGCACCAACCTCGTGGCGACCGGTTCTCCCAATGCGATCACCGTCCTTGCCGCCTCGGAGCGTGGCGGACTCGTTCACGCACCCGACACGTACCTCGAGAAGCTGTGCGTCGGGCCGCTCGCCGCGGGACACGTGGACATCACGGTGTCGGCGACGGAGAACGTGCACCGGATCGCCGAGGCGCTGCGGCGCAAGCCGGGCGACATCACGATCATCATCCTCGAGCGTCCCCGCCATGACGCGCTGATTGCCGAGGTCCGGGCCACCGGTGCCAGGATCAAGCTCATCGGCGACGGTGACCTGTCGGCCGCCATCAGCTGCGCCGTCTCGGGAACGGGCGTCCACGCGGTCATGGGCCTCGGCGGCGCTCCCGAGGGCGTCATCACCGCCGCGGCACTGCGCTGTCTTGGAGGCGAGATCCAGGCGCGCTTCCGGTATCGGAACGAGGAGGAGCGCGAACGCGGCCGGAAGATGGGCCACGGGGACGAGACCCGCGTCTACCGAACCGAGGACCTCGCGTCTGGCGACAACCTCGTGTTCGCGGCCACCGGGGTCACGAGCGGCGATCTCCTCGAGGGCGTCCGCTTCTTCGGGGGTGGGGCCCGGACCCACTCGCTGGTCATGGCCTACCAGACCAAGACGGTCCGCTTCGTGGATACCGTGCACATGTTCGATCGCGAGCGCCCCCCGAGCGTCCGGCTCTAGGGCACGGAGGCGCATCCCATGTCGAGCTCGGAGCGGCGCATCGTCGCCCTCGGTGGCGCCTCGCTCGGGCCCACTTCAACCGATGGCCCGCTTCACCAGTATCTGCTGGACCTCACGGGTCAGAGCCGACCGCGGGTCTGCTTCCTCGGCACCGCGAGCGGCGACGAGGCGGCGTCTACTGCCATGTTCTACGGCTGGTTTGCTCGCCGAGCGGAGGCCATGCACCTCGGCCTGTTCGATCGTCGGATCGCTGATATCGAGGGCCTCCTGACCGAGGCCGACCTCATCTATGTCGGGGGCGGCAATACCGCGAACATGCTCGCCATCTGGCGGACACACGGCGTCGACGTTGCGTTGCGTCGAGCGTGGGAGTCGGGGGTCATCCTGGCTGGGCCGTCCGCCGGCGCGGTGTGCTGGTTCGATGACGGGACGACCGATTCGTTCGGTCCGACGCTCGGGGCGCTCAACGACGGACTCGGGTTCGTGCCCGGCAGTTTCTGCCCCCACTACGACAGCGAGTCGCTCCGCCGGCCCCGCTACCACGAGTTGGTCGGTGCCGGGACCCTGCCCAACGGCTACGCGGCCGATGACGGCGTCGGTCTGCTGTTCAGCGGCGATCAGCTCGCGGAAATCGTGGCCGTGATGCCCGAATCCCGTGCGTTCCGGGTGACCCGGAGCGGCAGCAGCGTCGAGGAAACCTCGATCAAGCCGAGGCGCCTGCGGGCCTGAGGGCACTTCTTCGCTCAGGATCGAGGCGGGCTGGCCCCCACCCATGTTCCGCCGGCCCACTGCGCGACGGCGCGCACCGCGGCAGGTCCTTCGTCGCTGGCCCGGTCCCGACGCGCCGTCTCGACGGTTCGGTGCCACCCGGGCGGGACGAGGCCCGGCGCGAGGTCGCTCAACGGGGCGAGCACGAACAGGCGCCCCGCGGTATCCCGGTGCGGGACCACGAGCAGGTGGCCTGCCTTGCTCGGGTCCAGTGACACGCCATCCGGCGGCCGATCGATGGCAAGGCGCGAACGGCCGAAGATCAGCAGGTCAAGGTCCAGTTCCCGCGGCCCCCAACGTTCCCGTTTGCGGCGGCCGAACGCACGCTCGATGCCCTTGAGGGCGATCAGCAGGGCGATCGCGCCGGTTGCCGGGTCCGGACCAGGCGGAACATCGAGGGCCGCGACGGCGTTCATGAAGTCCGGCTGATCCTCGACACCAATTGGCCGCGTCGCATACAACCGGGAAACGCCCCGGAGGCGGACGCTCGGGAGCGCGCTGAGGGCGTGGACCGCCGAGGTGAGCGTGGCCGACGCGTCGCCCAGGTTCGCCCCGAGCCCGACGTACGCACGAACGCGACGCATGGGCACGCTCGCCTCCTCGCTAGACTCCCCCGATGAGCCGGGTCGTTGCCATCATCCTCCATGCCGTGCCTGAATCGAATGCCGGCCCGCTGGAACGGGCATTCGCCGAGGACCGGCGGCGCAATGCCGACCGGCAGGGACGTGGCTTCGCGGCGCTCGGCGCCACCGTCGAGGTCATCGAAACGCGGCGGGACGACGCTCCGTTCGGCGAGCGCCTTCGTGGCCTGGCGCGGGACCATGGGCTGGCCCGGACGGACGATGGAGCGGGGCTCGTGGTCATGGGCTCGGGCGGCATCCCGCTGGCGCGGCACACGGATCGGGCGATGTTCGTGGCGGCGGCCGCGGGATTCCTGCCGGCGGGCACGGGATCGCTGGCAGCGGCTGCGGGATCGCAGGCAGCCGCGTGGGTCGTGGCGGGCCGGGGCGTGAAACCCGGCCGCAGCGCTACCGGCGACGCTCCGACCCTGCTGGCAAACAACGCCTTCTCCGCGGACATCCTCGCCCTGCCGGCCGGTATCGACCTCCAGGGCCTTCCGAACCTGGCCGCCGACAACGCCGTCCCGCGATGGGCCGTCGACCACGGCATCGCGGTCCGTGAACTTCGCGACCGGTGGCGCCTCCAGGTCGACCTCGATTCGCCGCTCGACGTGGTCCTCGCCGCGCCGGTCGGCAGCGGGCCCCCAACCATCGCCGATCAGCAGACCGGACGTCATGTCCACGCGGTCCTCGAGCGAGCCCGCACAGTGGCCGCCGACCCGGCGGCGGAGGTCCTCGTCGCCGGCCGCACATCGAGCACGACCCTGCGATGGGTCGAGCGGAACACCGCGAGTCGGACACGAGTCCTCATCGAGGAACGAGGGATGAAGACGGCGCCCCCCGGCCAACGTCCATCGCGATCTGCCCTCGGGCTGCTCCTCGACGCTGACGGGCCAAATGCCCTTGGGACCATCGTCGAGGAGCTCGCGGACGCGGCCGTGGTCGACACCCGCGTCCTGATGGCCCATCACTTCGGGCGAGCGGAGGCGGCATGGCCCGATGCCGAGGATCGGTTCGCGAGCGACCTGCTGCTGTCCGATCGGATACGCGACCCGTGGCTAAGAGCATTGACCACGGCCGCGGCGGACTCCAGGGTCCCGATCCTGCTCGGCGGGCACACGCTCGTGGGGCCCGGGCTTCGCCTCGCTCTTCGTCCGCCGAGGTTGAAACCATGACCGACGAACCGACGGTCAGCCTCCGGCGGGCCGGCGACCTCGCTCCGCTACCCGAGCCCGGCGATGACCCGACCCTCGTTGCGCTGATCCGCGCGGAGATCGAGGCCTCCGGCCCGATGACCTTTTCCCGGTTCATGGAACTCGCCCTGTACCAGCCCGATCACGGCTACTACGCGTCCGGCAGCCGAGGCCCCGGGCGGGCGGCAGACTTCCTGACCGCCCCGGAGTCCCACCCGATCTTCGGCTGGGCCGTGGCGCGGCAGCTCGAGGAGCTCTGGGAACGCCTCGGACGTCCGCCCGAGTTCACGATTCGAGAGTACGGGGCCGGGACCGGCGCCTTTGCTGCGGGCATCGTGGGCGGTCTCGCCCAGAGTGCCTCGGGCCTGCGTGACGTGATCCGATACCGGATTGCAGAGCGGGCGCCGGACCGCGAGCGCCAGGTCCTCGCCAGCCTCGCGATGGTTGACGCGGCCGAGGTCTTCGAGCGCGACGACGGACGGCCCATCGTCGGTGCCGTCCTGGCGAATGAAGTCATGGATGCGCTGCCGGTCCACCGGGTCGTTGGTGCCGCCGACGGCAAGATCCGCGAAGTCTTCGTCACCACCAGTTCGAAGGCGGGCTTCAGACCGGTGGATGGTGAGCCATCGACGCCCGGGCTGGCTGCGCGACTTGCCGACAATGGCGTCACGCTCGCGCCGGGCCAGCTGGTCGAGGTGTGCCTCGAGCTCGACGCCTGGATCGCGGGGGCGGCGGCCGGGCTCGAGCGAGGGCTGATGATCCTCGTCGACTACGGCCACCCGGCGGATGCCCTGTACGCGCCAGGGCGCGGAAGCCTCCTGCGCGCCTACACGCGTCATCGCGTCCACGACGATCCGTTCCGGAACGTCGGCCGCCAGGACATCACGGCGCATGTCGACCTGACGGCTGTCGAGCGGGCTGTCGCGACTGCCGGCCTGGACCACATCGGCAGCACGACCCAGGCGGAGTTCCTGACCGGCCTCGGCGCCGGCGATCTCCTGGTGGGACTCCAGACGGACCCGTCCACCGACATGGGCGCCTACCTCGAAGCCCGCTCCGCGTTGTTCCGGCTCCTGGATCCAACAGCGACCGGTCGGTTCGTCGTCCAGTTGTTCGGCCGGAGCCTGGCAGCAGGTTCTCCGCTCCGAGGCCTTGCGTTCCGGATGAGCCGAGGGTGACCGCGCGAACCCGCCCTATTCCCAGCCGATGGGAGCGTTCGAGGCGGGGCCGAGCGTGGCCTGACTAGGGAACGTTACCTATTGCCCCCACCCATCCCGTGCGGCGACATTTCGGGTCCAACCCACTTCACCGGGGTTTGCGACGAAGGGTGGTCCGTGATCTGGCACGCGCGCTCGGTGCGGGCCGCCCTTCGACCCTCCCGCTACCCCTCGCGGCGACGCCGTCCCGGCCGCCTGCCGGACCCGGTGCCCCTGATAGAATGCCGATGGGCGACGGGCGTGCGAGTGCGCCCGTAGCGACAGGCCTTCCGAGGTCGTCCCGCCCAAGGACGTTGCCGCCCAGGAGCGAGCGTCGCCCGTGACCGGCGCCGTTTGGAGTGAGGATCGGTTGACCGGGATCTGGTACATCGTCGGGTTCGCCATCGCAGCCGTGTCGTTCACGTTCCTGACGTTTGGCGCCGCGTGGCTCCTGTCGCACCGCAATCGCGGTGACGTCCACAAGGGCCTGCCCTACGAATCGGGCATCGACACCCTGGGCGATACCCACGGGCGGTTCGGGCTGTCGTTCTACATCTACGCCCTGTTGTTCGTGGCCTTCGATATCGAGGTCATCTTCATCTACCTCTGGGCGGTCGTCTTCCGGGACCTCCTGCTCGGCGGGTTGGTGAGCATGCTGGTGTTCGTGGGGATCCTCCTGATCGGTCTCGCCTACGCCTGGCGCAAGGGCGTCCTGACGTGGCGATGACGGACCGGGACGACGCCGTCGTCGCGGCCCCGGGCTCCGAAGGGATGGAATCCACGGGGCGAACGGCCTTGATCGTGCCGGGCGAGTCCGCCGTGACCGCGCCGATCGTCGTTCGGAATGACCTGTGGACATCGGCCGAGGGCACGGCCTATGACAGCGGCCGGGACAGCGGGCTTGCGCACCTTGCGGAGCTCGCGGCGAGCGACGTCTCGCGACGGGATGACGCCCGCTGGTCGGGCATGCTCGAGGTGATCCCGGCGAGGGCCGATGTCGTCCTCGATCTCCTTCGCGCCAACAGCCTGTGGCCGCTCCTGTCCGGCCTGGCCTGCTGCGCCATCGAGATGATGAGCGCGGCGACGTCCAAGAACGACATGGATCGCTGGGGCATGTTCCCGTTTCGCGCATCGCCTCGGCAGGCTGATGTCCTGATCGTGGCGGGCACGCTGACGACGAAGATGGCCGGGCCCCTTGTTCGTCTCTGGGAGCAGATGCCGGAGCCCAAGTGGTGCGTCGCCATGGGCGATTGCACGTGCTCCGGGGGACGGTACAAGCGGAGTTACAGCACGATCGAAGGCATCGACCGGGTCATGCCCGTGGATGTGTACATTCCCGGCTGCCCGCCGCGGCCGGAGGGGCTCATTTACGGGATGATGAAGCTCCAGCAGATCGTCAAGGACCGACGCGGGCAGTGGGCGGATCGGGCCATCGGGCCGACCGTTCCTCCGGGAGTCTGACGCGGTGGATCGAGCCCTCAAGACACGCCTAGAGGCCAGGTTCGGCGACATCGCGTCCGGACCCATCCGGCAGCGCCACGACGAGACCGAACTCCGGATCCCGGCCGGTGCCGCGCCGGACGTCCTGCGCGCTCTCCACGATGAGCCTGCATTCGGGTTCATGATGCTGTCCGACCTGGCGGGCGTCGATACCGGCGATCACATGCAGGTCGTCTACCACCTGTGGAGCGAAACAACATCGGATTGGCTCCGGGTCGTGGCCGACAAGATCTCGCGGGACGACCCGCGAACGCCGTCCATCACCTTCCTGTGGAAGGGCGCCGAGTGGATGGAGCGTGAGGCCTACGACATGTTCGGGATCGTCTTCGAAGGCAACCGCGACCTCCGGCGGATCTACATGCCGCCCGACTACACCAGCTTTCCGCTCCGCAAGGACTTCTTCCTGCCCGACGACGCCGCCCGTTCCCCCGGTGGCGGCGTCCGGCACATGGAGCGCAGCCACGCCCCACAGGGCACTCCGGCCGGCGCCATCCGTCGCGTGAAGGCCTAGGGGCCCGATGACGACCACCGCCGGTCCGCACCAGCACGCGTCCGCCGACGACCCGCGGGTCATGCTCGATGACGAGATCGGCGTCTTCGAGTCGATCCCGCCGTACCCGCCCCGAACCGAGCGCGAAGCCGAGTTCTACACCCTCGGCGACGGCGAGATGTTCCTCAACATGGGCCCCCAGCATCCCTCCACCCATGGCGTGCTGCGGGTCGTCCTGAAGCTGGATGGCGAGAAGGTCGTCGATCTTGATCCGGTCCTCGGCTATCTGCACCGTGGCGTCGAGAAGCTGTGCGAGAACGCCGACTACCACCAGGTCATCAGCCAGGTGGATCCGCTTGAGTACATCAGCTCACTGTTCTGTGAGTGGTCGCCGGTCATGGCCTTCGAGAAGCTGCTCGACGTCGAGGTGCCGCGCCGGGCGGAATACATCCGGGTCCTGTCCGGTGAGCTCAACCGGATCGCCAGCCACGCCCTCTTCATGGGCTGGTTCGCGCTGGACCTCGGGGGCCTCACGCCCATCCTCTGGTCGTTCATCGAGCGCGACGAGATCGTGGAGATGCTGGCCGCCCTGACCGGCCAGCGGATGCTCTTCAACTACTTCCGGATCGGCGGGGTCAACGGGGACCTGAACCACGACTTCATGAGCCGCCTCGGCGACTGGATGACCCGCGCGACCGGCCAGATCGAATCCAACCTGACGCTCCTGAACGAGAACGAGATCTTCGTGCGCCGAGCCCGCGGCCTCGGCGTGATCGACACCGAGACCGCCCTCAGCATGTGCATGAGCGGGCCGAACCTCCGGGCCACGGGGAGCCCGTTCGATGTCCGGCGGGCCCACCCGTACTCGATCTATCCCGAGCTCGACTTCGACATCCCGACGCGCTCCGAGGGCGACTCCCTGGCCCGCTATCTCCTGCGCATGGAGGAGATCAAGCAGAGCCTGCGGATCATCGATCAGTGTCTCCACCAGATGCCGGACGGCCCGATCATGGCCAAGCTGCCGCGGCTGCTTCGGCCCAGGCCGGGCCGTGCCTACGCCGCGATCGAAGGGCCGCGCGGCCAGTACGCGACGTATGCGATCAGCGACGGGACAGATCAGCCCTTCCGGATGCGCATCCACGATCCGAGCTTCATCCACCTCCAGTCCGTGGGGCTGCTGATGAAGAAGAACCTGATCGCCGACACGATGGCCATCATGGCCAGCCTTGACCCGGTCATGGGCGGAGTCGACAAGTGACCGCCGTCGGACGGGCCATGCCCGCGTTGTCACCTGCGCTCGCTCGCTCACGCACGCTGAAGTGCGCTCGCTCGCGTGCTTGCTTCCGCCTTGGCCTGGCCTCGCGCGTCGGCGGTCATCGGTGACTACCCTCGCGAGAACCTGGGGCCGCCTGACGCTGCCGGGCAAGATCGTGTTCACGCTGATCCCGCTGCTGGCGCTGCTCACGGCGGGGCTCATCGCGTTCATCGTGGTGCTGGGCGGGCCGATCTGGGACCTGATCCGGGCGAACCTATGGTTCATCCGCTTCCTCGTCGCGGCCACGATCATCCTCGTGATCACGATCCCGATCGCGTTCCTCAACATCTACCTCGAGATGAAGGTCATCGCCCT
Organism: Chloroflexota bacterium; assembly: GCA_031369685.1. Taxonomy (GTDB): domain Bacteria; phylum Chloroflexota; class Limnocylindria; order Limnocylindrales; family CSP1-4; genus UBA5189. The sequence continues at coordinate 3,184 of JANMPD010000197.1, read as the reverse complement.
GATGAACCTGCGGGTCGGACCGGACCGCGTGGGGCCCTGGGGATCGCTGCTATCGGTGGTCCACGGGCTGAAAGTGCTCATCAAGGAGGACTTCACCCCGACCGGAGCCGATTCGATCGTGTTCACGTGGGCCCCCGTCGTGACCTACGGGGCCGCCGTCATGACCCTCCTCGTCATTCCGTTCGCCCCGGGCCTGGCCGGCCAGGACTTCAACATCGGACTGCTCTACTTCTTCGCCGTCGGCGGGATGGGCGTGGTGGGCCTGCTGATGGGTGGCTGGTCCAGCTTCAACAAGTACTCGCTCCTGGGTGGTCTCCGGTCCGCCGCCCAGATCATCAGCTACGAGATCCCGCTCACCCTCTCGGTCGTCGGCCTGCTGATCCTGGCCGGGACGATGAGCCTGAACCAGATCGTCATGCAGCAGTCGGGCTGGTTCACCGACTGGTTCGTGTTTCGCCAGCCGCTCGGGTTCGTGATCTTCTTCATCGCCGCGACGGCCGAGGCCAACCGGACGCCGTTCGACCTGACCGAGGCCGACTCGGAGATCGTCGCGGGCTTCGCGACCGAGTACTCGGGGATGCGCTTCGGCTTCTTCTTCTTCGCCGAGTACGTGAACGTGTTCATCATGTCGGCGCTCACCGTCGTCCTGTTCCTCGGTGGCTGGAACGCCCCGTTCGACATCGACGCGCTCGTCAACGCGCTGAATGGCGTGGTCAGCGTGGTCATCCCGAACTTCCATATCGCGACGCCGTTCGCGATCGCCCTGGATCCGGGCTCGCTTGGGATCCCCCTCCTGTTCCTCATCGCGCTCGTCCCGGTCATCGGTACACTGGTCCTGGCCGCACCGTTCTACCTCGTGCGCAGCTCGATGCGCTGGTGGGTCGCCATGATCATCGGGTTCGTGCTGTTCAACGTCGTTGCCGGCGGGCTGACCTTCGCCTGGGCCTATGTCAGCTTCGACTGGGTCGCGGGGCTCGTGTGGTTCATCGCCAAGACCTTCGGGTTCGTCTTCCTGTTCGTCTGGATGCGCGGCACCCTGCCCCGCGTCCGGATCGACCAGCTGATGGGCTTCGCCTGGAAGTGGCTCCTGCCCGCGGCGCTCCTCAACCTCTTCGTGACCGCCGCCGCGGTCGTGATCGTCGGCTCATGAGGACCGCACGATGAGCTTCGTCCCCGGATTCGGGATCGTTCGCGGCATGGCACTGACGCTCCGTCGATTCTTCGAGCCGAAGGCCACGGTTCGCTACCCCGAAGTACAGGCGGACATACCGCCCAAGTTCCGTGGCCGCCTCCAGTTGCTGTACGACGAGTACGGCACCCTCAAGTGCGAGACCTGCTTCCAGTGCGCTCAGGCCTGCCCGATCGAGTGCATCGACATGGGCGGCATGGATACCAAGGGTCGGTTCCACGTCCACTGGGGCGCGGCCGAGACCTACGGCGAGCGGCGCGAGGAATCCGCGCTCCGTCGATCCGGACGGACGGTGCCGGATCCCGCCTATGACCACTTCGAGGGCGTCGATGTCGGCCCGGTCGACGACATCCTCGAGGGGTTCGACCACAATCCCGCCCACCTGTTGCCGATCCTCGAGGCGATTCAGGCCCATTACGGCTACCTGCCGGTCGGTGCGCTCAAGCGGATCAGCCAGGTGACGGGCACCTGGTACGCCCAGATCTACGGCACGGCCTCGTTCTACGGCCACCTCCGGTTCGAGCCGCCGACGGTCACCGCACAGGCGGCCGCGATGACCGACCGACGACCCGACGAGGCCGCCTACCTCGCGAAGCTCGGTGCCTCGCTGACTGGACGCCCGGGCGGCGACGCATGACCGACGCGACCATGCTCAAGACGCCCAAGAAGTGGCCGTCCATCCTCCTGCCCCGCACCCCTGTTGCCGATCCTGCTGATCTCGACGCCGCCATGGCCGCCGACGCGTTCACCGGGCTTCGGCTCGCGATGCGCGATCTCGGGTCGACCGGCACGACCGCGGCGATCGGTGCGTCCGGCCTGCGCGGCCGGGGCGGAGCCGGCTACCCGGCAGCGGACAAGTGGCGCGCCGCCAGCGCCACGGCGGCAAGCAGCCGCGTCGTCGTCGCCAACGGCTATGGCGCCGATCCATCCTCGGTGACCGATCGCATCCTGATGGAACGGAACCCGTTCGCGGTGATCGAGGGCCTGGCCATCGCCGCATTCGCGATCGGTGCCGGCGAGGCGATCATCGCGGTCCGCGCCGACGCGACCACCGCGATCAGAATTCTCGAGGCGGCCATCGGCGCCGCCCAGGACGCCGGACTGGTGGGGAACGACATGTTCGGGCCGGGTCGGCACCTCGACATGACCGTCCGGACCGTCCAGGGCGCCTACCTGCTGGGCGAGGAGACGATCCTGCTCAAGGCCCTCGAGGGCAAGCGCGGGCAACCGGAGCAGCGACCGCCCCATCCCGCGACGCGCGGCCTGCGCGGCCTGCCGACGGTGGTCCACAACGTCCAGACCCTCGCCGCAATCCCGTGGATCGTGGTCAATGGGTCGGACGCCTTCGCGAAGATCGGTGCGCCGGAGTGCCCCGGAACCATGCTCGTCCAGGTCCGAGGGCCGGAGGCCTCCGGGGTGGCCGAGGTGCCGATGGGCACGAACCTGCGCGATATCGCGGCCCTGGCCGGCACCCCGAGCGGGGCACGATCGCTGAAGGCCGTCCTCGTTGGCGGTCCGGCTGGCGGCATCCTTCCGCCCGATGCGCTCGACATTCCGTACACCTTCGATGCGCTCCGGGCCGCGGGCGCCCACATCGGCTCGGGATCGGTGATCGTGGCCGACGACCGAGCCTGCATCGTGGACCTGGCCCGTGTCCTGACCCGCTACTGCGCCGACGAGTCCTGCGGCAAGACGATCCCGTGCCGGATCGGGACCCGTCGCCTGTCGGAGATCGGGGATCGCTTGGCGTTCGGAACGTCGCGCGCCGGGGACCTCGATCTCATCACCGACCTCGCGTCTGACATCGTCGGCAGCGCGCTGTGCGACCACGAGCGCCTGGCGACACTCCCGCTGGTCAGCGGGATGCGATACTTCCGAGCGGAACTCGACGAGCATCTCGAGCGCAGCTCCTGCCCCGCGGGCGTCTGTCATCCGATTGCGATGACGGCAAGCGCGACGCACTGAGGCCCTGACGTTGGCTGATCTGATCACGCG
>JANMPD010000188.1:0-2925 GCA_031369685.1 Chloroflexota bacterium | reverse complement strand
CCGCCGCACCCGAAGGTCGCGGCACGCTCCTGGACATCGTCGAGCGCACGGCCCGCAGGGCCTTCATCCCGCTCACCGTCGGCGGGGGCGTGCGCACGGTCGAGGACATGCGGCAGGTCCTCCGTGCCGGCGCCGACAAGGTGGCCATCAATACCGCCGCGGTGTCCGATCCCACGCTGATCGCCGCCTGTGCCCGTGCCTTTGGGCGCCAGGCGGTCGTCGTGGCGATTGATGCCCGCCGGATGCGCGGACTTGGGTCGGATGAGCCCGCGTGGGAGGTCCTCGTCCAGGGTGGCCGCGATGTCACGGGCGTCGACGCGGTCGCATGGGCAACGCGCGCCGCGGAACTTGGCGCCGGAGAGCTGCTGGTCACGTCGATCGACCAGGACGGGACGCAGTCCGGCTACGACACCGCCCTGCTTCGCGCGATCACCCGCCAGGGGAGCGTGCCCGTCATCGCGTCCGGTGGCGCTGCCGGCCCGGCCGACTTCGTCGCCGCCGTCGTCGATGGCGGCGCAGACGCGGTGCTCGCCGCATCGGTGTTCCATCGTCGCATCCACGCCATCGCCGACGTCAAGCGGGCGATGTTCGACGCTGGACTCCCCGTGCGCCTTACCGCCGGGGTGGCCGCTTGACCGCGCCGCAGCCATCCATCGAGCCACGATTTGGTGCTGACGGCCTCGTGCCCGTCGTCGTCCAGGACGAGGCGGATGGGCGCGTCCTGATGCTCGCCTACGCCGATGCGGAAGCCCTCGAGGCGACACTCGCGACGGGCGAGATGCACTTCCACTCGCGATCACGTGGCCGACTGTGGCGCAAGGGCGAGACGAGCGGCAACGTCCTCCACCTCGTGCGCCTGGACCTCGACTGCGACGTCGATGCGATCCTCGCCACCGTCCGAGCGCACGGGCCGACGTGCCATCGAAACACGCGAAGTTGCTTCGACGCCGAAGGTGTGCCGGAAGGGACGCGCGCACCGGAAGGGATGGAGGCGCCGCCACATTCGGAGGCGGCGCATACCCAGGACTTCGCCTGGCTCGAAACGCTCTGGCGGACGATCGAGCGTCGTCGGGCCGAGCGGCCCGACGGTTCCTACACGACGTCCCTGCTGGACGGCGGCGTCGACGCCACGGCACGAAAGGTCACCGAGGAGGCGACCGAGGTGCTCATGGCCGCGAAGGACGACGCGGCAGCCGCAGCAGCCGGCCTGGATCAGAGCCGGACGACGGCGGCCCTGGCCGGCGAGGCCGCGGATCTCCTGTTCCACACGTTGGTGCTGCTCGCCGAGCGAGACCTAAACCCGAGCGTCGTCATCGATACGCTGAAACGCCGCCACGCGGGCTGAGCCGCCACGCGGGCTGAGCCGCCACGCGGGCTGAGCCGCCACGCGGGCAGACCGGCGTGGCTACCGGCCGAGGCGGCCGATCTCGCGTCGGCGCTTGCCGATCCGGACCTCCCACCATGTTCCGTCGATCGGAGCGGGCATCGCGGCTGCGGGGTCGCGAATTGGCTCACCGTTGATCGTGAGGCCGCCGTTCTGGATCATCCTTCGGGCCTCGCTATTCGACGCGAAGACCCCGGCCGACCCCAGCACGGCGGCAATCCCCCCGGACGCGGCTCCCGGCTCCACCGTGAACCCGCCGACATTCCGCCAGAGTCGATCGAGGACCACCGGATCGCGGATCGGCTCAGGATCGAACAGGACGGCGGAATCCAGCTCGACCTGGCGAGCGGTGTCGGCGCCGTGGGTACGTGCGGTGACATCGAGCGCAAGCGCCTTCTGGGCCGCCCTCGCGCCCGGACGTTCGGCCATCTCGGCCTCGAGGCCAAGGATCTCGTCCGGCGACATCGTCGTGAACCAGCGGAGGTAGATGCCGACATCGCGATCGTCGGTGGTGAGCCAGTGCTGGTAGAAGGCATAGGGCGTCGTGCGGTCTGGATCGAGCCAGATCGAATCGCCCTCGACGGACTTGCCGTATTTCGCACCCGACGCGGTCAGCAGGAGCGGATACGCCAGGCCGAAAGCCGCCGCGCTTTCGCCCGCGTTCGCGTTGCCGCCCGCAGCGCCGGCAGACACGCTCGTGCCCGAACCGTCCGAGCCGGCACCATCCGATCCGCCCCCAGCACGACGAATCAACTCGAGGCCGGCGGTGATGTTGCCCCACTGGTCCGCGCCGCCCATCTGCAGCTCGACATCCATCGTTCGTCGCAGATGCGCGAAGTCGGCCGACTGGAGGAGCATGTAGCTGAACTCGGTGTACGAGAGGCCCTTGTCCAGGCGCACCTGGACGGAATCCTTGGCCAGCATGTACGGGATCGTGAAGTGCTTCCCGACGTCCCGGAGGAACTCGATCATCGTCATCGATTCGAGCCACTCGAGGTTGTTGACCATGAGCGCACCGCGCGGCCCGGAGAAATCGAGGAAGTGCTGCAGCTGCGCGTGAATGGCCTCCGCGTTGGCGGCCAGCGTGTCGCGGTCGAGGAGGTTCCGCTCCGACGAGCGGCCCGACGGGTCGCCGATCATGCCCGTACCTCCACCGACCAGCGCCACCGGACGACCGCCGTGACGCTGGAAGTGGATCAGCCCGAAGACCGGAACGAGGCTCCCGATGTGGAGGGATGCGCCGGACGGATCAAAGCCGTTATAGCCGGAAATCGGCCGTCCCGAAGCCAGGCGCGCCTCCAGCCCATCGGACGCGGCGTGGAACATGCCTCGCCAGCGCAGCTCGTCGAGTAGCCCGGCGGGGCCGGGATCGAACGACGTCACAGGGCGCAATGACGAGTCGTCACGGGATGCACCGGTACAGGGGGAAGGTCCTCCACGGGGCCTATGGTATCGTCGCGGCCGATATGCAGACCAGTCTCAACCGGCGTCAGCGCCATCGCCGCACCGGCGCCGCGCGACGGGGCCGTGGTGGAGGCGGA
>JANMPD010000139.1:0-7687 GCA_031369685.1 Chloroflexota bacterium | reverse complement strand
GCTGGCAGGGTCCCGGCGAAAAGCCTCTGCTAAACTCGCCCGGCTCCCGGCCCCCATCGTCTAGAGGCCTAGGACGCCACCCTTTCAAGGTGGAGATCAGGGGTTCGAATCCCCTTGGGGGTACCACGTACGACGACCGGGCGGGACGCGATGTCCAGCCCGCTCTCTTCCTTGAGGATGCGGTGGACGTAGTGGATCGACCGCGGGGACTTGTCATGAAGCCGCCAGATGCCGGGTAACCTATTGACAGTCGATTGAAAGCAGTCGGGTGCTCGATTGCCAGCCGGGTGACATCCTTCGGTGGACCGCCGACCCACCCGCCTAGCGGGAACGCGTTCGAAGTTTGAGCTCGTTAGGGCAGCGCGAGGACGCGGGCCCGGTTTGCATCGAGTGTCGTGATCCGATCACCCACGGGCAGGTTTGCGAGGGCGACCGGGTCGCCTTTCGTTGGGCGAGGCCCTTGGTGTCGATCAAGTCCCCTGGCGGCCGAACTCAGTGGGTTCGCTCGGTCGCCAGTCCGTGAAAGATCGCCGCGCCCGTCGCCGTCATTACTGTCCCATCGACGCTGAAGTCTCCGGTCGCAACGGTCTGGCTGAATTTCGAGGTGAGGACTGTCGTCGTTCCGTTTGAGTTGACCGTCTTCGTTCTCGTCGTTGTCGAGGTGATCGGCTTCGACCCTGCCAAGATCAGGCTCGCAGAATGGGACGCGGACGTGTCGATGCTCGTCCCGGCGCAGGAGTCCGTCGTTGTGAGCGTCCCCGTGACGAGGCCCGACGCCGAGGCCGACGACAGGTGGCTGCCAAAGGTCGCGCTTGCGGGTGGGCTGCTGCCGGCGAATTCGGTCGCCAGGGTGCCGGTCGTCGAATCCAAACAAGTGATCGGCGTCGAGGTGGTGAGGTACACGAAGAGCGACAGAGCGCCGCCGTTGAGGTTGTCGCGGAAGACCTCCACAAAGACCGTGCCGCCTATATCGTTCGCGTAGGCACCATCGAAGTCGGCCGGCCCACCGGTCGTGTCGGCCCGTGCGGGAGCGACAATCAAGATCGACATCATCGCCGCGACGAAGAACACCGGGCGAACCTTCAAACGAGCAGTCAACGCTTCCAATCCTCCCGCCCCGGATCCAAAGACCATTCGGCAGGATACACGCTGCGCGCGGCCGGATCCCATGCGATTCGGCCACCCGGTGCAGCAGCGCACCGACCAGTGGGCGCCTCCTGCTACCATCGGGCCGATGGAGATCATGGGCATCCGGATCCCGACGGTCGTCTCGGACAACGTCGCGCTGCGCTGCGACGACTGTCTCGAGGTGATCGAGGGGACCCCCTGGCGGATCAATGTTCTCGACGCCGTCGCCGCGGAAACGCCGGTGTCCTGGGCGGGCCGACCGCTCCTCAATCCGGGGCCGTTCCAGTTTCACCGCGACCCGGCGCACGTCCGGAGCTGGATGCGGGCGCGTGGCTGGCTGTTCTGCCGGCGCGGCGAAGTACGCGAGATCATGCGCCCGATCTCGATCCCCGGCGACGAGGTCCGGTGGGGCCTGTGCGACGGCCTCCACCGCGACGATCACGAGTTCGTCCAGGCCTGATCAGACCGCTCGGTGACCCAGCCGACGACGGCTGAAGATCGCCGGTTGACAGGCCGTCGGGCCGTTCGTATCCTCCCCCGGTTCCCGAGCCAACCTCGATACCGAGATTTACCCGGGTTCTGACTCGCAGGCGCCGACTGCGCTCGTCGCTCGTCGTTGGTCCGGAGGTTCCTCTCGGCATGGCCCGTGCGGCGCAACTGCCCGTCAGTGTCCCGGGTGATTGGCTGTCCCTCGGTCCGGCGAGCCGGATCCTCGGTGTCGACCCCGACACGCTTCGCCGCTGGGCCGACGAGGGCCGCGTCCGGGCCTATGCGACGCCAGGGGGCCACCGTCGGTTCTCGAAGGCCGACCTGGCGCGAGTGGCAGCCAATCGACGGCCCGCCCGGCGTTCGCTGTCGGTGCTCGGGGCGACGTCGGATCGGGTGAACCGGGCCTACGGACGGTCCTATCGCGCCGATGACGCCCCACCCTCCATTGATCGGATCGAGGGGGAAGCACGGGCCGAGTTTCGGACGGAGGGTCGCCGGCTCGTGGCGGTGCTGCTCGCCTATCTCGACGCAACCGGCCCCTCGGATCGCGCACGATGGGAAGCCGAAGCGCTCGGTCTCATCGAAGGAACGGCTCGTCGACTGGCCGAGGCCGGCGCGAGTGGCTCCGAGGTCGTTGCGGTCTACATCCGGACACGGCAGCCGTTCCTGACCGAGATCGCGTCACTCGGGCGCCGTCGTGCCCTCGATGCGACGCAGCTCGCATCCCTGTTCGAGCAGGCGGTCGCACTCCTGGACCGGCTCTTGCTCCATCTGGTCGAAGTCCATGCGACGGTTGCCAGTCACCCCAAACACGAGGTCGTTCGATGATCCCTGCGCTCACGGCACTCCTCGCCCTTGGATTTGCGGTCGCCCTCCTCGATCAGTGGAGGGAGCGACGGCACGCCTTTCAACTCGCCTGGGCCGTCGGCATGACGTTCTTCGGGATCGGATCTGCGGTCGAGGCCCTGGCTTCGTTCGGAGGCTGGACGGAGCCGCTCTACCGGATCTGGTACCTGACCGGCGCGACCTGGACACCCGCCTGGCTTGGGCTCGGCACCGCATTCCTGCTGAGCAAGACGCGGTTCGGGTATACCTACGCCTTCCTGCTCGTGTTCTCGGGCCTCATCGCCCTGATGATCCGAAATGCGCCCGCCTACGCGGGGGCCGGCCCGCTGCCGATCCTCTATCTCATCGTCACCCTCATCCTGGCGATCGCGATCGGCGTGGAGACGTACTTCCAGAACGCTCGCTGGACGGAATTCGCGGCGGCAGCCGTCATCGGGACCACCGTCCTCTCGCTGGGCCTGATGGCCGCGACGACGCTGGCCGCTCCCGGCTATGCCGTGGACCCGGCAACGGGCCAGCCTGTGGCGACCTTGATGCCCGGCTATCTTCGATTACTGACCCCGGTGCTCAATTTCACCGGTGCGCTCAGCCTGGCATTTGGCGCCTTGTTCTCGGCCTACACGTTCATGACCAAGCGTCGGGTACTCGCCTACTCGCTCGACCCGCGCCAGTCGGGCGACCAATTCCTGTTCAACCTGTTCATCGCTCCCGTGGCCATCCTCGTGAACCTGGTTGCGTCCGTCCCGGGCGCTGCGCGGGACCTCGTCACCGGACGCCTCAACAGTCGCGTGCCGGCCACGCTGCTGATCGCCATCGGCGCGTTCGTGGCATCGGCCGGCGACACGCTCAATCGGTTCGGCGTCACGGCCCCGTTTGCGATCGCGAAGCTCATCGCCGTCGTCCTGCTGCTCACCGGGTTCCTGGTGTCGATCGAGGTGTTCCGCGAGTTCCGCGTCCCATTCACGAACATTCGCCTGGGCGTGGCCCGACGGGAGCGCGGCGCCAGCTCTCAGTGAGCGACGCCGGCTCGCTCTGACCGGAACAAGCGTCGGAACGTGCGCCACTGGGCCGCACGGACCCACCTCGGCTCCGAAGGGGGTCGGCTCGTACCATGGGTCAATGGATCAGCAGCGGAGTCCGCTCCTCGGGAGCCTGACGGTCGCCCTCGCGGCGAGCATGTTCGGGATGCTCGGGGTGATTTCACGAGGCGCCTACGGTTTCGGCCTGACGCCGTTTGGGTTCGTGGCCTGGCGGGCCTCCATCGGCGCCGCGGTCATGGCCGTGATCATCGGCTACGCGTTACGTCGCGGTGGGCGCGTCGTTGGTTGGCGATCGCTCGATGCTCGTGGGCGCGCTTCGATCGGGATCGCCGCGCTGATGGGCACGACCCTGAACATGGCCATGTTCCTCGCCTTCGCGCGCATTCCTGTTGCGATCGTGCTGCTGTGCTTCTACCTCTACCCCGCGATCGTCACGGCCGCGTCCGCTGTGCTCGGGTGGGAACGGATGGACCAGGTCCGGGGTACGGCGCTCGTGATCGCGCTCGCGGGCATGGTTGCGGTGGTCATCGGTGGGCCCGGTTCGGCGACGAGCGGGGGCATCGATCCGGTCGGCGTCCTGCTCGCCCTGTCGGCGGCCGCCAGTCAGGCCGTGTTCGTTCTCATCAGCCGACACGGCTATCGCGAGGTTCCAACCGATCAGGCCATGGGCTTCATCCTTGCCGGTGCGGCTGTGATCGGCGGCGTTCTCGCAGTGGTCGGGGACGGGCCATCGTCGCTGGTTCTGCCCCTCGCGACGCCGGGCCTGCTCGCCCTGCTGGTCTTCGCCGGTATCTTCTCGGCTGCCGTTCCGAGCACCATGTTCCTGGCCGGGATCCGCTGGATCGGACCGGTCCGGGCCGGGATCCTGATGCTCTTCGAGCCGGTCGTGGGGGTGCTCCTGGCGGCACTCTTCCTCCAGGAAGCCATCGGGCCCATCCAGGCCATCGGGGGGTTTGCCATCCTCGGGGCAGCGGTCCTGATCCAGCGCTCGCGTCCGGCCGAGTCAGCGATGCTGCCCGCCGCGGAGCCGGAGCCGGTATTCGCCGTCGAGGCCCGGGGCCCGGCACTCACGGCCGAGGACGAGGTAGCCCGCGAGCCGGCACTCACCGCCGAGGACGAGGTAGCCCACGTCGCGACGACATGATCGACGTCGGTCGCGACGACGCCGGCCCGGTCGATGGACCACTCATCGTCCTCATCCATGGCACTCGGCTGACGCGCGTCTCGTGGCGGGGGATCGTCTCGCGACTCGAGGATCAGCATCGTTGCGTGAGCGTCGACCTACCCGGCCACGGCGAACTCGCCGATCGCCCGTTCTCGCTCGAAGCCGCCGCCGATGTCGTGGAGGCGGCCATCGACGACGCCGACGCCGGTCCGGCCATTCTTGTGGGATTGTCGCTGGGCGGCTACGTGGCGATGACCGTGGCTGCCCGTTCACCCGATCGAGTCCGGGGGCTCGTGCTGGCAGGCTCGAGCGCGGAGCCATCGGGCATCACCGGCCGGGCCTTCCGCCTCTTTGCCTGGGCATTGGTCGCGGCGCCGGAGCGCCTGCTCGACGGCCTGAACTCGTGGCTGTTTCGGCGGCGCTATCCGTCGGAGATCGCCGAGCCGATCATCGCGGCCGGCTACTGGACACGCGGTGGTGCCGCCGCCGTTCGGTCCCTCACCGAGACCACCTTTCACGACCGGCTGGAGGCCTTCGGTGGGCCGACCCTCGTCATCAATGGCGGGCTCGATGTCATCTTCCGGCTCGGCGAACGATCGTTCCTCCAGGACATTCCGAAGGTGTCCAAACGCGTGCTCCCCCTGGCCGCGCACCTCACGCCCCTTGACAGCCCGGACGCCTTCGCGGCGGCCGTTCGAACGTTCGCGAGCGACACCGCAATCTGACGCTCGGACCTGCCCCAGCCCACCCGAGTGGTATCCTCGGGCCTGCCCATCAACCGCCCAAGGGGTGTCATGCGCGTCCGAAAAGCCGTGTTCCCGGCAGCCGGCTGGGGTACCAGGTTTCTCCCAGCGACCAAGGCGCAGCCGAAGGAAATGCTGCCGCTCGTCGACAAGCCGATCATCCAGTACGCGGTCGAGGAGGCCGTCGCCGCCGGCATCGAGCAGGTGATCATCGTCACCTCCAGCCAGAAGCGCGCGATCGAGGATCACTTCGACCTGTCGTATGAGCTCGAGCATCTCCTCGAGGAGAAGGGGGAGATCGAGAAGCTCCGCCAGGTTCGCCACATCAGCGACCTCGCCCAGATCGCGTATGTCCGCCAGAAGGAGCAACTCGGACTCGGCCATGCCGTGCTCATGGCCAAGGACCTGATCGGCCACGAGCCGTTCGCGGTCCTGCTGCCGGATGACGTGGTAGTGGGCGAGCGGCCGGCGATCGGACAGCTCATCCACGCGTACCAGCAGACCCACTGTTCGGTCCTTGCCGTGGCAGAGGTGCCGCCGGAGGACACATACCGTTATGGGATCGCCGGCACGATCCCGGGTCCGGATGAGCACGATCCGCGACTTCGGCAGGTGACGTCAGTGGTCGAGAAGCCGGCTCCCGGTACCGCTCCCTCGAACTACGCAATCATTGGCCGCTACGTGCTGACACCCAAGATCTTCGACAAGCTCGAGCAGACCCAACGCGGCTCGGGTGGAGAGATCCAGCTCACCGACGCGATCGAGGCGTTGATGGCCGAACAGTCAGTGTTCGCCTACGAATTCGAGGGTGCCCGCTACGACGCCGGGACCACCATGGGCTGGCTCAAGGCCACCGTCGACCTCGCGCTGGCGCGACCGGACCTCGCCGCCGAGCTTCGAGCCCATCTTCGAGGCCTTGAGCTCCAGGGCTGACGTTGTCGTCACCCTGCCGGACATCCCGGCGTCGTACGCTACGATCCGGGCGCGCGGTGCGCCCCGCACCGTCATTCGGAGGACTCCTTGGCTGAGATCGGCACCGTCCTCGGCGGTCGATATCGACTGATCGAACTGCTCGGCCAGGGCGGCATGGCGACGATCTACCGCGCCCGCGACGCCCAGTTGGAGCGCGATGTCGCGGTCAAGGTCCTGCGCCCCGAATATGGCAGGGATCCCGACTTCTTCGCTCGTTTCCGCCAGGAAGCGCAGTCTGCCGCCTCGCTCAATCACCCGGGCGTCGTCGCGGTCTACGACTACGGCACCGATCCCGCCGGCCCATTCATCATCATGGAGCTCGTGGACGGTGAGGACCTGGCGTCCATCATCCGACGCACTGGTGCGCTTCCACCGAAGCAGGCCGCGCGCCTCACCGCCCAGATCGCGAGGGCCATCGCCGCGGCGCACACGAGCGGGTTCGTGCATCGGGACATCAAGCCCAGCAACGTGCTCGTGACGAGCGAGGGCAAGGTCAAGGTCACCGATTTCGGGATTGCCCGCGCCATCGCCGAGGCAGCATTGACGCTGCCTGGAACCACGCTCGGATCGGTCCACTACTTCAGCCCCGAGCAGGCCCGTGGCGAGACGGCCACGCCGGCCTCCGATATCTACAGCCTGGGCATCGTGCTGTATGAGCTGCTCACGGGCCGACGGCCCTGGGAGGGCGACTCCGCAGCGGCCATCGCGACGGCACGCCTGACCGGGCCGGTCCCGAGTCCGAGCGCCGTCCGCAGCGGTGTGCCACCGATCCTTGAGGCCATTGCTCGAAAGGCCATGGCCACCGATGCCGCCGAACGCTTCGTGTCTGCCGAGGCCATGGCCGACGCACTCGACCGGTTCACTGCGGACCAGTCACCCGGTGCGGCCCCGACCGCGGCGTCCGGGCTTGCGGGCGGGCCGCTAGCCCCATCGGCGTCCATTGCTTCGCTGGCGGGCGCAGCGGGCCTTGGCGCAGCCGCGGCCGCTGGTGCCGGTGCCGCCGGCTCCGCTGCCGCGGGCTCCGCTGCCGATTCCGAAGCCACGATGGCCGGAAGGGCCCGCCCGAACCCGAGCGCGCGACTGCCCTACGCTCCGGATGCCTACGCCGGTGCCGACGATCCGCCGCGCCCTCGTCCGATGGGTGCCGGACGTCGCCGACCCGACGAGGACGTCGATGATTCAGATGACAACGGAGGCGGGACCAGCCCGTGGCTGTGGATCTCCGGCCTCCTGGCGATCGTGATCCTCGGCCTCGCCGCCTTCCTCGTCTTCCGCTTGATCAACAGCACGCCGACGCCGGGACC
>JANMPD010000076.1:0-2216 GCA_031369685.1 Chloroflexota bacterium | reverse complement strand
CGTTGCCGCGAGGGCCGCTTCCTGCTGGCCGCGGCCGGTCGTGTCGTTGCCGTCCGAGATGAGCACGATCCGCTTCTGCATCTCATCAGGGAACAGGGCCGCCGCAAGTCGAAGGGCTCCCCCGATGTCGGTGGCCGCCGTAACCGGCGTCGACCGGATTCGGTCGATCTGGCGCAGTTCCTCGGGCAGGCGCTCGACGAGGGCGTCCTTGCCGAACGCAACGACGCCAGCCGTATCGCCCTCTGGCATCACGGCCAGGCTTTCGCGGAGGAACGCCAGCGCCGATTCCCGACCCGGGGTCCCGACCGAGTCAGACAGGTCCACCACGAATACGGTCGCGAGGCGGTCGACGGGCAGGACCAGTTGGAAGCCGCCGAGGGCGAACACGAGCGCCGCCACGAGCACCGTGCGGACGCCGAGCGCGGCTCTCCGCCGGGCGGTACCAATGCGGCGTCGCGCGGCCAGGTGCGGGATGAACGTGATCAGGAGCGTCGGAATCAGCAGGAGCAGCCAGAGCGGCGTCTCGAAGTGGATGCCCATCAGCCGCCGCCCCGGCCGATGCGCGGCTCACCGGGCGCCGCGTCACCGGCCGCGCTGCCCTGACCACCGAAGCGGCGCCGGAACCCGCGCCACAACCGCGTGGCCGCATCGCGCTGATAGACGAGCCACTCCGCCATCAGGACCACGAGGACCAGCAGAACGATCGGGACCCACAGTTCGTCGCGGGCCGCGGGGCGGTCCGTGCCGCCGCCCACCGCTCCGGACGGGGCGAGGGTCGCGCCAGGCGAGCCGGACGGCGCCGCCGTCGGTGGCCGGGACCCGCTGGCACCGGGACTTGCACCGGGGCTGGCTCCGGCGCCGCCCCCGAGTGCCACGATGGCGGCTGCGGAGCCCGGAGCGATGTTCGACTCGGCTGGATCGAAGAGATCCACGGCGAACTGGATGGGAGCGTCAGGATCCGCGAGTGGCGCGGTCGGGACGGGCGTCGGTGACGCCTTCGCCGATGCGTCGGCGGTCGCCGACGGGGCAGGCGACGACGAGGTCGTGGTGCTCGGCTCCGGGGAGGCCGTCGCGGTCGGCCGGATTGCGACCGCGGTGTAGACGCCGAGCTGGTCCGTCTGGCTGAACGTCACGCTCCCACCGCCGAGCGTGCCCGGCACAAGGTCGATCGAGGAGCCGTCGGGCTTCGTCACGGTGAGGCCTGTGGCGCCGGCCGGCACCGGGAGGGAAACGGGGCTTCCGGGCTCCAGCGCCTGCGTCGGGGCGGATGACCCACCCATCAGCTCGCCGGCGAGGTTCGAGATCAGGATCGGGAACGCCACCTGGAGCGGAAGGTCTGATTGGCGTGGCTCGAACGTCAGGACAGCGGCCGCGCGCCCGCCGAGGCTGCCCGCGTAGAGGAGCGGAGCGCCGTCGGGTCCGGGGATGATCGTCCGCGCCCAGGCGGGAAGCGCCATCTTGACCGCCGTCCCGATGTGGGTCGTCGAGAGATCGACATAGCGAAGGATGGGTTCGGCCGGGTCCAGCGATCCGATGCCCGGGTCCTTCAGCGACCCCACGACCTCCCCGAGCGGCGACGACATCTTCGGCGCGATGGCGAGCACCGAGGTGGCCGGCAGCTCGGCCGGCATGGTGCCCTCGAAGATGATCAGGTCGAACAATTCGGGATGGGTATCCGGCCCGTACGCGGCGGCCTTGATGCCGTACAACTCCGTATTGGGCAGGTACGTTAGCGCCGTTTCGAGGTACGGGTCGCCGTCCGATACCAGGAGAATCCGGCGCAGCCGCTCGGGCGGGACGATGGCCCATGCCCGATCATCGAGCGCCAGGGCATCGGCCGCCGCCCCTTCGCGGTCCAGGCGCACCTCGATGACCCGTACCCCGACGGGAACGTCATCGATCGTCGCCTCGGCCCGGGTCTGTGGATCGAGGACGAGGTCGCGGGCCTCGAGCAGCACGCCGTCACCGAACACCTGGAGGCGACGCTGGGCGGATAGCAGGTCGAGATTCGCGACGCTCACGAACACCGACCGGCTCACGCCCGAGGCACCCTGCCGAACGGCGAGTGCCACGATCGCCTGGTTGCGCCGATCTCGGCCGACCTGGAGCACCTTGATCGTGTGTTCGAGCCTGGAGGTCGGCGGGAGGGCAAGGGCCGCATCGGTCGCGACGACGATCTCCGCGTCACCCGAGCGGGCTGCGAGCGCGTCGGCGAG
>JANMPD010000007.1:0-7100 GCA_031369685.1 Chloroflexota bacterium | reverse complement strand
CACATGTCAAGCAGAGATGCAAAGGGTGTGCAATGGCAGCGGACCCGAGCGGCTAGCCGCGATGTACCACGGAGAACGGAGACGCCGCTGGTTCGACATTCGGGCCCGCAAGGTCGGCAGCACGACGGCCCAGCACATACCAGACCGCCCGCACTGGTTCGTCGCCGTCGTTGGTGAGCCGGTGGGGAGTCCCTGAATCGAAGGTGATCGCATCGCCGGGCCCCAGCACATACTCGTCAAATCCGATCTTGACCCGCAGCGTTCCACTGAGGATGTACCCCCACTCCTGGCCCGAGTGGCGCTGGAATTCGTTCTCCGGACTCGACGCGCCGCCGACCTCATACGTCACGTACAGGAAGTCCACAGCGCGAATCGACTCGGTCGTCAGACGCTCCCAAACCACGCCCGACCCAAGCCTGATACTCATTCTTGAGTTCGCGCGCTGCACGGGATCGTGCGGCAGCGCCGCATCCGCTGGGTCTGGCACCGCAGCCTGGGTCGTCGTCGTCATCGGTTCGGTGTCCATGAACAGCAATGAGTCAAGAGAGATACCGAGCTCATTGGCAAGCGCGTAGAGCGTGTTGACGGAAGGCTTGGCCCGCCCCGTCTCAACCTGCGAGATCAGGCTTGGGGAGACGCCCAGAAGGGCCGCCAGATGGCGCAGGCTCAGGCCTCGCGCCTTGCGTGCCTCCCGCAACCGATCCCCGATGGTTGCGTACTCGGGTTCCGTGTTGCCGTTTCGTCGCCCGTGGGCCACCGTCGCCTCCACCGTCATAGTGGTCATCCTACTCGGCTTCGAGGGACGCGACTTGCATCGCCTCGTTCAGTGTGTAGCATTAGTGAACGCAGCCACCGTATTGCAACCCGTCAATCACCGATTGCTCGCGATCACATTGGGGTAGATGCGATGCCGACACCGTTCGCCTCGCCGGGATCGATGAACATCGATTGGGAGGAGCGCTGGAACGTCGAGCGGCTCCGGACCTATCGGTTCGGTCGAGCCCGCGATGCCCTCGCCGCCTCCGAACTGGGCGCGGTCCTGCTGTTCGACTTCAACAACATCCGGTACGCGACCAGCACGCACATCGGCGAGTGGGCGCGGGACAAGATGACCCGCTATGCGCTCCTGACGCGCGGCGGCGAACCCCATATCTGGGACTTCGGGTCGGCGGCCAAGCATCATCGCCTGAACTGCCCCTGGCTCCGACAGGACAACATCCATGCCGGCATGGTCGGCCTGCGCGGTGCCGTGGCGCCCGACGCTGGACTGTTCCGCGCGGCGGCTCGCGAGATCCGGGACATCCTTCGGGCCGAAGGCGTGGGCGACATGCCGGTCGGCATGGACATCGTCGAACCCCCGATGCTCGCGGCACTGGCCGAAGAGGGTATCCGAGTGGTGGATGGCCAGCAGGTCCTGCTGAACGCGCGCGAGGTCAAGTCGATCGACGAGATCATCCTGCTGAACACGGCGTGCGCCATGGTCGATGGCGCCTACCAGCAGATCTCGGAGCAGCTCAAGCCCGGTGTCCGCGAGAACGAGCTCGTGGCCAACGTCACGAAGTACCTGTTCGACCTCGGGTCCGAGCATGTCGACAACATCAACGCCGTTTCCGGCGAGCGGTGCAGTCCGCACCCGCATGTCTTCTCGGATCGGATTATCCGGCCCGGCGACCAGGCGTTCTTCGACATCATCCACACCTTCATGGGCTACAAGACCTGCTACTACCGGACGTTCGTGGTCGGGCGGGCCACCGACGCCCAGCGCGACGCCTACAAGCAGGCGCGCGAATGGATTGACGCCTCGATCGAGCTGATGAAGCCCGGCGTCACCACCGATCAGGTGGCGAAGGTCTGGCCGAAGGCCGAGGCATTTGGGTTCAGCAACGAGATGGAGTGCTTCGGCCTCCAGTTCGGCCACAGCGTCGGGCTGTTCCTCCACGAGCGGCCGATCATCAGCCGCCTGAATTCGCTCGAGCACCCGGTCGAGATCAAGGAGGGCATGGTCATCGCCCTCGAGACCTACTGTCCCGCCAAGGACGGTTACTCAGCCGCCCGCATCGAGGAAGAGGTCGTGGTGACCGCGGACGGTCCGCAGGTGATCACCCGCTTCCCGTCCGACGAGCTGTTCGTCGCCAACCCGTACTGAGGTCCGTCATGGCGTCTCCGGCGAAGCAGTCCGCATCCGCGTCCCCGCCGCCTGTCTCGGCGGAGATCGGGACCGCCCTGTACCGAACCATGGTCGAGTGCCGCCAGCTCGAGGTCCGGGCCCAGGAGCTGTTCTTCGAGGGCCTCGTCCGCGGCACGACCCACCTGGGCACCGGCCAGGAGGCCGTCGCGGCCGGGTTCGCCGCGGCAATGCGATCGGATGACTACACCTTCTGCACGTACCGCGGCCACAACCACACCCTGGCCCGTGGCGTCCCGATGGCCCCGATCCTGGCCGAACTGTTCGGGCGGGCCAACGGGCTGCTGGGGGGCAAGGGCGGATCGATGCACCTGACCAGTGTCAAACATGGGGCGATGGGGTCGTACGCCATCGTCGGCGCGCACCTGCCGATCGCCCTGGGTGCGGCATGGTCCGCCCAGTACCGGAAGTCCGGCCAGGTGGCCGTCTGCTTCTTCGGGGACGGGGCCACGAACATCGGGGCGTTTCACGAGGCGCTGAACATGGCCGCGGTCTGGAAGGCGCCGGTTGTCTTCGTGTGCGAGAACAACCAGTACATGGAGTACACGCCCATCGGCGCGGTGACGGCAGTTCCCCGACCGGCGGCGGACCGGGCAAGCGCGTACGGTCTCGAGCCAATCGTCGTCGACGGCAATGACGTGGAGGCCGTCTTCGCGGTCGCCCAGACGGCGATGGATCGTGCCCGAGCCGGCGAAGGACCCTCGCTGATCGAGGCACTGACCTATCGCCACGGTGGTCACTCGCGGGCAGATCCTGCGAAATATCGGCCCGCCGATGAAGTCAAGGCGTGGCTGGAGCGTGACCCGATCCCGCACCATCGGGCCCGGCTCCTGGCGCGTGGCATCCCGCAGGCAGACCTCGATGCGATCGACGCGTCGGTCCGCGAGGCTGTCGCCGCCGCGGAGGCCGAGGCTCGCGCCGGACTCGAACCCTCGGTCGACGTGATCCCGACGGAACTGTGGAGCGACGGGGGCTCGGCATGGCGGAACTGACCTACCGGGCGGCCGGCGCTGCGGGTATTGCCCAGGAGATGGACCGTGACCCATCGGTCGTGCTCATCGGCGAGGACATCGGCGCCGCCGGCGGCGTATTCAAGCTGTCCGAGGGCCTCTACGATCGCTTCGGGCCGGAGCGCGTCCGGGACACGCCGATCAGCGAGCAGGCCATCGTCGGGGCGGTGATGGGTGCGGCGATGACCGGGCTGCGCCCGGTTGGCGAGCTGATGTTCTCCGACTTCTTTGCCGTGACCTGGGACATGGTCATCAACCAGATCGCCAAGACCCGCTACATGACCGACGGCCAGGTGTCGCTGCCGCTGGTCCTCCGAACAGCCAACGGTGGCGGGCTTCGGTTCGGTGCCCAGCACTCCCAGAGCATCGAGAACTGGGCGATGGCGATCCCGGGGCTCAAGGTCGTGGCGCCGTCGAACCCGGCCGACATGTTCGGTCTCATGGCGGCGGCCATTCGCGACCCCGATCCCGTGATCATGTGCGAGCACAAGGCGCTCTTCGCGGTCAAGGGCGAGGTCCCCGACGGCGAGCACGTCGTACCGCTCGGCAAGGCGGCGATCGTCCGGGCCGGAGCGGACTGCACCATTGTGGCCCTCGCCGCCATGGTCCCGAAGGCCGTCGAGGCCGCCGAGCGACTGGCGAGCGAATTCGGGATCGATGCCGAGGTCATCGACCTGCGGACCCTGATCCCGCTCGATGCCCAGACCATTCTCGCGTCGGTCAACAAGACGAGCCGCCTGTTCACGGTCGAGGAGAACCCGCGGGTCCTGGGCTGGGGTGCCGAGATCGTATCGATCGTGGCGGACGAGGCGTTCTACAGCCTCGATGCACCGATCGTCCGGATCACGTCACCCCACATCCCGCTCCCGTCGGCCGCGGTCCTCGAGGACGCCACGATCCCGTCGGTGGATCGGATCGTGGCCACGATCCGGCGACGGCTCGACGAGGCGAAATGAAGCATTCGGCCCGGGGCATCGCGGCATGACCACCGTGGCTGTGCTCGGCATGGGCCGGATGGGCTCGGCGATGGCGGGTGCCCTGGCACGGGCCGGGCTGGATCTCATCGTCCAGAACCGAACGCACGCACGGGCGCAGACGGTGGCGATCGAACTCGGATGCCGCGCCGTCCGGACGCCGGCCGAGGCGGCCGCAGGTGCCGACATCACGATCACGATGCTGGCCGACGACGACGCCGTGAGGGACGCGTTTCTCGGCCCGGACGGGCTTGCGGCAGGCGCCCACCGCGACGGCGTACTGGTGGACATGAGCACGGTCATGCCCGACACGATCCGGTCGGTCGAAGCGGCAGTCCGCGCCACCGGTTCCGGGCTCCTCGATGCGCCCGTGTCGGGAAGCGTCGCGCTGGCGCAAGGCGGACAGCTCACGATCATGGTCGGCGGCGATCAGGCCGACCTCGAGGCCGCCCGGCCGGCCCTCGACGCCCTGGCCAGGACGGTCTTCCACCTCGGCCCGCTCGGCAGCGGAGCCGCCATGAAGCTGGCCGTCAACACGGTCATCTTCGGGCTGAATGGCGCCGTGGCCGAAGGCCTTGTGCTCGCCGAGGCGGCCGGCGTGGAGCGAGCCCTGGCCTACGACGTCATCGCCGGCGGTGCGGTCGGTGCGCCCTACGTGATCTACAAGACGGCCGCGTTCGTCGATCCCATTGGCACGCCCGTCGCCTTTGCCATGAAGCTGGCCGACAAGGATCTGCGGTTGATCGAGGAGAGCGCGGCGCGGCTCGGCGTCGAGCTGCCGCAGACCCGAGCAACACACCAGCTCATCGAGGAATCCGTCGCCCACGGCCGCGCCGACGACGACTTTTCGGCCATCGCCGTGGAGCTTCGTGCGCGGCGTCAGATTCAGTCCCGAGAGGGCGCGCAGCCGGAGGAAGCGTCTGGCTGAGTTCGTCCCGGAGAACCATTGGTCGCCCAGCGGCAAGCGAATCGGAGGACCACCATGGCTGATCGAATCCTTATCAAGAACGCGATCGTCCTGAGCCAGGACCCGGCGATCGGGGAGCTGCCCGATGCCGACATCCTGATCGAAGGCGATCGGATCGTGGCCGTACGCCCGGGAATCTCGGCCGATGGCGCCCAGGTCGTCGACGCGTCCGGCGACATCGTGATCCCAGGCTTCGTCGACACCCATCGCCACACGTGGGAGACGTCGATCCGGACGTGCGCGCCTGACTTTGCGCTGATCACTTACTTCGGCTCGATCCTGGACAAGTTCGCGCCGCTCTATCGGCCCGACGACGTCTATGCGGCCAACCTGTGGGGCTCGCTCGAATGCCTCAACGCCGGCATCACGACCCTGGTCGACTGGTCGCACATCATGAACACGCCGGCCCACGCCGACGAAGCGGTTCGGGGCCTCCAGGATTCGAAGATCCGGTCCGTCTTCGCCTACGGCTTTCCGAACACCTCGCTCGTGGACTGGTGGTTCGGGCCGGACTACACCGGCAGCGTCCTGACGTCGGATGGGGCCGAGGCACGCCGCCTCCGGAAGCAGTACTTCAGCTCCGATGCCAGCCGAGTCACGATGGGCCTCGCGACGCGCGGCCCCGGCTTCTGCAAGCCGGACGTGGTTCGCCACGACTGGGAGCTGGCCAAGGAACTGGGCATCAACATCACGGTCCACGTCGCCATGGACCGGTTCGGCTACACGAAGATGCAGGTTCTGGCTCTTCGGGACATGGACCTGTTGTACCCGAACACGACCTACGTCCACGCTTCCCACTTCACCGACGAGGAATGGGTCCTGGTCCGCGATTCGGGCGGAAATGTCTCGTTTGCGCCGCAGATCGAGATCCAGATGGGGCATGGCTGGGCGCCTGGCGTGACGGCGACCGACTACAACGTCCCGATCGGGCTGTCGTCCGACGTGGCGACCACCGCTCCGTCCGATCAGTTCACCCAGATGCGCTCGATCTTCGGTTCCGAGCGCGGCCGGAAGCATCAGGCCGCCTGGGACTCGGATCTTGATGGCCTCACGGCCTCGCCGGGCCTGATCACGGCACGGCAGGTCCTGGCCTGGGCGACCATCGGCGGCGCGCAGGTCGCCGGAATCGCCGATCGGACCGGATCGGTAACGCCGGGCAAGAAGGCTGACCTCGTCATCATCGACGGGTCGGCGGTCAACGTCGCTCCGATCATCGACCCGGTCGGGGCGGTCGTCTGCGCGGCCGACGTCTCGAACGTCAAGACCGTTCTCGTGGACGGTGAGTTCGTGAAGCGGGACTTCAAGCTCGCCGCGTCGCTGACCGCGCCGCGAAAGGCGATCGAAGGATCGCGCGACTTCCTCGTCGGGGCGTTCGGCGAACCGGAGCCAGGATGGCTGCCGGCGAAGGCGCAGGCGTAGTTCGCGCACAGGCCGGCGGCGCAGCGGCGCCGGATCGTCAGATCACGCCAACTGCGAGGTCGCCCGGCCCCCGCCCGGCCGACCTGGCCAGAACAATCCTGGCCCTCGGCCTGGTCGGGCTGGCGCTCCGGACGCCGATCCTCGTGGTCGGGCCGATCGTCGGCCAGCTTCAGGCCGACCTCGGGATGAGCCACGCCGTTGCCGGGCTGCTGGGCACGATCCCCGTCCTGTGCATGGGCCTGCTGGCGCCGTTCGGACCGGTCCTCGCGGCGTCCATAGGGCCCCGGATCGGAGCGGCGGCCTGCGTCGCGTTGATCGGGACCTTCGGGCTCATCAGGGCGATCGCCCCCGAGACGACCTCCGTGCTCGTCGCGACCCTCGGCATGGGCGCCGGAATGGCGCTCGTCGGCCCCATCCTGTCGATGACGGTCCGTGGACGGACGCCGGATCACCCGGCCGCGGGCACGGGGGCCTACGTCGCAGGCATGATCATCGGGGGCTCGATCGCCGCGGCGGCGGTGGTGCCCCTCGCCGACGCCCTCGGT
>JANMPD010000335.1:0-8608 GCA_031369685.1 Chloroflexota bacterium | reverse complement strand
GGCGGTGTTGCCATGCGTGCCGCCGTCGAGCGGGCCCGGCTCCCGGAGGGGACCTCTATCGACGCGGTGCTCTTGGGCCAGGTCCTCCAGGCCGGCGCGGGCCCGGCGCCGGCGCGCCAGGCGGCGCTGCTCGCCGGTTTGCCGGACACCACCTCGGCCACGACGATCAACCGGGTCTGCGGGTCCGGTCTGAAGGCGATCATGCTCGCCGCCGCCGAGATCCGGGCCGGCGACGCGGAGGTCGCGGTTGCCGGCGGCATGGAGAGCATGAACATGGCGCCGTATCTCCTGCCCGGAGCCCGGTTCGGCCTCCGGCTCGGAGACGCGGCACTGATCGACGCAACGGTGCACGACGGGCTGTGGTGTGGCATCGAGCACTGCCACATGGGCACCCACGCCGAGCGCGTCGCCATCAGCAACGAAGTGACCCGCGAGGATCAGGACGCGTTCGCGCTCGAGAGTCATCGGCGGGCGATCGCCGCCATCGACGAAGGCAGGTTCGCCGATGAGATGGCACCCGTGACCGTTCGGGATGCCAGGGGTCGCGAGACCATCGTCGACACGGACGAGAGCCCGCGCCGCGATACCTCGATCGAAGCGCTCGCCCGGCTCAAGCCGACCTTCGCGCTCCCTGAGGGCGAGGATCGCGGGGCCGCGGCCGTGGGAACGGTGACGGCCGGCAACGCACCCGGGATCACCGACGGCGCCGCCGCGACCGTCATTGCCAGCGAGCGCGCCGTCGAGCGACTCGGCCTGACGCCGCTCGCCAGGATCGTCGGCTATGCCCAGGCCGAGGTGGCCCCGAAGTGGCTCTTCCTCGCACCGATCGCCGGAGTTCGCCGCCTCCTGGAGCGAACGCAGATGGCTATCGGCGACTTCGATCTCATCGAGATCAACGAGGCCTTTGCGGCGCAGACGCTGGCCGATGGACGGGAACTGGGGTTCGATTGGTCGAAGGTGAACGTCAACGGCGGCGCCGTGGCGCTCGGCCACCCGATCGGCGCCTCGGGCGCGCGAATCGTCGCAACCCTGCTCCATGAGCTGCGACGCCGCGAAGGACGATTTGGCCTGGCCACGCTGTGCCTCGGCGGCGGCGGATCGGTCGCGATGGCGGTGGAATCTTCGGTCTGATTGTCAGCCGGGTCCTGCCCCAACCCGGGACCATTGACTTCTGGCGAGCAGACGCCCCGCACCCTACGTTTCTGCACATGACCACGACCGTCATGGACGTCGCGTCGCCGCGCCTGCCTTTCGGCGCGCGTCCGAGCGTGCCGAAACCCATGCTCCTCATGATCGTATTCGGGGTGTTCCTGGCGATCGTCGGGGTCACCGCGGCGGCCCAGACGCTCGTGGTTGCCAGGCACGTCACGAATGCCGCGATCACCGCGACGATCAGCAGTGATGCCGCGACGGTCAGAACGTTCGTCAATGGTCTGGTGACTCGGGGCGATCTCAACGGGTCGGCGCCGGCTGGCCATACGGCCATGGTCGAGCACGGCCTGCAATCGATCGCGGCAGCGTCTGAAATCCTGCTGGTCGAAATTCGCAGCCCGGACGGAACCGTCCGGCTGTCGAGCAACCCCGCAGTCCGAGGGGAGTCCGCTCCGGACTCAAGCGATTTTACCGTCGCGCTCCTTGGGAAGGTGGCACCGGCGCTGATCCAGGCAGGCGAGGCGACCGAGGGCGCGGGCCTCCCCGTGGCGAGCGGTGAATTGATTCGAGAGTACTTCCCGCTCGTGGCTCCCGATGGCGAGGTCCAGGGCGTCGTGGCCATGTGGCGTGATGCCGCGCCGATCCTCGCCGCCGTCGAGAAGGTCCGGAACGATGTCCTCATCGTGATCGTGAGCGGGGCCGCGATCGTCGCGCTGCTGCTGGGCCTGGTGTTTCGGGCCGCCCAGAGGCGAATCACGCGCCAAACGGTGCAATTGATCGAGGCCACGCATCTGGACGCACTGACAGGCCTGCCGAACCATGGGGCGATGGTCGGGGCCCTCGCCATCGCGATCGAGCCCGCGCGTCGTGCCGGTGCGACCATCTCCGTGGCACTCCTGGACCTCGACAACTTCCGCAATGTCAACGATACCCACGGGCACGGGGCGGGCGACGTCGCCCTGCTCCAGCTCGCGAGGACCCTGCAGGGATCGCTTCCGCCCGGCGCGACGCTCGGTCGTTATGGTCCGGATGAATTCCTGGTCGTCGCGAGCGGCCTGGAACCGTCCGAGCTTGAGCCGTATCTCACGACGGCGCGACTCTCCCTCACCGACCAGGACCTGGAGATCGACTCAAGCGAGCGTCTGCCGATCAGCATGTCGGGGGCCATCGCGGCGTTTCCGGGCGACGCTCGGTCCGTGACGGAACTTCTGTCCGTGGTCGCGGTCGTCCTGGCGGCGGCAAAGGTGAGCGGCGGCGGTCAGATCATGAGAGCGGGCGATCATCCGGTCTCGACGGACGAGCATCGCACGTTCGATGTGCTCCAGGGCCTGGTCTTCGCCGTAGACACGAAGGACCGGTACACGCGCCGTCATTCCGAGGATGTGTCGCGCTACGCCTCATTCCTTGCCCGGCGGATCGGCCTCGCCGACGACTTCATCGAAGGAATTACGGCCGCGGGCCTGCTCCACGATATCGGGAAGATCGCGATCCCTGACGCCATCCTGCGCAGGCCGGGACGCCTGACTGCGGAGGAGGAGCGGATCGTCAAGGAGCATGTGACGCTTGGAGAGTCGATCGTGCGTAACGTGCCGCACGTCGATCTCGTCCGTGCGGGTATCCGGCACCACCACGAGCGGTGGGACGGGCGCGGCTATGTTGACGAACTGGCGGGCGAGGAGATCCCACTCGTGGCGCGGATTCTGGCGATCGCCGATGCGTTCTCGGCGATGACCACCACCCGGCCCTACCGAAAGGCGATGCCGCTGGGGACGGCGCTCGGGCGCCTGGGCGACGCGGCCGGAACGCAACTCGACGAACGCCTCGTAGTGGCTTTCATCCAGGGCATCGAAACCGCCCCGGACGCGCCGATGCCGGGAGAGCAGCCGACCGGCCCGGGACTCTGGGTTCCGCGCACGCAGGTCGCCTGACGCATGGGCTCGCTCGCGGCGACCTCGCGCCGGTCGGCATTCCTGATCCTCGCGCTGGTCATCGCATCGATCGCGCGACCAGCGGACTCATCTGCGGCTCAGCTCTGGACGTTCATCGGGAACAGGGCCCTGCTGGCTTCGGGCACAGCTGCCGTGGTCAACGTGACCGCGACCAACCTTTCAGCGCTTGGTGAGTCGATCGGCTGCGTCAAGATCTCGATACCGGGCGAATTCACGATCCTCGCCGCATCCGTGACGTCGGTTACCGGGGGGCTCACCTGGTCGGCCACGAAGTCCGGCGCCAACGTAACGGCAAACGCCAACTCGGCTGCCGACCGGCTCGTCGGAGCCCCCGACTTCGATCAACTCGTTGTTGCGATCACCGTCCTTCCGCTTGCGCCGGGCTCCTACCTCTGGGGTGCGAACGCCTACGCGACGACGAGTTGTTCCAACGGCAGTGGTAGCCCGATATCGATCCCCATGGTGATCACCTCGGCGCCGTCACCCACACCGTCGCCAACGCCTGCCCCGACACCATCGCCCACGCCTGCCCCGACACCAACGCCAACGCCGTCACCCACACCCACACCCACGCCCACGCCTGCTCCGACACCATCGCCCACGCCTGCCCCGACACCAAGGCCGACCACGCCGCCCCGGCCGTCTGGGACCCCGACGGCAACCGGCACCGCCGCAACGCCCACACCATCTGACTCTCCGGGACCGACGCCAACGGTTACCAGCGATCCGACAGCCGACCCGAGCTCCAGTGGGCTGGCGGGTCCAACCGACGTTCCGGCACCTCAGCCTTCACCGTCGAACGGAACCGATGCTTTCGGGCGGGGGACCGTGACCCTGTCGGGCGGTTCGGGCGGATCTGGTGGGGCCATCGAAGCTGCCGGCGCGGACCTGGCTGCGGCCGTCATGGATAGCCTCGGCATGGGGACGTGGGCCGTTCCCACCGCGACCTTCGGAGGGCTCGGCCTGCTCGTCATTCTCACGATCATGGCGCAGGCGGGCGGCGGGCTGATCTGGCTGCCGCTCATCCGGCGCCGGATCGGCGGATTCGGCCTTCGCCGTTCGAAGGAAGGCAGTAACTCGAGCGCCGCGACCTGAGGGCCCTCTCGGCTCACGACCGACGGCGAACGGTATGCTTCGCCGCATGCCTGCAACGACTGCCACCGCACCTACGACCCATCGGCTGTTCATTGCCGGCGCATGGGTACAGGGCATCCTGGGCGAGACCTTCGACAGCCTGAAACCAGCCGACCGTCGGGACGTCGTGGGATCGTTTCAGGCCGGGACGGCGGCGGAGACCGCGATGGCCATCGCGGCGGCCGGCCCTCGACGGATCGTCTTCGGCGAGTGGACGGGCGGTGGGCCCACCGCGCGCGTCCGGGCGATCCTCGAGGTCTGCGAGCGGGGCGGGATCGGCGCTGAAGCGGCTTCAGACGTCCGGCTCGCGAAGTGGGAGAAGTTCACCCTGCTGGTTGCCTTCTCGGCCATGACCGCCGCCGTCCGGCTCGGGCTCGGCGAGATCCGCGGGGCGCCGGCGGCGAGGGGGATGCTCCACGTGCTCATGGCCGAGGTCGCGGCGGTTGGGCGGGCATCCGGGGAAACCTTCCCGAGGACCTCGTCGAGCGCCAGTTCGGGCTCCTCACCTCGCAGGTTCCCGGGGCGACCACCTCGCTCCATCACGACCTGATCACGGGCCACCGGATGGAATTCGAGGTGCTCCCGAGCACGGCTGTTCGACTCGGGCGCGCTCACGGGGTCCCGACGCCATGCATGGGCGTCGCGTACGCGATCCTCCAGCCATGGGAACGGCGGAACGCGCTGCCGCCGGCCGACCGGGCGGCGATCCCGTAGTTCGAGGTGCCGCCCTTTCGCGGAGCGTCGTCCGGCGGCAGGTGCGGTCAGCGACAAACCAATCGCTCCCGACGGGCCGTCAGCCCTTCGTGGGACCCGAATTCGGGGTGACGACGTCGCTCGGCCCGACCGTCTGGACGATCGGATCCCCGGCTGGTGGGATCAGGATCATCATCCGCACGTAACTCTTGACCACGTCCGGGGGCCCTGGAAAACTCGAAAAGTCGCCCGAGTAGTAGCAGACGGCGACGACGCCGGCCTTCTGAGACTGCCAGAAGGTCACCTGATCCTGAGAGACAGGCCCGCCCGGCTGCTGGAGCCAGGTTTCCACGGACTTCGCATCGACATCCGTCGATCCAACCAGCGCGCTGTCGACACCCCAGCCCTGCTGAACGAATTCGAGGCCAGGTCCAGCGCAGAGATCGGCGGCAACTTGCGCACCTGAACTGGAGCAGCCGGCGATCACGAGGACTCCGGCGGCGACGGCCATGAAGCGCATCAACAGACCCCATTCTCGCCGGCGTGCCACTCCTGGTCCGACGCCCAATGTCCGCACATGTTCAAACCGACCGTGGACCCGTCGCGACCAGCCCACGATCTCCAACAGCACGTAGGGTCGAACCACGAGAGCGCCTTGTAGAACTGATTGGTGCTGACGGCCCCGGCGTCGTACGACTCGAATCCTGCCTCAACATAGGTCCCCGCGATGTTCCAGGTAATCGTTCCCTTGACGGAGCCATCGAGTTTCCATCGCCACTCTTTGGAGATTCCATTGTCGACTCGGACGAGCTCGAAGACGTGGTCGGCGGCGCCCCCAGGGGTGTTCACAAGAACCCCAACGGAGTGCCACGCGCCGTTCGCACCATAACCCCAGAACAAGAAATCATAATCGTTACATTGGTCAGCAGTCCCGATTTCCACCCAATTGCTGGAACCTCCGAAGAGGACCCATTGAGTTTGATACGTAGGGTGTGCCCCGGCCGCATAAGGTGTGGTACATGAGGTCCCCGGTGAGGTCGTGACCTCCTTGTCGACACGCAAGACGCTCAGGCCGTTCATGTCACCAGGGCTGTCTTCTTTGCCGATGCCGTACTCGTGAAACCCAGAGGCCGAGGCCGGGAATGCAAGAATTATGACGATCCCCAGGGCTCCCCACTTTAGGCGACGTAAGCGGCGGTTCATGTGATGGAGGATAAGTCCGGGGGAGGGGGGTATGTCAAGAGAGTGTACTCGTTCAGTACATCCGTTACACATCGATGCCGACGGAGGCCAGGTATTCGGCCGGGGTGAGATACCCCAGCGACTGGTGGGGGCGGATGGTGTTGTACACGGTCTCCCAGGTTCGCAGCTTGGTCTGGAAGGACACGAGGTCGGGCTCGGCATCGGTGAGCTCGTAGAACTCCTCGGTGTGGGTCCGGTTGGCCCGTTCGACGGCACCGTGGAGCTTGGGCGAGCGGGGCGGCAGGACGAACAGCCGGATGCCCCGTTCCTCGCAGGCCGCTTCGAACTCGGCCATGAACTCGCTCCCGTTGTCGATGCTGATCGCGCGAACCGGGAACGGCATCCGCTCGGCGAGACGCTCGAGGACGAAAGCGGCGGCCTGCGCCGTCGCCCGGCGACCGAGCTCGACGGTGTCCCAGCGGGAGACGACATCGCGGGCAGTGAACTGCTTCCAGACGAGATCGCTGAGCGGCCGGATGTCGAGGGTGTCGAGTTCGACGAGATCACCCGGTCGACTGACGTTCCAGTCGGCCGGCTTGCGGATGGCATAGGGTCGAGCCCAGCGGCGCTGGTGGACGCTCATGCGGCGGCGGCGCGGCTCATGCAGCTCACCCGATCGGCGCAGCCGCGCGAGGATCCGGCCGACCATCGAGGTCGAGAGCAGGATCCCCGCCCGCCGGAGGAGGACCCTCTAGCTTGTCCTTGCCCCAGCGAGGATAGGCGAGGCGGACGGCCTTGACTGCGGTCAGCTGGTCGAGCGTCCAGGTCGGACGCCGACGGCGGCGTGGCGCCGAGCCGCGGTCTTCGAGGGTCTCGAGATGGAGCCGCTCGAAGCGGCCGAGCCAGCGATACACGGTCGGGCGCGAGTACCCGAAGTGGCGGGCGGTCCGGCTGACGTTGGCGCCGTGGGCACGGTGCCAGTCGAGCATCGCCAGCCGTCGACGGGCATCCCGGCTGAGGTCGGGGGCTGCCGAGCGGGCGATCCCGATCGCGGGCTGCCGGACCATCGCGTTCCGCGCGTTCGTCCCCTCGGGGTGCGCCCGCTGGCGGGTAGACTTCGGCATCGAGAGTCCTCCTCTGCTGGTTGCTTGACACACCCAGCGTAGCGAGGGCTCTCGTTTCGTTTGTCAGACTCTGTCGGGCCTCACTCGGCGCCCAGGCCCGGTGTCACGGACGTATCGGGACGCGATGAGAGGGCGTCGGGCCAGCGGCCAGGCCCAGGAGGGCTTTCTCTCCTGGAGGCGTCGACAGGGCGACCGTCCGGGCGCGAACGAGCGGCCCTGTGGCGCCAGGCGGACGATGGGAGTGGAGCGCTCATCCTCGCCAACACCTTCACCTACGCGACGTGGGGCCGGCCGACCACGACGACCCACACGCTCGCGGTCAGGACCGAGAGCCGGGTGAACCTCGCGTTCTTCGGTGGGATGACGCTCCAGTCCGTCGCCGAACCATCGATCATCGACGAGAACGGGATCGTCGTTGCGTCCTTGTTCGGCCTGGCTGGAACGAAGGCAAGGCGCTCCTGGATCGATCGGACTGGAAGGATTACGCCGACGTCGCAACGCTCCTTCGCGCCGGTCTGACCCTCCCCGAGATTATCGGCTACACGGTGACGATCTTCGGGCCCAGATTCGTGTTCCCAGCGGCTGTATTCCCGCGTGCGCCTGCCTGGTTTGTTGATGGCACGGCCCCGGCCTTGCCGGACGAGATCAAGCGCGAGCTTGAACTGGCTGTCGTGACGGTCGCGCATGAAGACATTCCGGTCGTGTGTCCGTACTCGACATCAATCCTGCTGCAGACGCCGAAAGACCTCGACCACGAGGAGTTCTAGACTGTCAACCATGGCCGATGTAGTTGCCTCGCCAACGACCCTCGCCACCTCCAGCCTGTTCATCGCTGGCGAGTGGGTCGACAGTGTCTCCGGCGAGACCTTCGAGAGCGTCAACCCCGCCGATCGGCGCGACGTGATCGGGCGGTTCCAGGCGGGCACCGCCGCGGACACGGGGATGGCGATCAAGGCCGCCGAGACGGCCTTCCCGGCCTGGCGAGCGATGCCCGCCCCCAAGCGCGGCGAGATCATGTACCGGTTCGCTGAGCTCATGACCGAGCACAAGGAGCGCTTGGCCCGGGCGATGACACGCGAGATGGGCAAGGTCATCGCTGAGGCGCGGGGCGACGTGCAGGAAGGCATCGACATCGCCTATCTGATGGCCGGAGAGGGACGTCGGATGTTCGGGGACACGGTGCCTTCCGAGTTGCCCGACAAGTGGGCAATGAGCATCCGCCAGCCGATCGGCGTCGCCGGGATCATCACGCCCTGGAACTTCCCGATCGCGATTCCGTGCTGGAAGATGATGCCCGCGCTCGTGACGGGCAACACCGTCGTGTTCAAGCCGTCCAGCGACACACCGCATTGCGCGACGTTGTTGGTCGAGCTC
>JANMPD010000054.1:0-34129 GCA_031369685.1 Chloroflexota bacterium | reverse complement strand
CCGGTCCGGCCGTCCACAGGAAGGACGCTTGATGTTCGTCGTCATGGCCCGCACCGCAACCGAGGCCGAGATCCTCGGGGTCAAGAGCCACATCCTCGGCGAGGGCATGACCCCGTATGAGCACGCGGGTGCCGACCGCGTCGTGATCGCCGTTGTCGGTGACGTCGGACCTCGACGCTCCGACCTGATGAGCAAGCTCGGCGCGCTCAGCGGCGTCGAGACCATCACCCCGATCTCGCGACCGTTCAAGTTGACGTCGCGCGAGTTCCACCCTGAGGACACGGTGATTCGGGTGCTCGACGCAGTCGTGGGGGATGGCGGCCTGACCGTGATGGCCGGACCCTGCTCGGTCGAGAGCCGCGACCAGCTGTTCGAGACCGCCGATGCCGTGAAGGCATCGGGTGCAACCATCCTGCGCGGCGGCGCGTTCAAGCCCCGTACGTCGCCCTACAGCTTCCAGGGACTCGGGGTCGAGGCGCTCCGCTACCTCGCAGAGGCGCGCGATCGTACTGGCCTCCCCACGATCACCGAGGTGATGGAGCCGAACCAGGTCGACATCGTGGCCGAGTACGCCGACATCCTCCAGATCGGTGCCCGGAACATGCAGAACTACTCGCTGCTCAATGCCGCCGGCCGGGTTGCGCGCCCGGTCATGCTCAAGCGCGGCTTCATGGCGACTATTGAGGAGCTGCTGATGGCCGCCGAGTACATCGTCGCGGCCGGCAATCCGAACGTGATCCTGTGCGAGCGCGGCATTCGAACATTCGAGACGTACACGCGCAACACCATGGACCTCTCGGCGGTTCCCCTCCTCCATCACCTGACCCACCTGCCGGTCATCGTCGACCCGAGCCACGCGACCGGCAAGCGCTGGCTGGTCAAGCCCCTCGCCATCGGCGGCGTAGCGGTCGGGGCCGACGGGGTCATGGTCGAAGTCCACCCCACGCCCGAGGCGGCGCTGTCCGATGCGGAGCAGCAGCTCAACCCGGCCCAGTTCGCGGACCTCATGGCGGCAATCGTGCCGGTCCACGCCCATGTCAGCTCGCTCCACGGAGATCCACTCGTGGACAGTGCCGCCCTCGGCATTGGCGCGGGTGGTCTCTCGAAGCACTGATCCCATGGCCACCCGCGCGTTCAACGTGGCTGCGGCTTCGACGCGCCCGACCGAGCCGGCCGTTGTGGCGGGGGCTCGTCGGCTGCGTGGAGAGCTGCGAATGCCGGGCGACAAGTCGATCAGCCACCGCGCCCTGATGCTCGCTCTCATCGCCGAGGGCAACAGCACGATCGAGGGCGCCGGTGACGGCGCCGACGTCCGATCCACGGCGGGCATCGTCCGCGCGCTCGGCGCCACGGTCGATCGGACCGCGGGCCCGGATGGTTCGATCGGCTATCGCGTGACCTCGCCGGGCATCGAGGCCCTGACGACGTCGCCGACTGTCCTCGATTGCGGCAACTCCGGGACGAGCCTGCGGCTGTTCGCGGGGATCCTGGCGGGCAGCCCGGCCACGGCCGTCCTCGATGGTGACGGCTCACTGTGCAGCCGGCCGATGGCCCGGATCATCGAGCCCCTTCGGGCGATGGGCGCGTCCATCACGGCTCGTGGCGACAACTGGCGTCCGCCACTCGCCGTGAGGGGGCGGGGCAACCTTGTCGGTGTCGACTGGACGACGCTCGTCCCCTCAGCTCAGGTGAAGTCGGCGATCCTGCTGGCCGGCCTGCAGGCCGAAGGAACCACCCGTGTGCGCGAGACCGTGGCGACACGCGACCACACGGAGCGCATGCTGCGAGCTCGCGGTGTTGCGGTCCGGACACTCGCGGACCCAGCGATGGACCGGCGCGTGAATGCCCCGGCTACGGCCGGTGCGGTGATCGAGCTCGATGGAGGTGGACGGGTGCATGCGATCGACGACGTGGTGCCGGGCGACCTGTCCGCGGCTGCGTTCTGGCTGGTCGCCGCCTCCGTGCACCCCGACGCGGACCTTACCCTGCGCGGCGTGGGCACGAACCCGACGCGGCGGGGCATCGTCGATCTCCTGATCCGGATGGGCGCCGACATCGACGAGCACCCGCACCCCGGCCTTTCGGGGTCGGGTGACGCCGCGGGGTCGATCGGCGAGCCGATCTCCGACTTCGGCGTTCGGTCCTCGACCCTGCGCGGGATCGACGTCAGCCCAACCGACGTCGCCGGCGCGATCGACGAGATCCCGATCCTGTGCCTCGCGGCGACCCAGGCCGCCGGACGGACGACCATCCGCGGGGCCGGCGAGCTCCGATACAAGGAGTCGGATCGCCTGGCCGGCATCGCTACCGGTCTGACCTCGCTTGGTGCGAAGGTCGAGGTCGATGGCGACGACCTGCTCATCGACGGTCCGACAGCCCTGGTCGGAGCCGTCACGGACAGCCTCGACGATCATCGCCTTGCCATGACCTTTGCCATCGCCGGTCTGCTCGCCTCGGGCCGAACGACCATCGGGCAGCCCGGCAGTGCATCCATTTCCTACCCCCGTTTCTTCGCTGAGCTCGAAAGGATCCGGAGATGACGAAACGCGTCGTTCTGATCGGCCACCCCGTCGCCCATTCCCTGTCGGGCGTGATGCAGCAGGCGGCCTTTGACGCCAAGGGGATCGATGCGCACTACGAGCTCCTGGATCGCACTCCAATGGAGCTGGCCGAGGCGATCGAGGCGATTCGGGGCGAGGACTATCTCGGCGCCAACCTCACGATCCCCCACAAGGAGCGGGTCGTCCCGCTGCTCGATCGCCTGACCGAGGAGGCACAGGCGACGGGCGCCGTGAACACGCTCACTCGCGAAGGCAAGCGCCTCGTCGGACACAACACCGATGTCGCGGGGTTCAATGCCGCGCTCGATCGCCTCGTCGGTCGGTCGAAGATGCCGCGCCATGCCGTGGTCCTCGGGGCCGGCGGGGGCGCACGCGCCGTGGTCCACGGGTTGATCCGGGCAGGCTTTCTCCGGATCATCGTGTTCAACCGTCATCTTCACCGCGCCGAGGGCATGGTCAAGCACTTTGGCCGGAGCGCCGCGCACATGGACCTCCGCGCCCTGCCGTGGCACGAATCGGTCATCGCCTCGGAGCTCGCCAAGACGAAGATCCTCGTAAACGCGACCTCGATCGGGCTGAAGCCGGACGAGTCGCCGCTTCCGGCTGAGTCGCTCGAATCGCACCTGCTGGTCCTCGACCTGATCTACGACCGGACGCGGCTGCTGCGCGACGCCGAGGCCGCCGGCGCGACCGCGCACGACGGCGCGACGATGCTCCTGCACCAGGGCGCCGCGGCCTTCACCCTGTGGACCGGCCAGCCAGCCCCGCTTGACCTGATGTCCGAAGCCCTGGCCGGAGCCCGCGCCCAGGGCCTGCGCTCGGCCGAAGGCGAACCGGCTGGTGACGTCCCGGCCGGCGAACCGCCTGCCGTCACGACCGAAGGCTGATCCCGCCGCTCATGTCCGATGCGTTTCGGTTCCTGACCGCGGGTGAATCACACGGGCCGACGCTCGGCGTCACCGTCGAGGGCGTCCCCGCGGGCCTTGCCCTGACCGAGGAGGACCTTGTCGTTGACCTGGCCCGCCGGCAGCGCGGCTACGGCCGGGGCGCCCGCCAGACGATTGAGTCCGATCACGCCGAGATCAAATCGGGTGTCCGCCATGGGCGGACCCTCGGGTCCCCGATCTTGCTCCTCGTCCCGAACCGTGACTGGGAGAACTGGGGCTCGATCATGCAGGCGCAGCCGCTCGATGCGGACGCGGCTGCGGCCTTTGAATCCGCCGTTGCCGACGGCAACAAACGGGCCACGCCGGTGACGAGGGTCCGGCCGGGCCATGCGGACCTCGCCGGAGCCCTGAAATATGGCCACTCCGACGTTCGCAACGTGCTCGAGCGAGCGTCCGCCCGCGAGACAGCCGCTCGCGTTGCCGCCGGCGGCATCGCCCGCACGTTCCTGCGCGAGCTCGGCATCGAGGTCTGGTCGTTCACCGCCGAGGTCGGGGGCGTGGCCATCGATCCTGGGGCCAGCACCCGCTCGCGGGAGGAGGCCGACGCCTCGCCCCTTCGGTGCCCTGATCCGGAGGCCGAGGCGAGGATGATCGCCCGGATCGACGAGGCACGGTCGAACGGCGACACGATCGGCGGCGTGTTCGAGGTGGTCGTCCATGGCCTGCCCATCGGGCTGGGCTCGTATGTCCACTGGGACCGGCGGCTCGACGGCGCGCTCGCGGCAGCGGTGATGAGCATCAACATCGTGAAGGGCGTGGAATTCGGGCTCGGGTTCGAGCAGACGCGCCGGTTCGGGTCGGCGGTCCACGACATCATCGACGGCCGTGCCGAGGACGGTCGCTGGATCCATCGCACGAACAACGCCGGTGGGCTGACCGGCGGAGTCACCAACGGAGAGCCGATCGTGATTCGCGGCGCGGTCAAGCCGATCTCGACGCTGGCGCGGCCGCTGCCGTCCGCGGACCTGATCACCGGTGAGCCCGTCGACAAGGCACATTACGAGCGAAGCGACATCAGCGTCGTGCCGGCGGCCGGGGTGATCGGCGAGGCGATGGTGATGCTGACCCTGGCGCGGTACATCCTCGAAACGCTCGGCGGCGATCGAATGGACGTGATCAGCGAGCGCATGGCCGCGCACCGGCGACTCATGGCGACCCTGCCGCCCGCGCCAGCCATCGGCGGCCACGCGGCGCCGACCGGCGGTGATGAGGCCGGCTCCGGCGGCGACGACTAGGTTCCGAGACGTGGAAATCGTCCTGATCGGACTTCCCGGCAGCGGCAAGAGCAGCGTCGGGCGTCGCCTTGCGTCGCGCCACGGGGCGGCGTTCGTGGACCTCGATGAGGTCATCGAACACGAAGCCGGCGTTCGAATCCCGGAGATCTTTGCCGAGGAGGGCGAGGCCGGATTTCGTGCCCGCGAGCGCGCTGTGATCCAGGCACTCGGCGTCCCCGACGATGCAACCGAGATCAGGCGAGTGATCGCACCGGGCGGCGGCGCGGTGGTCGACCCACGCAACCGATGGCTCCTGTACCGCGGGCGCGTGCCGATCTGGCTGGACGGACGGCCGGAGATCCTGGCGCAGCGTCTGCGTCGAAGTCCGAGCATCCGGCCGCTGATCACGGGGCGCGACCCGATTCGAGCCCTCCGCGACCTCACGACCGCCCGAGGACGGTTCTACGGCGCCGCGAATCGAGTCGCCGGCATGACCGAGGTCAACAGCGTGGTCGAATCGGTCGAGCATGCCGTCGCTGCCGCACCGACGGCGGGGGTCCTGCTCCTGCGCGCCGAGACCAGTATCGGGCGCATCGTCCTCGGCGAGGGGATCGCGGGAGGGATGATCGTCGACGCGCTCTCCCGACTCGGAGCGAGGCGGGCCATCGTGATCACCGAACCAGGAGCCTGGGCAGCCACCGGAGCGGTCATCGAGGGCCCGATTCGCGCCGCGGGCCTGGAACTCGATCTCGTCATGCTCCCGCAGGGCGAGGCCGCCAAGCGCCTGGCCGTGGTCGAACAGGCCGCCAGCGAGCTGTCTCGCCTGCACGTTGAACGGGGCGAGCCGATCGTCGCCCTGGGCGGTGGGGCGCTCGGCGACACGGCCGGCTTCATCGCCGCCACGTACCTCCGTGGCGTGCCCTTCATCCAGGTTCCGACCACACTCGCGGCTCAGATCGACGCATCCATCGGCGGCAAGACCGGCGTGGACCTGCCGGAGGGCAAGAACCTCGTCGGCGCCTTCCACCAGCCCGCAGCGATCGTCATCGACATCGCGCTGCTCGACGGCCTGCCGGTTCGTGACCGACGCGCGGCGCTGGGCGAGGCGGTCAAGATGGCCGCGCTCGGGGACCAGCGGCTGTTCGAGCTCCTCGAGACCCGGGGTCCGGCGATCGCCGTTGGCGACCCGGCCGCGGTCACGGACGGATCGCTCGCCGAGCTCGTCGAGCGCTGTGCCTGGGCCAAGGTCGAGGTCGTCGCGGCCGACGAGAAGGAGTCTGCCGTGCGGATCGCCCTGAACCTCGGCCACTCGCTCGGGCATGCGTTCGAGGCGGCGGGCGGCTTTGCGGAACTTCGTCACGGTGAAGCGGTTGCGTTCGGGCTGCGGGCCGCCTGCCGGATCGGGGTTGCAGCGGGCGTGACACCACCGGAGCGGGCAGCACGCATCGAGCGCCTGCTCGATGTCCTCGGCCTGGGCGAGGGTCGACTTCCCTACTCGCTCGAGGCGGTCATCGGGCACCTCGGCGCGGACAAGAAACACCACGACGGGCGCCTGCGGTGGGTGCTCCCGACCGATCATGGCTACGTCGTTCGGGACGACATCGCCGACGCCATGGTCCACGAAGTGGCCTCCGGATTACTCGAGCCGGTCGCCGTGGGAGGTGGCCGATGACCCGCGTCCTGGTCCTCCAGGGACCCAACCTGAACCTCCTCGGCACGCGCGAACCCGAGATCTACGGGCGCGAGACGCTCGACCAGGTCCACGCCGGGATCGCGGCGCGCGGCGCCGAGCTCGGCCTCGAAGTCGACTTCTTCCAGTCGAACCACGAGGGGGCCCTGATCGATCGACTCCACGCCAGCGACTTCGACTTGGCCATCGTCAATGCCGGAGGCCTGACCCATACATCGGTCTCGCTGCGTGATGCGCTCGTCGGGATCGCGCGGCCGTTCATCGAGGTCCACCTGTCCGACCCGTCGACGCGCGAGCCGTTCCGGCACGTCAGTTTCCTGGCCGACGTGGCGTTGACGTCATTCGTCGGCCAGGGCGCCCGTGGCTACCACCTCGCCCTCGAGCGGATCGCCGCGGACCGGGCCGCGGCAGACCAGGTCTCGGTCGACAAGGCCGCGGCCGACGGGGGAGCGTCGGATGGCTGAGCGCGGGCGCGGCAACGTTCCCGAGAGCCTGGAGCTGCGCCGGCTCCGGGCACGCATCGACGGGCTCGACAAGCAGATCGTCGAGCTCCTCAATCAGCGCGCAGAACTTGCCGTCGAGGTCGGCCGGACCAAGGCGGCGCTCGGCCGGCGCGCCGTCCACGACCCGGAACGCGAGCGCGAGATCCTTGTCCGGATCGCCATGGCCAATGACGGGCCGATGCCACAGGCCGACCTGCTCGCGCTGTACCGCCGGCTCTTTGCCGCGACGCGGGCGCTTGAGTCCGAGGATCGCTCCAGACGGGAGCCGGGCAACGACTGAGGGGCCCGGGGGCACGTCGAGCTTCGAGGGAGCGCTCGTGGCGGTAATCCGTGATCTCCCGTCGGGTCTGCGGACGCGGTTCGCACCCGCGCCGACCGGCTACCTGCATCTGGGGCACGTGGCGAGCGCGCTCGTGGTCTGGCAAGTGGCGCGGGCGTCGGGCGGGCAGGTGGTCCTGCGGATCGAGGATCACGATCGCCAGCGCTGTCGGCCCGAGTACGAGACGGCCCTCCTCGATAACCTCGTGGCCCTGGGATTCGTGCCGGACGAGCCCTCGATCTCGGCGCTGCGGTCCGGTAGCCCGTCGGCATATCGCCAGTCCGACGATGGCTCCGTCTATGTCCAGGCCGTCACCGAGCTCGAGCGCGCGGGCCACATCTATGCGTGCGACTGCAGCCGCTCGACCTTCCGCGCCTCGGCCTTGGCGAATGGGGGCTCCTGGTCCGGGCCGGGCTGTCCCGGCGGGTGCTCCACCCGGGCCCTCCCGTTCGACCAGCCCGGCGTCACGCTCAGGGCGGGCCTTGGTAGCGCGACGGAATCATGGACGGATCTCGTCCACGGCACCCAGTCCGGAGTCGTCGCGCCACGGGGGGACCCGGCGCTGCGCGACAGGCACGGCAACTGGACCTACACCCTGTGCGTCGTGGTCGACGACCTCCGCCACGGGATCGATCTCGTGATCCGCGGCGACGACCTTCTTGAGGCCACGCCGGTCCAGATCAGGCTCGGCCGGTTGCTTGGCCGCGCCGACCCGCCTCGCTTCCTGCATCACCCCCTGATCCACGGTACCGATGGCCAGAAGCTCTCGAAGGCCTACGGGGCCACCTCCATCCGGTCACTGCTCGAGGGCGGCGTCTCTGCGGCAACCATCCGGGGCCGGGCCGCAGGGGCCATCAGTTTGGCCTCGGGCTAGAGGCAGGCGAGATTTGGCTCCTTTGAGCGGGGCCATCGCTCGACGTGATCCGTGGCCACCACGTACGCATCCTTCCCGGGGTCGATCCAGAGTGACCAGATGGCGGTCCGGAAGCCGGTATCCGCCGCCGTGGGCGGCAGCTTGGCCGCGGCATCGAAGGTCGTCGTCGTCCAATCGCTCATCGCGCCCGCCGGATCGCGGAAGTACAGGTTGCCATCCACCTGGAGGAAGATCGCGCTGTCCCAGCCGCAGTGCTCCGGTCCCGGCGCCGAGCGGATCGTCTCGGTGGACACACGCTGACCCGACCGATCGGTCCAGACCGTCACGGGAAAGGTCAACGGAACGCCTGGATCGAATTCGGACGGATCGCACGCGCGGAGGCCGACGACGTGCCAGCCCGCGTCACGGGCCGGAGCGTCGGAAAGGATGATGATCGCCTTGACCCTGCCCAGATAGAGATGGGCGAAGCTCGCCCAATGTTCATCCAGATGGAGCCGTATGAACCCAGCCGCCGGCAGGCTGGCATAGGGATTGGCAGGCCCAAGGAACGATGCCAGACCCGCCTCGGGGGACACGCCACCAGCGCCGGTGCCACCACCGTCTGGTACCTCCCCACCGATGTTCGCGACGCCACCAGAACACTGGAGCTGAACCGCGAGGTCGGCAACCCAGGCGGGGGCCGGCGCCGGCGTGGTGCTCGGTTTCGGTGATGCACCTGCGGTCGGCGTCGCGCTCGGCGACGCTACGCTCGGAGTGACATCGATGGTCAGGCCGGTGATGTCAACGTCGGAGTACAGGTTCGGATCGCCCCCATCCACGAGGACGCAGACATACCGATGACCTGGTTCGTTGGTGGGCCCAGGGCCGAAGCCGGTCGTTGGCGGCTGGGCCATCCCGACTTCAAAGACCGCAGCAAACGCGGACCCGTCGACATCGAGCTCCGGTGACAGGCCCATCATCGGGAAGTAGCTTCGATAGTCCCGCGCGTGGTCCATCACGAAGGCGTACTGGATAGGGCCGAACGAGCAGCGGGCGAGGCGTGGATCACCCGCGAACGCTTCAGGGCCGCCCGGGAGCGTCGGCCCGAGTGAGGAGCCGGAGGTCATGGTTGGCGACGGTGTCGGAAGTTGTCCGCCGGTTTCAGCGAGTCGCGGAGCCACCAGGGCCACCACAGCCACCACCGCCACGATGAGCACGGCCGCCGCGAGCGAGCCGAGGTGGGAGCCTCCCCAGCGTCGCCGGGACGGGAGCGAGGCGATACCGTCGGCGAGCCGTCGTGCCGTGCCTGGATCCCCGTGCGCCCGTTCGTCGAGCATGGTACGGAGCTCACGTTCGAGTGGATCGCTCATCGTCGTTCCTCCGCGGCGAACGCCGCGCGCAGCCGCTCCATCGCGTAGTGAACCCTCGATTTCACGGTCCCCGCCGGGATTCCGAGGTGGGCCGCCGTCTCCTCGATTGGGAGACCCCAGAAGTGGTGAAGCGTCAGGAGCAGGCGATCCTTGGGCGCGAGCCCATCGAACGTTCGACCGAGGATCCGGCGGTCGATCTCTCGATCCAGCTGGTCGACCGGGGCGGGGACGTCGGCGACGAGCTCGATCGACCTCCCCCGGCGTTCGACCGTTCGGAGTGCAGCGCGGACGACCTGGCGCCGGAACCATGGCCTGAAGGCGTCGTGGTCTCGAAGCGAGGCGAGCCCCTTCCAGGCGGAGAGCAGGGCGTCCTGTACCGCATCCGCGGCATCGGCCTCGGATCGCGTGACGATCCGCGCGGTCCCGAGGGCGGCGTGCAGATCCGGCTCGACAAGCCGGCGGAACGCGTCGCGATCCCCACGGACAGCCGCGGCAACCAGCCCCGAGTTCGTCAGCGGCGGATGATCCAGGACAACCTCCACATCGATAAGTGCGCCCGGCAGGCCGATCGGTTCAATGTTTCGTGCCGCCACTCATCCAGGCGGATCCATGCGGTCCTCGATCTCCCAGGCGTGATCGAGGGAATGCCAGGCGATCCGGTGGGCGGCGTATCGCGCGGTCCAGCGCCGGCCCGCGAGCGGTGTCCCGTCGGATGGCTCGCGCAGGACGGCAAGTATCGCATCCCGAAGCGCGTCGATCGATGCCGCGTCGCCCGGGGTAGGGGCCGGCACCTTGAGTCCGATCTCGCGGGCGTAGGCGTGATCGGACATCAGGGCGTGCTCTGCGATCTTCGAGGTGCTCCGGCCACCGCCACGCGGGCCCTTCCGAAGTTCCCCTGGAGCAGTGTCAGCGTTCCTGTCCAGGAGCGCCCAGGCGGCCGCCACGATCTTCGCGAGGCGTTCCGCATCGGCGTCGGTGGTTGGTCGGCGATCCGCATCGGTCACGCGACCCGGGACACCGAAATCGGTGCTGCCGTTCCCGTCGGCAGCCTCGATGACCTCGACCACGAGGTCATCCGCCGCGAACTCGTACCCCGCAGTGGTGATGACATCCGTGTAGCGGTCGACATGATCGAGTAGTGCCTCGATCGCCGCTGATTCCGTCCTGCCGCCGCGAGCCAGACCAGGCCAATCGATGGCGCTGGCGAAGGTCCGCTTTGGCGTGGTCTCGAGGGCGAGGGCGATGCGCGTCGTCATCGCCGCAGGTTACCGCGCGGTGGCCGCCCGCAATGACACCACGAGCGCGGCCATGGCATCGATATCCGTGCCATCCGCACCGAGGGCATCGACGAGCGCCGACGCGACGATGACGCCGTCGGCCCCGGATGCAGCAAGGGCTCGGACGTGGGCGGGCCTGGAAACGCCGAAACCGACCGCCACCGGGACCGGTGACACGGCCCGGACCGCGGCGACGAGGCCCCGGACGGTCGGCGGCAGGCTGGACCGGGCGCCGGTCACCCCGACGAGGCTCACGCAGTACAGGAATCCCCCACTCCGGCCGGCGACGGTCCGCAGCCGATCCGGCGCGGTCGTCGGTGCGACGAGATAGACGACGGCCAGGCCCGAGGCGGCAGCCACCGCCTCGAAGGGCGCGCCCTCATCGGGCGTCAGGTCGGCGACGATGACGCCGGCCGCTCCAGCCACGGCGAGCGCGGTGGCTCGATCTCGCCCGTCGCCGCCACCGATCAGCTGATTGGCGTAGCCCATCGTCACGATCGGGACGGTCGGCCGGGCCGCCACGACCCTCGCGACCAGCGCGAGCGAGCGGTCCAGGGTGGCCCCGTTGAGCAGCGCTGCGTGGGAGGCGCGCTGGAGCGTCGCGCCGTCGGCCAGCGGATCCGAATACGGAAGCCCGATCTCGAGGAGATCGGCACCCGCATCGATAGCCGCGCACGCGGCGGCAAAGGAGGCGTCGTAGGTCGGGTAGCCGGCCACGACGTACGGGATCAGGGCGGTCCTGTCGGCGGCCAGCGCAGCCGAGAACGCCGCTGCGATGCGACGCGCACCCGCGGTGTCGTTGGTGTCGGCTTGGGCCGCGCGCTGGCGCGCGCCGGGGGATCGGGCCTCCACCGTCGCAGCGCTCACTCGACGCCCGCCCAGGCGGGCACGTCCGCGAACCGCTCGAGGGCCGCCATGTCCTTGTCGCCCCGGCCTGAGAACCCGAGCAGGACGAGGGCGCCCTCAGGAAGTCGAAGGCGCGAACCTTCGAGGCCGGCGAGGAGCTTCGGAAGCGCCGCGACCGCATGGGCCGTCTCGAGCGCGGGGAGGATTCCCTCGGTGCGTGTCACCGAGCGCATCGCCGCGATGGCCTCCTCATCGGTCGCGCTGGCGACCTCGAGGCGGCCTGCTTCGGCCAGGGCGGCGAGTTGCGGGCCCACGCCCGGGTAGTCGAGCCCGGCCGAAGCGGAATGCGCCTCGACGACCTGCCCGTCCTGATCCTGGAGCATCAGCGATCGCGAGCCGTGGAGGATCCCGGCCGTCCCGCCCGTGATCGCGGCCGCATGCCGGCCGGTTTCGATCCCGTCGCCCGCGGCTTCGGCAACCGCGAGGCGGACGCTCGGTTCGCCGATGAACCGAGCCAGCAACCCGATGGCATTCGAGCCGCCGCCGACGCAGGCGAGTGCCAGGTCCGGCAGCCGGCCCTCGACATCGAAGAGCTGGCGGGCGGCCTCGTCGCCGATCCGCCGCTGGAGGTCGCGGACGATGGTGGGGTACGGATGCGGGCCCATCGCGGACCCCAGGACGTAGTGCGTGGTCTCGACATTGGTCACCCAGTCGCGCATCGCCTCGTTGACTGCGTCCTTCAGGGTCGCGGTCCCGGACGTGACGCTCCGCACCTCGGCGCCGAGCGCGCGCATCC
This sequence comes from Chloroflexota bacterium, assembly GCA_031369685.1. Classification (GTDB taxonomy): domain Bacteria; phylum Chloroflexota; class Limnocylindria; order Limnocylindrales; family CSP1-4; genus UBA5189. Next base: position 21,753 of record JANMPD010000054.1, on the reverse strand, counting down.
GCAGGACGTTCGGCGCCTGACGCTGGATGTCCTCCTCGCCCATGAACACCACGCACGGCAGCCCGAGCAGCGCGCAGGCCGTGGCCGTGGCCACGCCATGCTGGCCGGCTCCGGTCTCGGCGATCACGCGCGACTTGCCGAGCCGACGGGTGAGGAGCGCCTGACCGAGCGCGTTGTTGATCTTGTGGGCACCGGTATGGGCGAGGTCTTCGCGCTTCAGGTATAGACGGATCCGCGGGGGCTCCGCGCTGCCGGGGGACGTAGCGATGGACGCAGCGGCGGAGCCGGCACCGGAGCTCGCGGCACCCCCCGCGCCCGCTGCCCCACGGCGCGACCCGGCTGATGCGCCGAGTCGCATCGCCTCGGCGTGGACCGCTTCCGCCAACCGGTCCGCGCGGTACAGGGCGGTGGGCCGTCCGGCAAATCGCCCGAGCAGCTCGTTCAGGTCCGACCAGAACCGCGGGTCGTGCCGGATGGCGTCATAGGCATCCTCGAGCTGCTCGAGCGCGCCGATCAGGGTTTCCGGCACGTACCGACCGCCGAAATCGCGTTCCATCCCCCACCGGCCGTGGGTGTCGACCTCGAGGAGGCCGGCATGGACGGGCGTCGGTCGCACGGCGAGGTTCGGCCGGTCGATCCTCGATGCACGCGCCCGCTTGATGAACAGCGCCACCTTCAGCGGGTCCTTGCTCGGACGGCGGTCTGGAATCCTCGGGGCTTCGACTCCGGACGTCACATCGACGCCGACCATCGCGGCGGCTCGCAGCGCCGGACCAACGCTCGCCGGATCGAGGCCACCGGCGAGGATCACCGGGACCTCGCGTGCCACGGCCACGACCAGATCGGCATCGACCCGGACCCCTGTGCCACCCGGATGCGGGCCACCGGCCGTGTCCAGCATGATCCGCGACGCGCCGGCGGCGAGGTACTCCCGCGCCGACGCGATCACGCCGGCCGCGAGCTCGTTCGGCGCCGCGCCCCCGGCTCCACCATCCGGCCCGGACCCAGACGGGGTCGCGGGCAGGTGCAGGACCTTCCAGACGGGACGGTCGATCCCCGCTATGACGGACGCCGACTCGCGGCCGCTCAGCTGGATGGCGTCGGCGTCGAGGGCCACGCCAATCGCGTTCAGCGCCTCGGCCGACAGGTCAACCGTGATCGGGACGATGGCCGGGCGAGAGCCCGGCGCAGCGATGGCCCGGACGCGCGCGGCCAGCGCGACCGCCTCGCGAAGCTCGAGGGCGCGGGGCGTGCCGGGTACGAGGTTCAGCCCGATCGCATCGGCCCTCGAGCGCACGGCGGCATCGATGCCCGAGGCGTCCGTGACGCCGCAGATCTTGACCAGCGGGACTCGATCCAGGCTCGCGGGATCGGTCGGCGACAGCCCGGCGGAGCAGAAGGCTCGGGCGGCCGCCTCGGGGTCCCCGGCGCGCACAAGGGCTTCGCCGACGAGCGCCGCATCGAACCCGAGCGCCCGCCACCCGCGCACCGTGGACGGTTCGCGAGCCCCGGATTCCGCGACCAGGAGTCGATCTTCCGGTACCCGCTCGCGGAGCCTTGGCGCCTGTTCCGGATCCACCACCAGCGTCCGAAGGTCGCGGTTGTTGATCCCGATAATCCGGGCGTGGGTAGCGAGCGCCAAGTCTACCTCACGCTCGTCGTGCGCCTCGACCAGCGGCTCGAGGCCGAGCGCCAGCGCCCGATCGACCAGCCGTCCGAGGCGGGGTCCCGGGTGGAGTACGGCGAGCAGCAGGACGAGGTCGGCGCCCGCGGCCCTGAGCAGGTCGAGTTGCCGGGATTCGACGACGAAGTCCTTGGCGAGCACCGGTACCGAAACAGCGGCCCGCACCGCCGACAGGTCAGCGACGGATCCGCCGAACCAGTGCGGCTCGCACAGGACCGAGATCGCGACCGCGCCGCCGCGCTGATATGCCTGCGCCCGGGCAATGACGTCCTCATCGGCGGCGGCGATCGAGCCGGCCGACGGCGAGGCACGCTTGATCTCGGCGATCAGGTGCAGGCCGGGGGCTGCGAGACGTTCCGTGATCGGCCGCGGGGATGGAGCCGATCGCACCAACCGGCGGAGTTCGACTCGATCGATGCCGAGGAGTTGGGCGCGAACGTCCACGCGGCGGCGAGCGGCGATCTCGGCCACGACACCGGCGCGCGCCCTCCCCTTCCCGATTCCCGGCATCAGCTCGGTCCGTCGCCTGGCGTGGCGGCATCGACGGTCCGCTTCGCCTCACGCAGCCGTTCAAGCAGCGCGCGGGCCCGCCCCGCATCGATCGTCTCGGCCGCCAGGCCAATACCGTCCCGAAGCTCGACCACCCGGCCGGCGGCCACGAATGCGGCGCCGGCATTGAGCAGGACCACATCTCGACGGGCGCCGCCCCGGCCCTCAAGGATCTCGATGGTGATCGCGGCGTTCTCGTCGGCCGTCCCGCCACCCAGTTCCGAGGTTGCAGCCGCCCGCAGTCCAAGCGCCCCCGGATCGACCTTCGTTTCGTGGATACCGTCCGCGGTGACATCGCGAATGACGCCGCTGCCATCGAGCGGGATCTCGTCGACCCCCCGTCCGTGCACGACGAGCGTCCGGTCCGTGCCCAGGCGACGGGCAACTTCGGCAATCCGCGGGGCAGCACTGGCGTCGCCGACGCCGATCAATGCCCGCCGTGCGCCGGCAGGGTTGGTCAGCGGTCCGAGCAGGTTGAAGGCGGTGCGCACGCCGATCTCCCGACGCGTCGGGCCGGCATGGCGCATCGCCGGATGGAATGCCGGCGCGAACAGGAAGGCGAAGCCGAACTGCCGCAGGTCTGCGGCGGCGGATTCAGCCGAGTGATCGACCCGGACCCCGAGGGCTTCGAGGACATCGGCGGCCCCGGACTTCGAGGTGATGGCTCGGTTGCCGTGCTTCGCGACCGGGACACCGGCCGCCGCCACGACAAGCGCGGACGTTGTCGAGATGTTGAACGTGCCCGACCCGTCGCCGCCGGTCCCGACGACGTCGATCGCGCCCTCCGGCGCCTCCACGCGAACCACACGTTCGCGCATCGCGGAAGCAAACCCGGCGAGTTCGTCGACGGTCTCGCCGCGCATCCGGAGCGCCACCAGGAAGGCCGCCAGCTGGGACGGCGTGGCTTCGCCGTCCATGACCTCGCCCATCGCCTGGCGCGCCTCTTCGAGGTCGAGGGTCCGGCCGTCGATGACGGCCGCGAGGGCGGTTCGCACGTGATCGCTCATCGATCGGGCTCCGCGAGTCCAGCGGTCGCGAAGGTGCCGCTGGCATCGTCGAGCACGGACGCGTCACCCTCGCCGGCGAGTCGGAGGAAGTTCGCGAGGAGGTGGGGGCCCTCGGGCGTGAGGACGCTCTCGGGATGGAACTGGACGCCCTCCATCGGCAGTGCCACGTGACGAATGCCCATGATCACGCGGTCAACCTCGGAGATGGCCGTCACGCGGAATTCGGCCGGCAGGGTTTCCGGATCCACGCACAACGAGTGGTAGCGCGCGGCCATGAAACTCGGCGGCATGCCGGCCAGGAGTCCGGCGCCGTCATGGCTGATTTCGCTCGCCTCGCCGTGAACCAACGTCGGCGCCCGGACGATCTGGCCGTGGTACGCGGCGGCCATCGACTGCATGCCGAGGCAGACGCCCAGGAGCGGGATTTCATGCTCCGCCGAGATCCGCACGGCGTCCATCGATACCCCGGCATGTTCCGGATCGCCAGGGCCAGGCGAGATGACGATGCCGCGAAGATCGGCCGCGGGATCGTCGATCATCGCCTCGAGCCCGGCCCGATCCACGGCATCGTTCCGGAGCACGGTCACGGCAGCCCCGCTGGCCTCGAGGGCCTGGACGAGGTTGAAGGTGAAGCTGTCGTAATTGTCGATGACGAGGATCATGCCCGTGCCTCGCTGGAATGGGTGTCGGCCTCGCCAACCTCGCTGACACCCCCGGCGGATTGCGCAGAAGGACGGCCCGAAGCCGGGGCGGCGGCAAGCTCGATGGCCCGCCGGAGTGCCGCCGCCTTGTGTTCTGTCTCCTCGAACTCCTTTTCGGGCACGCTCCCGGCCACGATCCCGGCTCCCGTGTGGATGTGGGCACGGCCGTCCTTCAGCACAGCGCTCCGGATGGTGATGGCCGTGTCGAGATTGCCGTCATACCCAAGGTATCCGACGGCGCCGCCGTACAGTCCGCGTCGCTCGCCCTCGGCGGCGGCGATCAGCTGCATCGCGCGGACCTTCGGTGCACCTGAGAGCGTGCCGGCAGGGAAGACGGCCCGTAGCGCGTCGAGGGCATCGAGATCGGGCTTGATCTTCGCCTCGACGTGACTGACCAGATGCAGGACGTGGCTATAGCGCTCGACCTCCATGTACTTGCTGACGGTCACGCTTCCGGCGCGAGCCACACGGCCGAGATCATTGCGCCCGAGGTCGACCAGCATCACGTGCTCGGCGCGCTCCTTGGGATCTCGCTGGAGCTGTTCGGCGAGGATCGCGTCCTCGCGGGCGTCGGCGCCGCGCGGGCGCGTCCCCGCGATCGGGTGCGTCGTCAGCTTGTCGCCATCGAGCTGAACGAGGAGCTCGGGGCTGGCGCCGACGACTTCGAACCCGGGGACACGGGTGAAGAACAGGTACGGCGACGGATTGACCCGGCGCAGGCTCCGGTACAGGCCGATCCCGTCGAGCGGCCGGCCGGTCGACGGATCGATCGGCAGGTCGAAGGACTGTCGGCGGGCCAGGACCACCTGGATCGCCTCACCCGCAGCGATCGCGTCCTTGGCGACCACGACAGCTCGAATGTACTCGTCCCGGCCGAGGCTGGATTCGATCGATGACGAACTGAGTCCGCGCGCGGTCCCACCTGCCCCGGTCGTCGCCGCCCCGCTGCCGGCAGGGCGGCGCGCCCCGGCTCCCGCAATCTCGGCCGGCGACGGTCGGGACGTCCGTTCCAGGGCCTCAAAGATGGCTGCTTCCGCGATCCGGTAGCGGCCCTCGAAGTCAGGCGCCTCCGTGTGAAGCGACGCGATCGCCGACAGGGTGTGGGTCAGGTGGTCGAACACGATCACCAGGTCGGTCTCGATGAAGGACGCTGTCGGGACGCCGACCGGGTCCGCGTCCGGCAGCGGGACCGATGGCTCAAAGATGGAGGTAGCGTCGTAGGCCAGTGCACCGACGGCGCCGCCCGTGAACCGAGGCATTCCTTCCCGCGGAGCGACGCGGCGCCGGGGAACGAACGCGCGCAGCGCCTCGAGCGGATCGAGGGCCTCGAATTCCCGGATCGGCAGGTCCGGCGCGTAGGACGTCACCCCGACCGGCCGATCCTGGATCCGGGCTCGCCCGTCGCGAACCTCCAGGAGGCGCCGCGGCCCGACCCCGAGAAACGAGAAACGCCCGAGGCGCTCCCCACCCTCGACCGATTCGAGGAGGTAGGCCGGGGTGGTCCCGTCGTCGAGGCGCAGGAAGGCGCCGATCGGCGTCTCCAGGTCCGCTGGGCGGGTCGCGCGCAGGAGCACGGTGTCCGCGGTTGCGGATTCGCGCTTCGCCTCGGCCAGGCTGAGCGGGTCCATGCTGCTGTTCATCGCCGACAACGCCTCCGGTTCGATTCGGGCCCTGGACCGGTCTCGGGCCGATGAGCCCGAGAATCAAAAAACGACCTTCGTCCTCCCGGGACGAAAGGCCGTGCCTTCCGCGGTGCCACCCTCATTCGGCGATGTGCCGCACTTGCCTGACCGACCGGCTGCTCGGGTGAGCTGCTGATCGGCGCTGCCCTGTATCGCTGGCGCTCTGCGCCGGAGCCTACTTGGATGCGTGACGGGTCAGTCCCGCAGCGCGTTCGCCGTTCGGTCCGGAGGCTCCCGGGTCCATTCCCTGCCGTCGTCGCTCCGGTTTCCACCAGCCACCGGATCTCTGTGCCAACGCTCGACGGGTACTCATCCCGTTCATGGCCCGTATTCAGTTGAGGCGCGGAGTCTAGGCGGCTCGCACGCCGAGCGTCAAGCCGTTCAGTGACGGACCGACGACGACGCGGGCGATTGCGCGGAGGCCAGGAGCATCTGGTCCAGCTGGTCGGCCAGGACCTTGGCCAGCTCGCGGCTGAACCGGATCCGACCGACGACGACATTCGGGTCCTGGTGGGGCCCTGCCTCGCCTGTTGGATCACTGCGATGGAGCGTGACGGTCACGCCGAACGGGCCTGCCGTCAGCGAGAAGCCGTCGGCGTAGAGATCTGGGTAGTCGGACATATCTTGAACCTCGCGGGCGGTGGCGGACAGTCAGAGTATCGGCGACTTCGTCGGGCGTCGCCGGGAGCACCATCGGGATCAGGATCGTGGCTGACGACGGTGTCGCCGGGGCTGTTCACATGCGACCCACCGCGGTGGCGGGCTGTGGTTGAGCCGTTCGACCCGGATCAGGCGAGTCCATCTCGACGGTAGGGCTCGCCGAGCGCCGCGGGGGGCCGAACGTGCTGCCGGGCAACGGCCAGCACAACCAGCGTCGTGAGGTGCGGCGCGAAGCTCACGAGCTCTAACGGCACGATCCGGACAACCCAGAACCAGCCGAGCATCGCAGCCGCGGGCATACCGAAGGTCGCGACGCCGCGCCAGTCGCGCCTCAAGCCACGCCGCACGGCGACGATGAGGCAGAGCAATCCGAGTCCGGCGAGCAGCACCCCGACCGTGACTTCCTGACGCGTGCGGAGCGCATCCGTGAACCCGAAGACGAGGGATCCGACCGTCACCGACCATGGATTCCAGTTGCCGAAGATCACCGTGGCGAGGCCAATGAAGCCGCGGCCCGCCGTCTGGCCCTCGCGATACAGGCTCGACGCGACCGTAACGAGGTAGACGCCGCCGAGTCCGGCAAGTCCGCCCGACACGCCGAGCGCGAGGTACCGGTACCGCCAGGGCCGGATGCCGAGGCTGTCGGCCGCTTCAGGGCGCTCGCCGACGGCGCGGATCCGCAGACCCAGGCTCGTCCGCCACAGGATCCACCAGGTCAGCGGGACGAGCGCCAGGGCGCCGACCGTCAGGACGGAAACATCCGTCAGCAGCCCGAGGATGACGGCCGCACTGTCGCTCAGGGCAGGGATCCGGGCACGTTCAACGGGAGCCAGCAGCGCCTCGATCCCAGGAACGCTCACCGACGGGAAGGCCGGGACCGGCGGGGAAATGACGATGGAACCGCCCGGAACGGTCGCGAAGCTGATCGAGGACAGAAATCGCGTAAGGCCGGCGGCAAGGAGATTGAGCGACAGCCCGGAGATCGCCTGGTCGACCCCGAAGGTGACGGACAGCAACGCGTGGACGAGCCCGAACGCGGTCCCGGCCGCGATGCCCGCGACGAGCGCCGGCCCGATCCCCCACTGGTAGCCGGCCCACGCGCCGAACCACGTCCCGGCGATCATCATCCCCTCGAGCCCGATGTTGATCACGCCCGATCGTTCGCTCCACAAGGCCCCGAGACCGGCAAGGAGGATCGGAGCGGCGAAGCGGAGCGTCGCGGAGACCCCGCCACGCGAGAACAGGTCCGGCGCATCGAAGACGCCGCTCAGCAGCGACAGGATCGTGAAGCCGAGCGCGATCCGGACGACGGGTGCGGCCAAGCCTCGGCTGCTGCGTGATGCGATTCGGCGCATCGCGGTCGCGATCACGGTGATACGCCTTGGATTGGCCGGACGACGGGTGCGGCCCACCCTCGGCTGCTGCGTGATGCGACTCGGCGCATCGCTGTCGCGATCACGCTTGGGCGCCTTCGGCGGCACGCGCCGTGATAAGGCGATCGCGCCGCGCCCGCACGCGCCGGACCAGTTCGTAGGCGACGACGATGGACAGGACGATGACTGCCTGGAGGATCGTAACCACCTCCCGGCTGACTCCCGCCAGGTCCAGGACCTGGGCCGACCGCTCCAGGAATGCCCAGACGAACGCGGCGACCGCCACCCCGACCGGATGATTCCGTCCAAGGATGGCGACCGAAAGGCCGGTGAATCCGAGACCGGCCGGGAAGTCGAGCCCGAATCGATGTGTGGCGCCGAGCAACTGCGGGATGCCGACGAGCCCGGCAATCGCCCCCGACGCCCCCATCGTCAGGACGGCGAGACGCCCGCGGCGCATGCCGGCGACCGTCGCGGCACGACCGGCCAGGCCCATGGCGCGGACCTCGAAACCGATCGTCGTTCGGTTGAGTACGATCCAATAAGCGACGCCGACCAGCACAGCCAGGATCAGGGCGCCGTTGAGCTCCCCGGCTGGCGTCGGGAAGCCCGGGATCCAGCCGCTCTCCGGAAGTGTCGCGGTGGCGACGTTGTTGCTACCCGCCGTCTGCTGAGCGAGCCGCAACGGGGATAGCAGGTAGGCGATGATCCCGGTCGCCACGGCGTTGAGCATGATCGTGGAGATGACGACGTTGACACCACGTCGGACGTACAGGAGGCCGGCGACCGCCGCCCATCCCCAGCCCACGACGAGCGCCACGACGATCATCAAGGCCACGTGAAACGGCGCCGGGAGGGACACGACCGCCCCGACGACGGCGGCCGCAAAGGCCGCCAGGCGGTACTGCCCGTCGATCCCGATGTTGAACAGTCGGAGATGGAATCCCACGGCCGCCGCTATGCCGGCGAGGTAATAGGGCAGTGCCTTGTTCGCGATCGCGACCAGGGTGGACGGCTCGAGCCCGTACGCGAGGGCGTCGCGAAGGTTCGCCAGAGGATCGGCGCCCGCGAGGGCCAGGATGCCTGCTGCCACAACGAGGGATAGCGCGATCGCCGCGCCCGGCGCGACCATGAGGAGGCCGGCGCCGCGAAGTCGAGCCACGTGGCGGCTCGTCAGGGCGTTTCGGGGACGACGATGGTCCCGGCGACGATCTTCGCCCCGTAGGCGTCGAGCTGTGCCTTGATGTCGTCGATGAAACCGCCCGACGTCGCGTAGCCGATTCCGCCGTTCGCGAGCCCGAACGTATGCACGCCTGGGTTGAACGCGAACCCGGCCGCCTGGGTGACGAACTCGTGGGTGGCGACATTCGCGTTCTTGAGCATCGACGTCAGGATGTGGTCCCGTATGCCCTCGGGCGCGAGCACGTATTCGTCGGCGTCGACGCCGATCGACCAGTGTCCCGCCTGGGCTGCTGCCTCGTGAACGCCCGATCCGGAGCCGCCAGCTGCCGCAAAGATGATGTCGACGCCGTTGTCGTACATGCCGAGTGCCGCTTCCTTGCCGTGGGGCGGGTCGCCGAACCCCGAGTAATCGGGCGGTTGGCTGAGATACGTGACCTGGACCTTTGCTGCCGGGTTCGCGGCGTGGACGCCGGCCGTGAAGCCGGCCTCAAACTTCTGGAGGAGCGGGATCTGAACCGCGCCGATGAAGCCGACCGTGCCGGTCGTCGTCTTCAGACCGGCCGCGACCCCGACGAGGAATGAACCCTCCTGCTCCGCGAACAGGATGCCCTCCACGTTGGGTGCGTCCACGGTCCCGTCGTCGACGATCGCGAACTTCGTGCTCGGAAACTCCGCCGCGACGGTCTGGAGCGGGCCGGCGTAGGTGAAGCCCACGGCGATGATCGCGTCATAGCCCGACCGAGCGAGGAGCCGCAGCCGTTCGGCGCGGTCGTCATCGGTGTCGTCAGGTCGCGCGGTGACCTCCTTGAGCTCGATCCCGAGGCCAACGGCCGCCTGCTTCGCTCCGTTGTAGGCAATGTCGTTGAAGCCGCCGTCCCCGCGGCCCGAGATGTCGTACGCGATCGCGATCTTGTGGACCTGGGGCGGACCAGCCGGTGACGGCGCGGGCCTCCACCCGGAGCAGGCGGCCAGCGCCCCAGCAATCACGAGGGTCGCGAGAGCCGCGAGGACACGCGACGGCACGACCGATCGAAGCTGCATCCCGCCACGGTATCGTGTCCGGGTCTGGATGAGCAGCGAGGGCCACATGCAGGGTACGAACGCGCCGGGGCTGGCGGCGATCGTCGTCATCGGCAGTATGAATACGGACCTCATCGCCTACGTGCGCCGTGCGCCCGGTCCCGGCGAGACGGTCATCGGCGACCGGTTTCAGACCGGTTTCGGCGGCAAGGGAGCCAACCAGGCCGTGATGGGACGCCTCCTGGGCGCGGGCGTGGCGTTCGTCGGGGCGCTCGGGGAGGACGCGTATGCGGGCCTGACGCTCGACAACTTCGCGCGCCTCGGGATCGAGGCCACGGGCGTGATGCGCGTCACGGGGTCGAGCGGCGTCGCGCCCATCTGGGTCGAGGCTGACGGGACCAATCGGATCATCGTCGTCTCCGGCGCGAATGACCTGCTGACGCCGAACCACGCGGCCGCGGCCGTCGGCGCGGTTGATCGGATCCATGTCGCGGTCGGCCAGTTCGAGGTGCCGCAGGCCGCGACCGCCGCCGCGTTCGCTGCTGCCCAGGCGCGCGGCGCGGTCACGATCCTCAATCCGGCACCAGCCGCGACGATCTCGAGCGACCTGCTCGCCGTGACGAACTGGCTGATCCCCAATGAATCGGAATTCGCCGCGCTTGCCGGGACGACCGGGGAACCCGACGACGAAGGCCTTCGTGCATTCGCGGCCCAGCGGCGCGTCCGCCTGATCGTGACACTCGGCGCGCGTGGTGCCGCGCTCATCGGGGCGGACGGGACGGTGACACGGCTCCCTGCCCGGGCCGTCTCGGCGATCGACACGTCCGGGGCTGGCGACGCCTTCGTCGGGGCATTCGCCGTGGGCATCGCCATGGGCTGGCCGGAAACCGACGCCGTCGCGCTCGGCCTGGCCTGTGCTTCCGACAGCGTCACTCGCCCGGGGACGCAGGCCTCGTTCCCGGATCCCGACGCCGCGGCGGCGATCGTCGCGGAGATCGCTCGTCCCTGAGCGCCCTCAGTCCTCCGCGACCTCGTAGCCCTCGGGCCCGGGGACGAAGAACAGCTCGTCCTTGAAGCACCAGCGCCAATCCTCGTCGGGCTGGGCGGACCGGATCATGGGATGGCCGTCCGACCGGTAGTGCGCGGTTGCGTGCCGATTCGGGCTGTTGTCGCAACAGCTCGTCTTGCCACAGTTGAGGCACTGCCGCAGATGGACCCACGTCGAGCCCATGTCGACGCAGGTCTGGCAGACGTCGCGCGGCGGATCAACCTCGGCAGTGGCGGCGAAGTCCTCGCACAGCGGCATCATCGTTAGGGCTCCCGGTGGTTGGGGCGATCCAGGGTCATTGGCGGAGAGGGTGGGATTCGAACCCACGGGGCTTTCACCCGCCTGTTTTCAAGACAGGACCGATAGACCACTCCGGCACCTCTCCACCGCCGAGGATATCAGCGCTCACCCGGGACCAGTGTCGCGCCGTCACACGACGTGCCAACGGCCGGCTCAACCAGGATCGACGGTGTGAACCATCCAGACATTCGGGTCGAAGTAGACGCCCTCGTCCCGCTCGAGATCGATGGTGATCGGTGCGGCGGCAACCGGAAGCAGGTACTGCCCCGAACTCGGGAAGGCCTCGCCCGTCCAGCGCCGCCAGTCCGGGATGGTCCCGCGGATCGTCATGGATTGCGGCGATCCCCGGACGATCCGGCCCCCGAGGCGCGCATGGAGTCGGATCCATGGGTCGAACGGTTCACCGTCAGGCCGGGTCCAGAACGCGTATTGCCCGATGGAAATCAGCGGGTAGCGATATTTGTCGGTCGGGCGAACACAGGCGATCACGGAGTCGAGCCCATGAGCCCGGGCATTGGCCCGCATCGCGTTGACCATGACGCCGGCCAGGCCGGTCCCCCGCCGGGCAGGATCGACTACGATCTGGAGGGCCCCGAGGGTGTTCACAGCGCGCCCGGTTTCCAGGTCCTTCGCCGTCTGCTCGAACTGCCGATCCCATCCTTCCGGCAGGCCCGCCTCGATCCGGTCCCAGGCGAGCGGAGCGCTGTTGTTCGTTGCCGCGATCTGGCCGTCCGGGTCGAGGAGCACGAGCTGGTAATCGAGGAAGACGGTGTCGAGGAGATGCCAGTACCGATCCGCCACGCTGTCCTGGAGCATGAACTCGGGCCAGACCGAGCCATTGAAGTGCCCTGCCGGGCCGATCAGGTCGGGTCGCTCGGCATAGGAGACCAGCGTGTGGCGATCCGGGAGCGTGACACCGAGATCGACCATCGTGGATGCTCGAAGGGGTCGTCAGATGGCCGGGGACGGGATCCAGTCGATCCCCATATACGGTCGGAGGGGCGGCGGGACGTCCACCGATCCATCCGGTCGCTGGTACGTCTCGAGGATGGCCGCCATGACCCGCGGCAGCGCAAGGCCCGAGCCGTTGAGGGTATGGACGAGTTCCGGCTTGGCGCCCGGCTCCGGGCGATACCGGACGGCCATGCGACGGGCCTGGAAATCCTTGAAGTTGGAGCACGAGCTGACCTCGAGCCAGCGCTCGACACCAGGCGACCAGACCTCGAGGTCGTACTTGCGTGCCTGCGTGAAGCCCATCTCCTTCGTCGCCATGAGCAGCACGCGGTAGGCAAGCCCGAGGCGCTTCAGCAGGTCCTCCGCGACACCGGTCATCCACTCCAGTGCCTCGGCGGACGCCTCGGGCCGCTCGAACAGGACCATCTCGACCTTGTCGAACTGGTGGACGCGCAGGATCCCGCGCGTGTCCTTGCCGGCAGCGCCGGCCTCCCTCCGGAAGCAGGGCGTGTACGCGGCATAGCGAATCGGCAGCTCGGTTGCCTCGAGGATCTCGTCCCGGTGGAGGTTCGTGACCGGCACCTCGGCAGTCGGGACCAGGTACAGGTCGTCCCGGGTGACGACGTACATCTGGTCTTCCTTGTCGGGAATCTGACCCGTTCCCCGCGCCGATGCCTGGTTGACGACGATGGGCGGCCAGACCTCCGTGAACCCGTTCTCGCGGGTGTGCACGTCGAGAAACCACATGATCAGGGCGCGCTGGAGCGCTGAGCCGAAGCCCTTGTAGACGGGAAAGCCGGACCCGGCGATCTTGGCGCCACGGGCCAGGTCAATCATCCCGAGGTGCTCGGCAATCTCCCAATGCGGCCGACGCTCCCAGATCGCCCCACCGGCGGGTGCATCCGCCCCGATCTCGCCCTCGAGCGGCTGGCCGTGGGGCAGTTGCTCGCCCCACGTTCGCAGGGTCACGTTCGACTCCTCGCCGCCAATCGGGATGTCGATCTCGGCGGGGTTCGGGATGCGGAGGAGGAGGTCCTCGACGATGGCCTCGACATCGTTCAGTTCGGCATCGATGGCGGTCAGGCGATTGCCGATCTCCGTGGAGCGAGTTCGCAGCGCAGCGACCTCGGCGCCGTCAGGCTGTGCGCCGCCCTTGATCGCCTCGCCGATCGCTTTCGACGCCGTGTTGCGCTCGGCCCGAAGGGCGTCGCCCTCCCCTTGCAGGGTCCGACGGCGGGCGTCCGCCTCGAGCACCGCCTCAACGACGGACGGATCCTCGCCCTTGTCGATGGCGCCCTTGCGAATGGCATCCGGCTCCTCTCGGAGCCGCGCAATCCCGACGCTCATGGCACACCTCCTGCGCGGTCCATCGTCGCACGCGGGTCGTCAATCTCACGCAGGCGCCGTGCAACGAAGGCGGGTTCGAGGCCTGCGAGCAGCCACCCGGCGCGCGGGCCGTTGGGTCGTCCCAGGAACGTGACGTAGAGCGCGGCGAAGGCCTTGCCGGGCGGGAGACCCAGTCCGGCGGCCGTGGCGAAGATGGCCGACTGCCAGGCGTCGCCGCCGGCCGGTCCCGTTGCCGATCCGTTCGTCGCATCGGTCGCCACGACGCCGGCCAACGCGCCCAGGAAGTGGCGCTGGTCGTCATCGAGCCCGCTCGCCTCCTCGGGTAGCGAATCTCGGACGGCCATCCGGGCACGATCAGGGGCGTACGACTCGAGCCAGCTCCGGGCGGCCGCGAGGCGTTCATCGAGGATTGCGCTCTCGTGATCGTCGAGGGCCGAGCCCTTCTCATCCGCCATCCTGGCTTCGATGTCGGCTCCCGGCACCTGGGCGAGAAACGCCAGGTGGGCGAAGTTCGGGCGAAATGCCGCTGCCTCCGCAGCCACGTCGGCGGCCGGGTCTCGCAGTGCATAGCGAAAGACGGACTCGAAGCCCGGCGCCATCTCACCCTTGACGGGTCGCCCCGCGGTTGCGTCGGCGAGCTTGTCGAACTCATCGAACAGGCGCGGGATCGCGTCGGTCCCCTCCGGATCGAACTCGATGGCCTGGTTCGGCCTCGGCCGGATGAACAGCGTCCTGAGTTGCTCGGGCGGGATGACCTCCACGATCCGATGGGCCGCCGCACCCAGACCCTTCGAGGTCGACATCTTGCGGCCGCCGATGTTCAGGAACTCGTAGGCGACGTTGATCGGCGGCTCGCGCTCGAAGACCTCCCGCGCGATCGCATCGGACCGGTCACGGGACCCACCGGCGGTCGCGAGGTCCTTGCCGCACGGTTCGATCGTCACGCCGAACAGGCTCCATTGGGCGGCCCATTCCAGGTTCCAGGGCAACTTGGCGCGTCCCCTGAACGGCGCCACCCAGCCCGAATGGCCGCACCCGGCGGCCCAGGTCACGAGGTTGGCCCGGCACTCGTAGAACACCCGCTCGCCGTCCCACTGGGTGACGATGGTCGTCCCGACCTTGCCGCACTGCTCGCAGATCACGAGTACCGGGTGCCACGTGTCCGGATGCTGGACGTTGGACACGCGTCGGTACAGGTCGCGCACGACATGGGCGCGATCGAGCGCCGTCCGGATGAACTCATCCATCGCACCGGTCGGGTAGATGTCGCTCATCCAGTAGTAGCGATCCGGATGGATCCCGAGATCGGCGAACAGGTCGATGAAGGTCTGGGCATGGTGGCGGGCATAGGACGCGTGGCCGTCGCCGACCTGATCCGGAATGTGGGCCAGCGGCACGCCCATGTAGCGATCCACGGCATCCGGGGTCAGCAGGGCCTGCGCATCCATCGCGTCGAGGTCATCGACGCCGTAGAGGAGCGTCGTTTCGTGACCGGCGGCGCGGAGGGCACGGGTGATCACGTCGAGAATCACCGGCCCGCGCAGGCTACCGACATGGACGGTCCCCGATGGCGTCTTCGAATCGTTGATGACCTGCGGTCCCGAAACGCGCGAGGCCAGCTCGTCCGCCCAGTCCATGATTGGTGCTGCTCCTCGTAGGTGGCCAGAGGCACCCGCCCGTTGCTGCCACCGATCCTACGGCGGCCCGACCGCCGCCGCTGCTGGTCGAAGCTAGGCGATCCCGATGACCGTGTACGAGATGTCTCCCGCTGGGACACGGACAATGATCTTGTCACCCTTCTTGCGGCCAAGGAGCGATCGGCCGACCGGGCTCTCATTGGAGATCCGTCCCTCGGTCGGACGGGCCTCGGTCGACCCGACGATCGTGAATGTCTCCTTGCCATCGGGGCCGTCGACCGTGACGGACGAGCCGATCTGGACGAGGTCCTTCGAATGGTGCTCGTCGATCAGCGTCGCATTCTTGATGAGCGCCTCGAGGGTCTGGATCCGGCCCTCGACGAACGCCTGCTCGTTCTTGGCGTCCTCGTATTCGGCGTTCTCGCTCAGGTCGCCGTGTTCCTTGGCATCGTGGATCCGGCCGGCCACTTCCGGGCGCCGAATGGATACCGTCTGCTCAAGCTCGTGGCGGAGCTTCTCGAGGCCCTCTCGCGAGATATAGGTCACTTTGTTATTCACGTGGGCTCCCGAGTGTGGCTCGGCGTCTCTGCAAACTGCAGGAACGGGACGGCGGCGGCTCCAATAAACGAAGAACCCCAGTGCTCCGGGGCGGTCCCGCGGGCTGGAGTTCGATGCCGGGGACGTAGCCTAGCGCGGGCCCTGCGGGGTGTCAAAGCCACCCGATTCGGCGTTTCACGCGTTCGCTAGTCGGCCTCGCCGAACTGCTCGAGCCTGCGCCGGACGCGCTTGAGGGCGGGTCGGTCGGCGGTGGCAATGAAGACGGTGTCGTCGCCGGCGACCGATCCGGCCACCTCTGGCCATCGCGCGCGATCAAGGGCTGCCGCGATCGGGTGCGCCGACCCGGGCAGCGTACGCACGACCAGGATCAACCCGGATTCCCGTATCTCGGCTGGCAGCTCCCGAAGCAATCGGCGGAGGCGATCCTCGCCCGATGCCTCGGCTTCCACGAGTCGGGGCGGGAGCGCGTACGCGTGGGTCCCGCCGCGAGTCGCCTTGATCAGGCCGAGCTCGGCAACGTCGCGGCTGATGGTCGCCTGCGTGGTCCGAAACCCCCGCTCTCGGAGGGCTGCCGCAAGCTCCTGCTGCGTTCGGATCGGCCGCTGGTCGACGAGATCGCGGATCGCCCGATGCCGAAGCTGCTTCATGACTTCCATCGTCGCCGGCCGCTATCGATCCCAGAGCCCCAGCCAGGCGACGACAATGAACGCGGCGAGCCCGAGCCGATAGACGATGAACACGGTCGTCGAATTCGAGCGCAGGAACCGGAGCATGAACGCGATGGCGAGGAGTCCCGCGACGAGCGCCGCGACCATCCCCGCCACCAGTGGCCCGAGATCGACCGGGACCGCTTCGCCGTTGATGACCTTGCGGATCTCGAACAGGCCCGCCCCGGCCGTGATCGGCGTCGCCATCAGGAACGAGAACCGCGCGGCGGAGGCCCGGTCCAGGCCGGCCACCAGGCCCGCTGCAATGGAGATTCCCGAACGGCTGATCCCCGGAATGAGAGCCAGCGCCTGGGCCAGGCCGATTCCGAGCGCACCACGCGTGCCCAGGTCGCTGATGGATCGAGTGCGTGATCCGACCCGTTCACCGAGCCAGAGAAGCGCTGCCCCGACGACCAGGGCGATCGCCACGCGACCGACGTCCCGAAAGTCCGGGTTCTCGGCCAGATCCCCGAGCGCCAGCCCGGCGATGACCGCTGGGACCGTTGATACGCCGATGAGCCATGCGAGCTTCCGGTCCGGGTCATCGGCCAGCGATCGGTCGCGGATCGAGGCAAACCAGGCCGGGATGAGCCGGAACCAGTCGGCTCGAAAGTAGATCAGCAGCGCCAGGAGCGTTGCCATATGCAGCAGCACGCTGAACACGAGGCTGTCGATGAACGGGTCGTGCCAGCCCAGCAGCGCCGGCACGAGAATGAGGTGGCCGGAACTCGACACCGGCAGGAACTCGGTGAGCCCCTGCACGATGCCCATGACGATCGCCTGGACGATGAGGTCCATCCGGCTCCTTGGAGCGGTCGAGCGCCTGCTCGACCGCCAGTGATTCGGTGCTTAGCGGATGAACAGCGGCGCGAGGACCAGCGTGATCGTCGCGAGCAGCTTCACCAGGACGTGGAGCGAGGGACCGGCCGTGTCCTTGAACGGATCGCCGACCGTATCGCCGACGACGGCCGCGGCATGGGCATCCGTCTTCTTGCCCAGGATGTTTCCGGCGTCATCCTTGAGATTCCCGGACTCGATGTACTTCTTGGCGTTGTCCCACGCCCCGCCGCCGTTGTTCAGGACGGTCGCGAGCAGGACGCCGGCGATGGTACCGACCATCAGCATGCCGGCAACGGCCTCGGCTCCGAGCAGAAGCCCGACGACGATCGGCGTGGCAACGGCCACGAGGCCCGGCAGGATCATTTCCCGGAGGGCGGCCTTGGTGGTGATGTCGACCACCCGGGCGTAGTCCGGACGGACGCTGTAATCCATGATCCCGGGCATCTCGCGGAACTGACGCCGCACTTCCACGATGATCGCCTGGGCCGTCGTCCCGACCGCGCGGATGGCGAGCGACGAGAAGAAGTAGACGAGCATCGCGCCGATCAGGGCGGCGATGAAGACGTTGACGTTGGCCAGATTGACGGACTCGAGCAGCGGCCCGCCCCGGTTCGTCTGGATCAGGTTGACCTTGTCGATAAAGGCGTTGAACAGGAGGAACGCTGCGAGCGACGCCGAAGCAATGGCGTAGCCCTTGGTAAGCGCCTTGGTCGTGTTCCCAACGGCGTCGAGACGATCGGTGATCTCGCGCGCGCCCGCTTCCGCCCGGCTGAACTCGGCGATCCCACCGGCGTTGTCGGTGATCGGGCCAAAGGTGTCCATCGCCAGGATGTAGGCAGTGGTCATGAGCATGCCCATCGTCGCGACCGCGGTCCCGAAGATGCCACCGACGTCCCTGCCGTCGGCGTTGAGGATCCCTGCCTGTGAGCCGAGCCAATGGCTCGCGAAGAGGGCAATGCCGATGGTGATCGCCGTGACGAAGGTCGTCTCGAACCCCACCGCCATGCCGGAGATGATGTTGGTGGCGGGGCCGGTGCGGGATGCCTCGGCGATCTCCCGGACCGGCCGGTAGGTGCCGGCCGTGTAGTACTGGGTGATGTAGACGAACGCGACGCTCGTCGCCAGGCCAACGACACCGGCCCCGAAGAAGTAGAGCCAGACCGGCAGGCCGGAGGGCGCATTGCCGTTGGTCTGCATCATGACGTTGGTCGTCAGCAGCAGTGCCACCACCGACAGCAGGGTCGTGACCCAGTAGCCGCGGTTGAGCATGTTCATCGGGTTCTCGTCCTCGCGACCGCGGACGAAGAAGATGGCCACGATCGTGGACAGGAGCCCGAATGCCCGCACCACGAGCGGGAAGAAGATCCAGGCTTCAGGACTCGGCCAACCCTGGGTCAGGGCGATCCCGTAGACGGCGACACCCAGGATCATCGCGCCGATGTTCTCGGCTGCGGTGGACTCGAACAGGTCCGCGCCGCGGCCGGCGCAGTCACCGACGTTGTCGCCGACAAGGTCCGCGATCACGCCAGCGTTGCGGGGGTCGTCTTCGGGGATGCCCGCCTCAACCTTGCCGACCAGGTCGGACCCGACGTCCGCAGCCTTGGTATAGATGCCGCCGCCGAGCTGGGCGAACAGGGCCACGAACGACGCCCCGAAGCCGAACCCGACGATGAGGAACGGCGCGTCATGGGTCGCCTGGCCACCGCCGAGCCCACCGAACAGGCTGAAGATGCCGTACACGCCGAGCAGGGACAGGGCGACGACCAGGAAGCCCGAGACGGCGCCGCCGCGCATCGCGACCTGGACCGCTTCAACCAGGCTGCGTCGAGCCGCGGCTGCGGTCCGGACGTTGGATTTGACGCTGATGTACATGCCGATGATCCCGGAGGCCATCGAGCAGGCCGCTCCGACGAGGAACGCGAGCCCCGTTCGCCAGCCGAGGTCGATCCCGAAGATCCCGGTGTCGGCCACATCCTTCGTCTCAAAGACGGTGATGACAGCCCCGATGCCGACGGCGCCAAGGATCGCCAGCGCACCAATCGTCGTGTACTGACGGCGAATGAAGGCAACGGCCCCTTCGAAGATCATCGCGGCGACGTCTTCCATCTCCTTGGTTCCCGTATCGCGTGCGAGCACGTCACGAGCCAGATAGACGGCGAAAAGAACCGCGATCACCCCGGCGGGCAGAATGATCAACTGCAGCTGACTGGCGTCCATCGGGGTATCCGGATCCTCCTTGATGTCGACGTGAACGCCACCCTCGATCGGGCGCGCGTCGCCCGGTTGGGCACGGGCTCAGAACACGGAATCTGGCTCGGGGTTGCGTGCGGGAACTCGGGGCGCATCACGGACGAGCCGGTCGAGATTGGCGGCGAGTGTATCAATCGCCGTTCGAACGGGTCAACTCGGCGAATCGCCCTACCGAATCCAGCGCGCGTAGGCCCCGTCGACGGTCAGCCGGCGGGACGCTCCGGTCGGCAGGTCGATCCGCCAGATGCCATCCGAGAGGGTCGGGTCGACGATCAGGACGCGACTGATCAGGAGGCTGAGGCCATCAGGCGCCGAACTTGGCCAGCGATCCTCCCGCCCGAGCATCGGATCGATGTCCCGGACCACGCCCGAGATCGAGAGCAGGCGGAGCCGGGCTTGCCCATCGGGCCGGCGGATCACGAAGGCCAGGGATCCGCCGGACGACACGTCGATCGGTCCGGCCGCACCATCCGTTCCCCTGATCGGCTCCGAGTTTCCGAGCGTGTCGATCCTCAGCAGCGCCGATGCGCCCCCCGCAGCCGGCGAAGCGGCCAGGACGAAGGCGTCCCGGGCGGACACCCACGTTGGCGCGGCGTTCGCCGATAGCGCCAGCCGAAGCGGTGGCGATGGCGTGCCGGACAGGTCCGCCACCCCGAGATCGAGGAGCTGCACTTCGCCGGTCGCCGTGACGAGAAGCGCCGACTCCGCACTCGGGGCGAATGCGACTCGCGGGATCCAGGGTGGCGATCCGTCCGTCCCATCGAGGCCATCGCCGGCCGGCGTCGTGGAGTCGGGCGCGGGAGCGCCGTGCCCGAGCAATTGGCGTTCATCGCCGGGACTCCCGGGGAGGGGTACGAACCAATAACCGAGGTCGGCGAGGGTCGGGTCTCGCCGGGCCACGATGATCGCGTTGCCGTCCGGGACCAGGCTCGGCGCATATTCGAGCCGCCCATCACCCTCGGTCAGCCGGCGAAGGCCGCTGCCGTCGATGGCCATCGTCTTGATGACGCCACCCGCCGCGTACACGACCCGCGCGCCATCGGCGGTTGTGTCAAAGCTGGTGACCGGTAGCAGCTCGGTGGTCAGTTGCCGCTGATTCGTCCCGTCGGGGTTCATGACCCAGACGTTGCGCACGCCGCCGCGAGCACTGAGAAAGCCGATCTGGTTCTGGCCCGACGCCGTCGGCGCGCCCGTGGTGAACGACCACGTTCGCCCGAGGGTCACTGCCGACGCATCGCCCAGGCGTGCAACGATCGGATCAAGTGTCACGGTGTAGGTGGTATGCGGGGCGAGGGACGTCGAGGGAAGGAAGACGAGCGTGTTCCCGCCGGTCGAGGGAGTGGCGGCGCCGAGACCGGACCCATCGCCCTCGAGGGTCACCACCCGGAAGGTACCGTCAACCGACGGCGTCACGTGAAGCGCTCCCGGGATCGAGACGGGATCGATCGGCCCCTCGAAGTGAACGGCGATCGGCGACCCGATACCGATGCCGGCAACGCCGTCGGCCGGGATCGTGGTCACGATCCCGAGGCCGGCACCACCGGTGATGAACGTCATCCGGAAGGGCGACCCGAGACGGCTGCCGCCCGTGTCCGCGGCTTCCGATCGGATCGTCAGCGTGTACTGGGTGCCCGGGGCCAGGCCCGGCCCCAGCGAGAGCGACACGACGGACCCACGCCAGTTGGGGCGAATGGGGACCGCGGGCTCGATCGAGATTGCCCCCTCGACGGATGTGGTGTCCATCAGTCGATCGAAGAACACGTCAATCGTGCCGTCGAGTAGCACGCCGCCCGCCCCATCGTTGGGCGTGGTTCGAAGGACAACCGGCGGTCCCACCGTCGCGAATGTCCACTCCTCGAGGCCGGTGGGGTCGATGTTGCCCAGAAGATCTTCTGTGCCCGGCGCAATGGAAATCGTGAACGTGGTGTCCTGGGGAAGCTTCCGCGATGGCGTGAAGATGGCCGTCGAGCCGTTCCAGGTGAAGGCCCCATCGACCACGGGATCGATTCGGAACCGCGCCTCGGCCGTTGCCGGCCTGACGGGCTCGCTGAATTCAATGTCAATCGCAGTCACGGTCTGCGCGAGCCGCGGGTCCCCTGCCGACGCGCTGAGGGCAATCGTCTTGATGCTCGGGGGCCGCCGATCGACGGTCGTCGCATTCACGAGGACGAAGCCGAGGCCCACGAGCGCGACGATCGCACTTACCAGCGAGATCAGACGTCGCATCGCCACCTCCGACCGGCGCTTCCGGTCA
>JANMPD010000277.1:0-43310 GCA_031369685.1 Chloroflexota bacterium | reverse complement strand
CGCCAGGCCCTTGCCCAGCTCGACGCGCTCGCCGGTCCGACGCCAGCCCCGTAACCATCGCCACGAACAGCCACCCGCCGATGACGGCTGCCGCAGGGCTCGGTATCTCCCTGCTCGCGGTGCTATCACGTCCGCGCTGGTGGGTCCTCGCGCTTGCAGCGTTTCTCGCCCGCGGAGGCGTGGTCCTCATGCTGCTTCCGCTGATCCCGTTGCCGAGCACCGCGGCGCTCGCGAATGCGCTGGGTCCAACGCTCGTCGGGTTCGTGTTCGGGGGACCGTCGGTCCCGTTCCTCATCCTCGTCGGGTTGATGGTCGCGGTGACGCTTGCCTGGTTCGTGCTATCGGGTGTTGTCGGGGCGACGATCGACCTCGCCCTTATCCGCGATGCGGCCGCTGAGGACGACCTCGAAGATCGAGCTCAACCGGTTGCCGGTGGGTCCTGGCGCGCCGCCGCGGTCCGCTGGCTCGCGCACGTGCCGACCGCCGTGGCCATCACTGTGGGTCTGGTTGCCGTCGTGGGTGCCGCCTACGGTGAACTCATCCGGCCGGGCGATCCGGCGGTTCCGGTGGCGATTCGGGTCATCCTCAAGGTGCCCGTCAACGTCGGGGCGATCGTCGCAGCCTGGGTCATCGGCGAGGCAGTCGGCGGAGTCGCCGAGCGGCGATTGGCGTGGGGCTCGGGGGTCGCGCGTTCACTCGGTGGTGGCGTCGCGGGGCTGTTTCGCCCAGCGGGACTCCTGGTCCTGGTCGCGACGAACGCGACGCTCCTTGTGGCTATCGTCGGCGGGGATCTGGCCATCGGGCTCGCGTTCGAGCACGCGCGAATCGTGATCCTCGACGGGGGAGCGATCATCGATCGCGGCCTGGCCCTCGGCTTCCTGTCGGTCAGTTGGATCGGGACCGCGGTCCTTGTCGCGATCGCGGCGGCCTGGCGATCCGCCGCCTGGACGTTCGAGGTCGGGCGGCACCAACAACCGGTGGATTCGGCGGCCTGATCCTCGGGGTGGAGTGTTGCCCATGGGGACCATTTCAGGCCTCGGCGCGCATTCAGGCCGCGAGGCCCATTGAGGCAGGTACCGATGGGAGGCTTCCCGAACGACGCCACATCTGGCACCCTGAAGGCCACGCACACGCATGCGCATTTGCGCCCTGGGGGGAGTTCTGATGACAGCCGGCCCCGTTCCCTGCTGGTCGTGCGGACGACCGATCCAGCCGGGCAGCCTCACATGTCCCGCCTGCGGTGTCTTCGTCGACACTCCCACGCCCGGAACCGAGTCGGCCGTTGCGGCGGGGAACCCCGAAAGCATTGGGGTAGCTGAGGCTCCCGGCGGCCCTGGGTCGGGCGGCATCGTGCCGCCGCTCAAGTTGCCCGGCTCGTATCTGAGCCCATCGGCCGTGCACCAGGGCGCCGCCCCGGTGTCCCGTGCGCCGGGCTCCCCGCCGGCTGCGGTACCCGCCGCGCCGATGGCCATGCCCCTCGCCGGAACGATGCCCCTCGCCGGAACGATGCCCCTCGCGGGTACGATGCCCCTCGCGGGTACGCCCGAGCCTGGGACAGGCGGTCCAAGCATGTCCGCTGGTGGCCCGGTCTCGGCGCGACCCATGCCCTCGAGTTCGACCGACAGCCCCTCGGCGTCGGGGCCGGTCGGTGTCGCGGGCCCGGGCCCGGGAGGTACCGCCGCGGCAGCGCGGCCGGGCGAAGCGCCACTGTTCGCCGACCTCCCATTCGATGCCCCGAACAGCCTATCGGGATGGCTGGTGATGGTAGGAAGCGCCGTCGCGGCTGTGAGCTTTCTCCTGCCCTGGGCGCCGGGTATCGTGGATTACACCAGCAGCTGGGGCCTGTCGAGCCTGGCCAACCTGCCGATCCTGGCGATCCTCATCGCCATCGTGATCCTTGCGATCCTGCCGAATAGCGTTCCGCTCTGGATCCGGAATGCCGTGCTGCCGCTGATCGGCGGATCGCTGTTTCTCGGCCTGTTGTGGCCGTATGTCCTCGGCGATTTCGGGGCGGTGTTCGGTTCGATCGTTGGTGCGGCCGGGGCAGTGGTCCTCATCGTCGGCGGGAGCGTTGCGGTCGCTCCGAGGACCGGTAAGGCCCCTTCGGCCTGACTCCCGGATCCGCGCCGGGCCATGCTCCGCAGCCCACGTCAGGGCTCCGAGTCCCGGATTCGTGCCTGGCCTTGGCTCCGCTGCCCACGTCAGGGCTCCGAGTCCCGGATTCGTGCCAGGTCCCAATCCAGATTGCCGGATCCCGGTTCTGACTTCCCAATACCCTGCCACATCGACATCCCCGGACGGTCAGGCAGTCTGGAGACCCCATGGATGGGCAATCCGAGGCGAGATCCGGGTGGCCTGTCACCCTGCTGAGCACGACCAAGGTCGGTCACGCGTCGGATCAACCGGAATCGGACCAAATTCACTGCCTTGTCCTCCCCGCGTGTCGATGTGGCAGGAAAGGCCTCCGCCTGTCGTGGCCGCCTCGGGTGGCCGGGAAGCGCGGCCGCCTCGCGTGGCAGGAAAGGCCTCCGCCTCGCGTGACCAGCCGCCTCGCGTGACCAGGAAGCGCGGCCCAGTTGCGTCCCAGATCGCGCGCCGAGCCGAGCCGGACCGAGCCGAGCCGGACCGAGCCGCCGCCGAGCCGGACCGAGCCGGACCGAGCGGCAGTCGGACGCTCGCGCAGAGCGATCGTCACGCTTCCAGGGAGCCGGACGTCCGAGGCTGGCACGCTGGCGCGGCGTCATTCACATTCCGGCTGGCCGGAACGACGCTGGTACACTGCCCCGGTCCTCGCCCTGCGCATCGTCTGCGCACCACCAGTCAGGGAGGCTCACGCCCACCGGATGGAAGAGATTCTCGGAACCATCGGCAACGCGATCGGCTCCATCTTTGACAACCCGGTCATCCAACTGGGCGGGCGGATCCTGCTGATCTATGTCCTGGTGCTTTGGCTCGCGGCGGCCTACTGGGCCTTCCGCGACATGCAGCTCCGGACTGAGAACCCGATTGCGCCGTACCTCGCGGCCGCCGTCATTATCGTCGCGCTCCCAATCTTCCCACTGGCTGTCTTCGCATACCGGATCGTGCGACCGCAGGAGCGAATCGGCGACGTCTATGAACGGAACCTGGCCGAAGAGGCGATGCTGGCAGAGATCGAGGCGGTTCGGCACTGCCCGACCTGTGACCGGACGGTCCATGACGAGTGGATCATCTGCCCGACCTGTCGGACCCGGCTCAACCGGGTCTGCCCGAACTGTTCGAAGCTCGTCGGACTCGACTGGTCCCTGTGCGCCTGGTGCGGTCGGGATTTTGAACGACCTGAGATCGTGGCTGGCGCCGTCTCGACGCCGGCCCGCGAGGCACTCGGCGCGGGCGACGCAACTGCCGCGGTGCGGTCCGCAAGCCACCCTGCGGCAATCCGTCCGCAGTCGGCTCGGTCGGCCGCGGCGCGCGCCGTTCGGTCCCGATCGGGCGATTCGCTCGCCGAATCTTGACCGGGCCCGAGCCCGAACCCTCGGACCACGACGACATCCAGCCCGGCGGCCCTGACGCTGGCACGGACCAGCCGGCGACCGCACCGATGAGCCACGAAGCCGAGGACCCCGCGGACGCCGTAGACGCCACGGACGCCGTAGACCCCGCGGACGCCGTGGACGCCACGGACGCCACGGACGCCGTAGATCCGAGTCCGGCTGACCCTGCGAGCGCCTCCGCCGCCTCGTCATCGGCCGTCATGAGCCTGTTCCGGTTCACGATCGAGGGTCGCCGGGCCCCCGGCCTCTTCGCTGGTGGCTGGATCGCCTTGTTGACGGGTGCCGGGGCAACCTTCATCGGCCTGCTCGCCGGTCGGACGATCGCGGGCGTGATCCTGTTCGTCCTCGGCATGGTGGTCGTGCTCGTCGCCCTTGTCCTTCTCGGAGGTTCGCAGGCGATCGAACGCCGAGCCGGCGGAGCTGCGTATGCCGGTCCGTCGCCGATCCTCACGTTCCTCGCCGTCGTGGTCGGCTGGTATCTCGCCGCGATCGTCGTCCTGACCCCGCTGCAGCTCCTCAGGCTGCAGATCGAAGGTCCGTCACTAACGCTCCTCGGTCTCGGACTGCAGGCCATGGTCGTCGTGCTCCTCCTCCGGGTCATGGTGGTGGGCGCGGATGCGCTGACATGGGGCGAGATGGGTCTCCGCAGACCGGATCGACAGGCGCTTGCAGACTTCGTGTCGGGAGCCCTCGTCGCCGGCCCGGTCGTCCTGGTCACGGCGATCGCCGTCGCCATGCTGGTCAGCATCATCGGCCAGCAGCCGGCGTCACCGCTCCCGCCGACAGGATCGTCAACGGGCCTTCTCGTGAATCTGCTCGCCGGAGCGATCATCGCGCCGGTCTATGAGGAGCTCTTCTTCCGTGGTTTCGCCCAGACGGCGTGGCTTCGGATGTCCGGGCCCCGAGCGGCCATCATCCGTGCGGCCACGCTGTTTGCGTTCGTCCACATCCTCGACCAGAGCGGCGATACCTTCGGCGCGGCATTCGGTATTGCCATCGTGGCCGCGGGCGCGCGCGTCCCGGTTGCCCTGGCTCTCGGCTACGTTTTCAACCGACGGGGCTCGCTGTGGGCGTCGATCGGGCTCCATGCGACCTTCAACGCGATTCTCCTGATCGTGGCTGAGCGAGCGCTCAGCGCCTGATCATCCTGGCGCCCCGCGACGAGCGAGTCCTCGCGCCGACGCCCGAGTCCTCGCGATGGGCGAGTCCTCTGGCGACCGCCGAGTTCTCTCGCGACGGCTGAATCAGGGCGCAACCTCGCCCTTGCGCTCGGAGAGTCACGATGCACGTACGGGTGATCGGCTGGTGAGGGCTCCCGGATAGGGTCCGCAGTGTTCCCGGGTCCGGATGGCGGGGGGAATCGGCGGGCTTCCGTCGTTCGGGCCCGGGGACGCCTTGCCTGCCGCAGCGATGGAGCCGGCGGAGGGACCATGTCGAACACGGTTGCAACGGATGACCGGCGGCCTGTGGGCCGGACGCTCCGCGAGTTGCCAGCAGCGGAGCGGCCCAGGGAGCGCCTCGAGCTTCGTGGCGCCGGCGGGCTCACGTCGGCCGAACTCATCGCCCTGCTCTGGGGCAGCGGCTCGCGTGGCAGATCTGCGGTGGGCCTTGCGGAGGAAGCCATCGCGCGGTTCGACGGACTGACCGGGATCGCTCGAGCTTCGGGCCTCGAGCTCGAGGGCATCGCCGGTGTCGGTGCGGCCAAGGCCGCTCAACTTCAAGCCGCCTTCGAGCTCGGGAGGCGACTCCTCGCGGACTGGCCCACGGCCCGATGGACCGTTCGCTCGCCGGGCGATGTGGCGGACCGTCTGGTGCTTCAGATGGGCCGACTCGAACGAGAGGAGCTCCGCGTCGTCATCCTCAACACCAAGAACGTCGTACAGCGGGTCGTGACCGCCTACCAGGGCAATCTGAGCTCGTCGGTGGTGCGGATCGGCGAGCTGTTTCGCGATGCCGTCCGGCTGACCGCCGCGGGAATCATCCTGGTCCACAATCACCCGAGTGGCGATCCGACGCCGAGCCCGGACGACCTGCACCTGACGGCGGAGGCCCTGGCAGCCGGTCGACTCCTGGACATCAATGTCCTCGATCACCTGGTGATTGGGCACGATGCCTGGGTGTCGATGCGCGATCGGGGCATCGCCTTCGACCGCTCGACGCTCGCGTCCGGACGCGTGGCATGAGGTACGGAGCGAGCCAGCTCGACGAGGCGCTGGACCCCGTCGCGTAGGGCAAACTGCCGATGGCGGCGTTCGGCAAGGTCGTGGGTATACTGCTCGGGCTCAACCGGGCGCTGACAACCGGGCGCTGGCAACATGGCCCTGAGACGTCATCCGCAGAGGATCCCCACCCCGCATGCTCGACCGCCTGCTCGGCATCTTTTCCCGCGACATCGGTATCGACCTGGGTACCGCAAACACGCTCGTCCACGTTCGCGATCGCGGCATCGTGATCAGCGAGCCGTCCGTGGTCGCGATCGAGGCACGGACGCGCCGCGTCCTGGCGGTCGGCGCGGAGGCCAAGCGAATGGTCGGCCGGACCCCGGCCAACATCATCGCGGTGCGCCCGCTGCGTGACGGCGTCATCAGCGACTTCGACGTCACCGAGCAGATGATCAAGTACTTCGTCGACAAGGTCCACGATCGGATCGGGCTCATCGCCCGGCCGCGCATGCTCATCGGTATTCCGTCGGGCGTGACCGAGGTCGAGAAGCGCGCCGTCAAGGACGCGGCGCTCAACGCCGGTGCCCGCTGGGCCCGGCTCATCGAGGAGCCGATGGCGGCCGCGATCGGGGCAGGCCTGCCGGTCAGCGAGCCGTCGGGCAGCCTGATCGTCGACATCGGCGGCGGGACCACGGAAGTGGCCGTCATCAGCCTCGGGGGCATCGTGGTCAGCCGCTCGATCCGGATCGGCGGCGACGAGATGGACCAGGACATCGTCAACTTCGCGCGCCGCGAGTACAACCTGCTGCTCGGCGAGCGTACGGCCGAGGACATCAAGGTCGCCATCGGGTCGGCCTACCCGGGCGAGTGGGACCAGCAACGGGTCAACCTTCGGGGCCGGGATCTCCTGACCGGCCTGCCCCGAAGTGTCGAGGTCGGCGCCGACCAGATCCGTGAGGCCATCGAGCCGTCCGTGGCCCAGATCGTGGATACCATCCGGGACACGATCGAGGAGACGCCCCCGGAGCTCGTTGCCGACATCATGGACCAGGGCATCGTGATCGCCGGTGGCGGGGCACTGCTCGCGGGACTGGATCGACGTGTGGCCGAGGCTACCCAGATGCCGGTCCACATCGCTGACGATCCGCTCACCTGCGTGGCTCGGGGAACCGGCGTCGTGCTCCAGGAGATGGATTCCATGGAGCGCGTCCTCGTGACCGAGACGTACATCCGGCCGCCCCGCTGACCTCGATGTCGCCGAACGGCGCCGTCCAGCCGGTCCATCGATGAGCGCCATCTTCGCGAACCGGCCCGCGCGTCGCCGCGCCGTCGCCTACCTCTCGGTGCTCGTCCTGAGCCTCGTGATGATGGCCGCGTCGGCCAACCCGCTGGTGGTCGACTTGCAGCGCGGCATGGGCTTCGCCTTCCGTCCGGTCCAGAGTGCGCTGGATGGGATCGGCCATGACGTCAGCTCCATCGCCGCCGCGATCGGCGAAATCGACGCCCTGCGAACCGAGAATGAAGCCCTCCGTGCGGAGAACGATCGAATCCAGCAACAGGCACAGCAGGCCGAGGAAATCCGACGCCAGAACGACCTGCTCACCGGCCTGCTCCAACTCCGCAGTGGGTTCGAGTATCGGACGATCGCGGCAGCGGTCATCGCCCGGGAGTCCATCGAGGTCTCGCAACGAATCATCCTCGACCGGGGCACGGTTGACGGCGTCGACGTCGGCAACGTCGTGATCGGTGCCGGCGGTGCCCTGGTCGGCCGCGTCGTCGAGGTCCGGCAGACGTCGTCGGTCGTCCAGCTCATCAGCGATTCGGCCTCTACCGTCATCGGCCAGCTGCTGACCAGCGCCACGACCGGCGAGGTCGTCGGTCAGTTGCCCAACAGCCTGACCATGCGGAACATCGACGCCGCCGCGGTTGTCGGGCTCGGCGAGGAAGTCGTTACGGCCGGGATCGAACTCGGCGGTGGCATCCGCTCTCCGTACCCCAAGGGGCTCGTCATCGGGCGGATCATCGACGTCCGGCGTGATGCGAACGAAGTCGTCCAGACGGCGTTCGTCGAGCCTGCCGTGCAGCTGGATCGCCTGGAATTCGTGCTGGTGATCCTCGACTACCGGGGCGGATTGCTCGGACCCGACGAGCAGCCGACCACGTGTGAACCCAACGCCGACGGAACCATCCCGGATGGCGAACAGCCGTGCATCGGGGCGACCCCGACGCCCACCCGCTGAGGCGGAAATCGCTCACGGCTAACGATCCCGTGCGGCCGTCGGTAAAATCCCGTCGACTCGACGCACCAACCGTGACCGCCCCCGTCGGGACTGCAGGTGCCACTTCCCAAGCGGACCGCACCTCACTGCGCCCCGATGAGGCCATGCCGACCGGTACCCATGCGGCATTGAGCGAAAGCGGGCCCGCCCCGAGTCTGTGAACACGAGATCAATACAGGCCCGGTTCAGGGCCCGATCGGAGTGTTCAGTTGCGTCACCCGGCCCGCTTCCTCACGTTCGCGCTCGTCCTCGGTCTGCTCGCGGCAGCGCCCGTCGCTGCCTCGACGTCTGCCCCGGGCGCAGCCGCCGCTGAGGTGACGACCGGCTCGCCGCTTTCGTCCGCCAAGGTCGTGATCATCGTTGGCGCCATCCAGTCGTCGACCTCGTACTACCGCGGTGTCGCCGATTCGGCCTACGCTGAGGCGATCAAGTGGTCGTCGAACGTCGTCAAGGTCTACAGCCCGTATGCGACATGGGCCGCGGTCAAGGCGGCGCTCCAGGGCGCCAGCGTCGTCGTGTACCTCGGCCACGGCAACGGCTGGCCGAGTCCCTACACTTACGATCCCGCCTATTCGACGAAAGACGGGCTCGGGCTCAATCCGACGTCGGGAAACGGCGACTCCAACCTCAAGTACTACGGTGAGCCCTACCTCGCCAACGAGATCCGCCTCGCCCCAAATGCGGTCGTGTTGCTGAACCACCTGTGCTATGCGTCGGGCAACTCGGAGCCGGGGAACGCCGACCCGTCCCTGAGCGTGGCGATGCAGCGCGTCGACAACTACGGGCAGGGGTTCCTCAAGGCAGGTGCCCGGGCGGTCATTGCCGAGGGCCACGGCAGCATCAACTACATGATCCGCGACCTGTTCACGACCCACGAGACCATTCTCGACCTGTGGCGAAACCAGTCGAATTACCACGGAAACGAGTTCTCCTTCCAGTCCGCCCGGAGCCCGATCTACTCGGCATTCATGGACCCGGACTCGACGTCGGGTGGGTACTACCGATCGCTGATCGGCAATCCCGACATCACCACGGATGCCGTGACCGCCGTGCCCTATGTGCGGACCGACACGGCCCCGGCCTCGCTGGTCACACCCGGCGCGGCAAGCTCTGGAGCTTCAGGGGCGACCCTCTATGCCGACTCCAGCCTCACCAATCCGACTGACTCGTTCGCTCCTGGGCGGACCGTCCGCGTCAACAACACGGCTGGTGATCCGAGCTCTGCGGCCTACGTCCAGGCGCTGACGGGAAGCGGCTCGGGATGGACGACACCGGATGCGCTCGTGCCTCAGGATTCGGCAGGCCCGAAGTTGTGGGGCGCCGACGGCGCGCGGACGCTATCCCCGAACGGCGACGGCTTCGGCGACACGCTGAACATCGGCCTGCGCTTCTCGGAGTCCGTGTCATGGACCGTCGAGTTCCGTGACAGTGCCTCGACGAAGCGCTGGGAGACGGCGGGATCCGGCGAGACCGCGACGATTGGCTGGAACCTCCAGGTCGAATCGACGCCCATCGCGGACGGTACGTACACGCTCCGTGTTCAGGCCTCGGACGCCTGGGGCAACCCGCAGTTGACCGCGGATGTCCCATTTGTCGTCGATACGTCTGCCCCGACGCGGCTGGCCGGTCTTGACCGCTATGCAACGGCAGCCGCCATCAGCGCCGCGAATTACGACCCCAACGTATCCATCGCCTACCTGGCGACCGGCTCCAACTTCCCGGACGCGCTGGCAGGCGCGGCAGCGGCTGGCTTCCAGCACGCACCCATCCTTCTCGTGACCCGGGATTCTATCCCGAGCGCCACGGCCCTTGAGCTCACGCGACTCCATCCGGGCCGAATCATCGTCCTCGGATCCACCGGCGCAGTCTCGACCGCGGTCAGCGACGCAGCGCAGGCCTACACATCAGGCGAGGTCACACGTCTCGCTGGCGACGATCGCTACGCGACTGCGGCGGCCATCAGCGCAGCGACCTACGCACCCGGCGTCTCGATCGCGTATGTCGCGACGGGCCTCAATTTCCCGGACGCGCTCGCGGGTGCGGCCGCAGCCGGCTCGAAGGGCGCACCGATCCTCCTGGTCGGCCGCGACACGATTCCCGATGCAACCGCCACCGAGCTGACGCGACTTGCGCCCGGCAGGATCGTGGTCCTCGGAGCGAGTGGTGTCGTCAGCGACGTCGTGAAGGCCGGGCTTGCCACACTCACGACGGGTGAGGTCTCCCGTCTCGCCGGGGTCGATCGCTTCGCCACGGCGGCGGCGATCAGCGCCGACACGTACGCGCCGGGCGTCTCCGTCGTGTACCTGGCCACGGGCGCGAACTTCCCTGACGCCCTGGCGGGCGCAGCGGTCGCCGGCTCCAAGGTTGCGCCGATCCTGCTGGTCACGAAGGACACGATCCCGGCGGCCACAGCGGCGGAGCTCCAGCGCCTCCAGCCCGGCCGCGTGGTGATCCTCGGTTCGATGGGCGTCGTGTCGGAAGCGGTTCGGATCCTGGTTCAGCAATACCTCAACTGACCGCCGAGTCTCTTCCTGAAGGTTGCTGAACACCTCCGGGCGGACTGCACAGGACATCACCTGATCCCTCCGTACCACCCATGACATGACCATCGTCAGGCTTGGAGGGGACCTGATTCGGCCCTACGTTCCTCGTCCGCGGGCCGTTCCCATTGGTCCGTCGGCGCACGGCCCCGCGCCGCAACTCACGAGGATTCGCTTGACGACGTTCGGTCGCCGCTCCGCCCGTCTCGCTCTGCGCCTGGTTGCCGTCGCACTCCTCGTGTCGCCGTCGACGCTCCCGTCGACCGCCCTGGCACGATCCGCGCTGGTCCCGGCCTCGCAACCGGCGCCCGACGCATCGAACGCCGGCGATCCGGCAACGGGCAACCCAACCTCAGGTTCTGCGCCTGCTCCCGATGGTCAGGCTGGACTGCCCAGCCCCACGATCCAGTACCTCGATACGCTCGCGCATGCCGACGACGTGATCGACTTCCCGCCGGGCGAGCGCGTGACGGTCGGGTTCACGCCACGAGCCGGCGACACGTGGGAGGTCGGCGGCGGAGCGTCTGTGGCGCTCCCGCCCGGCCGGTCGAGCGGAACGACCCTTCATGCAGCCGCCCAGGGCTCCATCTGGACGGGCGAACCGGTGCCCCGCCGGAATGCCGTCATTGACTCGCCCACGCAGGAACCAGTCCCGGTCGACGGCGCGATCGGCCCGTCCATGGCCGCTGTGACCGTGTCCGACGAAGGCCCACCGGCAACTGGGACGGCCATCCAGCCCGAAGCGGTGGTCAGTGCCGGTGGACTCCGCCGCGAGGTGTTCGGCTTCCTGCCGTACTGGGAGGTCTCGGACAGCTCGACTTCGTTCAACTGGTCGGTCCTTTCGACGGTCGCCTACTTCAGCGTCGGCGCCGACCAGGACGGCAACCTCCTCAAGAAGAACTCGGACGGCAGCGTGACCACCGGTTGGGGAGGCTGGACGAGCTCGAAGATGACATCGATCATCAACGCGGCGCACCAACGCGGAACACGGGTGGTCCTCACGATCACGTGCTTTGCCTGGACGAGCGGCCAGCAGACGACGCAGTCGAACCTGCTCGGAAACCCGACCGCGCGGTCCAACCTGGCGAAGCAGGTTGCGGCTGCCGTCGCCGAGCGCGGCGCCGACGGGGTCAATCTCGACTTCGAGCCGATCGTGTCCGGGTACGCCGACGAGTTCACGGCGCTCGTCCGCAGCGTCCGCAGCGAACTCGATGCGATCGCGCCCGGCTACCAACTCACCTTCGACACGACCGGCTACATCGGCAACTACCCGCTCGAGGCAGCGACCGCGCCGGGTGGCGCCGACGCGATCTTCATCATGGGCTATGACTACCGGGGCTCCTCGGCAACGCAGGCCGGGTCGATCAGCCCGCTGACCGGCCCGGTCTATGACCTCACCGACACGGTCTCGGCCTATGCGGCCCGGGTCTCGCCCTCGAAGCTCATCCTGGGCGTGCCCTACTACGGCCGGGCGTGGTCAACGGCCACCGACCAGCTGCACGCCACGAACATCTCGGGGGCGCAGTACGGGACATCGGTCACCGCGGTCTACGGCGCCGCCGCCGATCTGGCGGCCCAGTACGGCCGGCGTTACGACACGATCGAGCAGGCCCCCTGGACCGCGTATCAGAAGCAGACCTGCACGACGACGTACGGCTGTGTGACCGCCTGGCGGCAGCTCTACTACGACGACGACGCGTCGCTCAAGCTTCGCTACGACCTGATCAACCGGACGGGACTTCGGGGCGCCGGCATCTGGGCCCTGGGCTACGACGGAACACGGCCGGAGCTGTACCAGGCCCTCGCCGACAAGTTCCTCCACGACACGACGGCCCCGTTGGTCGGCGTCATCGCGCTCTCGATCACCCAGCGGGACGCCGGGTTCGAGGTTCGATGGGTCGGCCAGGACGAGAGCTCGATGGGGACGTACGACGTCCAGGTCTCGACCGACGGCGGCGTCTGGGCCAACTGGCGGATGGACACTACCGCCACGAGCTCGGTCTTCCTGGGGCTGGACGCCCATGCCTATGCGTTCCGTGCCCGCGGCAGGGACAGCCACGACAACCTGTCGGCCTGGACCGTAGCCTCGACCGCGACGGAACCCGCGTTGACCGTCGGTGGCTTCGGGACGGTCCTGCTCGACGGCCTCAAGCTCCGGGCCGGAGCCGGCACGTCGGCGACGATCGTCGGAACGGTCAATACCTACGACGCCGTGGCCGTGACCGGTGGCCCCGTATCCGCCGATGGCTACACCTGGTTCGAGGTCACCGCGCCGGTGCGCCAGTGGTCGCCAATCGATCCGGTCGAGACGGGCGTCTGGGTCGCGGCCAGCTCATCGACCACGACCTATGTGGCTCCGAGACGGCCGATCAATGCCACCGCTGTCACCGCCACGCTCGCCGGGTATGGCGTCGGAAGTGGTGGCGCGCGTCTCGTCACGCCGAATGGCGATGGCATCACCGACACGATCCGGCTCGCATGGTCGACGAACGGGGCCATCGACAGCCTCGCGCTCAACGTCTGGCGCTCCGATGGAACGCTGGTCGGGGCCCAGGCCATTCCCGGGACCGATCTCGGGGCCCATGCGTTCGACTGGGACGCAAAGTTTGGGAGCGTGACCGTCGCGGACGGGATCTATGTCCTCCAGCTGGTCGGGACCAAGGGCTCCGTGATCTCGACCGCTCCCTCGGCTCAGCCGATCTCCCCCGAGCAACTCGCGCTGTTCGGCGTAACCGTGGACCACTTGCCGGTCACGCGGCTCGGTGGCGCCGACCGCTATGCCACCGCCGTCGCCGTGAGCGCGGCAACGTACAGCCCCGGGGTGTCGGTCGCGTACCTCGCATCGGGGACCGGCTTCGCCGATGCCCTGGCCGGTGCACCTGCCGCCGGCATGCAGGGCGGCCCGGTGCTCCTCGTGACCCCGACCGCGATCCCCGCGGTCGTGGCCGCGGAACTGACCCGCCTCCACCCGGCCCGGATCGTCATCCTCGGCGGTACCGGCGCCGTCAGCGGCGCCGTCCAGACGGCGATCGACGGGATGACGGCGCTGTGAACGACGCGATTCATCACCACGACAGCGAATTCCTCAACGAGCCCCAAGCGCCAGTAGAAAGGGATGGACCACACGTGCCGAGCGCACCGGATAGACTCTCGCGGATGACAACGCCGGGGGACGTTCAGGAAGCCCACCACGACGCTCTCGCCGGCGCCGGGACCTGGGTCATCCTGCCGACGTATCAGGAGTCGGAAAACCTGCCGGGGATCGCCGCTGCGATCCTGGCCAGCCTGCCGGGCGCGACCCTGCTGGTCGTCGACGACAACTCCCCGGATGGCACCGGCGACATGGCCGATGCGCTTGCCAATGATGACCCGCGGGTCAGGGTTCGCCACCGGCCCGGCAAGCAGGGCCTTGGCCGCGCCTACCTCGACGGCTTCCGCGTCGCCCTCGACGGTGGGGCGCGCGTGATCGTGCAGATGGACGCGGACTGGTCCCACGATCCGGCAGCGCTGCCGTCGCTCATTGCGCCGATCGAGGACAACCGGGCCGACCTGGTGATCGGCAGTCGCTACACCACCGGCGGGAAGGTGCTCGATTGGGGGCTCGGACGGCGCCTGATCTCCCGTGGCGGAAGCCTGTTTGCCCGCATCGTGCTCGGCCTGCGGCCGAACGACCTGACGGGCGGGTTCAAGGCCTGGCGCGCTACCACGCTCGGGGCCTTGCCGCTCGACGGCATTCATGCCGGCGGCTACGTCTTCCAGATCGAGATGACCCATCGTGCATCGCGAGCGGGGGCACGCGTTGTCGAAACGCCGATCACGTTCCAGGATCGCCGTGCCGGACAGTCGAAAATGTCCCGACGGATCATCATCGAGGCGCTCGTGATCGTCGTGCGTCTTCGAGCCGAGGAGATCGTGGGTCGGTTCCGTCGGTCCGAGGACACTCGGCCGGCGTAGCCAGCGCGTTCAGCGAATGTCGAGCCCGATCTGCGTAACCACGCCCTGGACGACCTTGAACTCGTAGGTCAGGGCAATGACCTGAACGAATGTCTGGCCGGCCGCCAGCGTCACGGGCTTGCCGTCCGGCCCGAACAGCAGTGTCGGCGCGGTTTCTGACGCCTTCTTCCACGTCCCGCGGATCACGCGTCCGCCGGTCGAGATGATCGCCTCTCCCTTCCCGACATTGCCGGCCTCCAGGCGATGCTTGTTCGGGTGGCCGTCATTAAGGGCACCGAACCGCATCCGCAGGATGACGACATTGGTCGGTGCAACCGGCTGCTGATCCGCATTGTCGATCTGCTGGGTCGTCGACTTGTCGATGAATCGGTGGTATCGATTGCTCACGGCGTCGTACCGGTAGGTAATCGTCTCGTACGGATACTTGATGACGATCGACGTCCCGATCGGCCGTGCGTCCGGGTCAAGTCCCGGTCCGAATTGCCAGACGGCTGACTGCGCTTCGTTCTTTACGCCCACCGCGGTCGCCATCTTCAGCAGGTTCGGCGCGTCGGTATAGAGGTTGTGCGGTGAGAAGCGGAACTTCACGCGCCACATCAATGACCCATCGAACCGAAACCCGTCGGCGTTGTAGACCCACTGGCCGTGACCCTTTGCCCGAAGGGTGGCGAGGGCCTGAGGAGAGCCCCCGACATGGGCATACATGGCGCGCCACTCGGCCGCCCACTCGATGAAGTACTGCCGTGAGCTGCGGATCGGCCCGACACTGGCCGGCAGCGTCTCCTGGAAGATCATCATGTAGCGAGGGATGCCGCCCTCGGCCGGAGCCTGCCAGACCTGGGCCGCCGCATTGAATCCGGATTGCGGACGTGCGCCCTTCTGGTCGTCGATCATGATCGCGATCGGCCGCTGGAGCGCCGCGGCCTCGGTCACCATGATCCCGGTCAGTGGAGCGGGAACGAGCACGGGCGTCGGCTCGGGTGTGGGCGACGGGCTCGGCGTCGGGACCGGCGTGGGGGTTAGTGCCGGTGTCGGCGTTCCGCTTGGGAGTACGGCCACGCCCGTGGCGCCCGGGATCGATGGCGATGGCGTGCCGACGCTGCCTGCGAGCGACGTGAGGATCAACCCGCCGCCGATCCCGATCACCAGCGCCACCACCACGCCGGCGCCGAGCAGCGCCACGTTCACGCCCCCGCCGTCCGTCCTGAGCCGCGGAATCTTCACCGGTACCTCGCTCGGCGGCTCGTCGGCCGCGCCGGGCGCAGAATAGCGGAGCATGCCGATCCCGACCAGATAACGAGGTTTCGTGATGACGCCAGCCGATTCCGAGGACACACAGCCCGCGACCAGGAAGCCACGCGCCCGTCTCACCCCGGCGAGGGCATCGTCATCCGCCCCGGTGTCATCCGCCAAGCCCACCAGGGCGTCGCGGGCGGCCAAGTCGGCGACGCCCAAGTCGGCGACGCCCGACCGCGCGCCGGTCGAGCGGTTTGCCCCGAAGCAGCGCTCCGCTCCCATGCCGAAGGCTCCATCCGCCGCCCTCGCGGCCGTACCGGACATGGTCCAGCCGGGAATCGATGAAGACGGGGCATGGATCCAGGCCGACGCCGTCGAGGTCCATCAGGGCGCCATCGGGCGTGTGGACGCGACGGACGTCGCCGTCACCCAGGGTGCCATCGGAGCTGCTCGGGCCGACCGGGTGTCGGTCGAGATGGGCGCCCTCGGCGCGGCGCTTGGCCGCGAGATCAGTGTCTCCCAGGGAGCCGCCGGCACCGTCATCGCCCAGCACGCACGCGTCGAGCAGTCGCTCGTTCGGACGTTGATCGCCCAGGATGTCGCGATTCATCGGCCGAGCGCGGTCATCTTCCTCCTGGCGCAGCGCGTCACGGGGGAAGTCAAGGTGCTCCTCGACTGGCGCGGCGCGCTGGCCTTCGGAGCGGCGTTCGGCCTCCTCGCCGGCCTCCTCGGACGTGGCCGCAAGGGGAGCTGAGGATGGCCTCGGCTATACTCATGGGCCCGTATTCGGCAGTGATGCCGCCCCGGGACACGATGTCGCGCCGCCCGAGCGTGCGGCCTCAGGACCGCAGCAGGAGCTTGGCGAGACCCGTTGATTGACCCGACAGCGCGCGTACATCCGAGCGCCGACCTCGAGGCCGATGTGGCCGTCGGGCCCGGTACCAGCATCTGGCAACGTGCCCAGATCCGGACCGGCGCCCGCATTGGCGGCGACTGCGTCATCGGTCGGGATGTCTTCATCGACGAGGGCGTCGAGATCGGCAACATGGTCAAGATCCAGAACGGCGCGCTCGTGTACCACGGCGTGACCGTCGAGGACGGCGTGTTCATCGGTCCGGGCGCCATCCTCACGAACGATCGCTATCCCCGGGCGATCACCTCGAGCGGCGACCTTGCGCGCGCCGACGACTGGCAGGTCAGCCCCATCCGCCTTCGCCACGGATCTTCGATCGGGGCAGGCGCGGTGGTCGTCGCCGGGACGGACGTCGGAACATTCGCGACCGTCGGTGCCGGAGCGATCGTCACGCGCGATGTCCCGGCCTACGCCCTCGTGGTGGGCAGCCCCGCCCGTCGCATCGGC
Source organism: Chloroflexota bacterium (assembly GCA_031369685.1). Lineage (GTDB taxonomy): Bacteria > Chloroflexota > Limnocylindria > Limnocylindrales > CSP1-4 > UBA5189. The sequence goes on along the minus strand of JANMPD010000277.1, from coordinate 26,246 downwards.
TGGGTCTGCGCATGCGGCGCCCGACTTCAGGATGCCGGCGGTGCTGACGCCTCTGCGAAGCGACCCCAGTACGCCTCTCGCCCCGAACTCCACTGCCCGAGCTGCGCCCGAACCTACGTTCCGGACGCAGAAGCCATCGTCGAGGTCACTCGACCCAAAGAAGGACTGCCCGCATGATCCCGATCGCCCGCCCCGACCTCGGTCAGGAGGAAATCGACGCCGTCGCCGACGTCATCCGGTCCGGGATCATCGCCCAGGGCCCGCGCGTGAAGGAACTTGAAGCCGCGTGGTCAGAGTACTGCGGGGTCAAGCACACGATTGCGGTCGCCAATGGCACCCTCGGGCTGATGGCGATCCTCGATCAGCTGGGGATCGCGGCCGGCGACGAGGTGATCACGGTCTCCCACACCTTCGCCGCGACCGCCAACGCCATCCTCTCCACGGGCGCGGTGCCGGTCTTCGTCGACATCGAGCCGGACACGTACCTCATCAACGCCAAGCTCATCGAGGCCGCGATCACCTCGCGCACGCGGGCGATCGTGCCGGTCCACCTGTTCGGCCTGGTGGCGGACATGGACATGATCATGGCCATCGCGGATCGCCACGGCCTGGCGGTCGTCGAGGACGCCTGTCAGGCCCACGGCGCCACGTTCCGCGGCCGGAAGGCGGGGAGCTTCGGGCACGGGGCATTCAGCCTGTATGCGACCAAGAACATGACCACGGCCGAGGGCGGGTTCATCACCACCAACGACGATGCCCTTGCCGATCGGCTGCGCCTGTACCGCAACCAGGGCATGCGCACGCGTTATCAGTTCGAGATGCTCGGCTACAACTACCGGATGACGGACCTGAACGCGGCCATCGGTCTCGTCCAACTCGGGAAGCTGGACCGCAACACCGCCCGGCGACAGGCGATCGCCGCCGCCTACGACGAGGGCTTCGCCGATCTTCCCGTCCGGACCCCGGCCGTGCCCGACGGACGGACGCACGTCTATCACCAGTACACGCTCGACGTCGGGCCGGAACGGGACGCGATCATCGAATTGATCCGCGCCGGTGGCGTAGGCGCGGACATCTACTACCCGATCCCGGTGCATCGACAGGCATACATCCAGGAGCGCGGCCTGCACGCCGAGCTTCCCGTGACCGATGGCGCCGCCGGGCACACGATCGCGTTGCCGATGTACCCCGCGATGACCGCCGATGATCGGGCCACGGTGATCGCAGTCGTTCGAGGGGCCGTCCTCGATCGCGCCGGAGTGGGCGCCTCCGCATGACGGCGTTCTGGCATCCGACCGGCAATCGGGAGGTCCGGGTCGGGCTCGCCGGTCTGGGTTCGATGGGCCGGAACCACCTCCGCGTCATCGCGTCACGGGACGGCGTGATGTTGGCCGCGGTCGCGGATCCGTTCACGGATGCGCTCGCGGCGGCGGTGGCCCAGACCGGCGCTGCCGGCTTTGCCGAGCCGATCGCCATGATCGCCGAGGCGGACCTCGATGCGGTCGTGATCGCGGCGCCGACGACCGCGCATCTGCCGCTCGCCCTGGCGGCCATCGAGCGAGGCATCGCCGTGCTTGTCGAGAAGCCCCTGGCGCCGACCGTCGACGAGGCGCTCCAGATCGTCGCCGCCTCGCGGGCGACCGGCGTCCCCGTGCAGGTCGGCCACGTCGAGCGCTTCAATCCCGCCGTCCGTGAACTCGGGCGCCTGATCGGCGAGGGCTGGCTGTCGACCGTGTACGCGATCACGTCGCGGCGGGCGGGTCCCTTCCCCGCCCGGATCCGGGATGTCGGCGTCACGATCGACCTGGCGACCCACGACGTGGACATCTGCTCCTGGATCGCGGGCGAGCGACCGATCCGCGTTCACGCCGAGACGGCCCAGCGGATCCATGCCGATCACGAGGATCTGTTGTTCGGCTTGCTCCACTTCCCGTCCGGCGTCGTCGCCCAGCTCGACGTCGACTGGCTGACGCCGGCCAAGCGCCGCCAGCTGGTGGTGGTCGGCGAGGAGGGCATGTTCGAGCTCGATTACCTGACCCAGCGCCTTACCTTCACCCGCGCGACCGACACGACCAATCCACGCCTGATCGGCGGGTACGCGCCCACCTTCGAAGGCGAGGTCACCGAGGTCCCGGTGCCCACGGGTGAGCCACTCGCTCTCGAGCACGATGCGTTCCTGCGAATTGTTCGCGAGGGCGGGCGGCCCGAGGTGGACGCCGAGGATGGCCTATGGGCCGTCGGGATCGCCAATGCGCTCCTCGATTCGGCGGCCGGCCGCGAGGTCGTCGGTCTCGACGAGCTCGCCGCCCGGTTCGCGTCCGCATGAGCCGCGATCACCGATTCAGGGGACCTGCTTTCTGCGCCGCCACGTCCTCGTCCTGACCCGCCGATCAGGTTGACGAGCATGCCAACGGCGCCCGATCGCGACTGGATCGTGATCCGCGAAGGCCGCAACCAGCGCTGGGGAGGCGAGCTTCGCCGGCGCCAGATCTTCAGTCGCCTCGCCGAACGGACCGGTGCCCGGGTCATCGAATCGGGCTGGTATCCCAACCTCATTCGCCGGGCGGCGTTCGGTGACAGCTTCACGTTCGTGCCCGGGCCGCTCCTGAGATTCATGCCGGGCCCGAAGGAGCGGCCGCTCTTCGCCGCCTCCGAGAAGCTGCGCGATCGCCTGCTCGCTGCCGCGATCGCGGTCACGGACCCGGCGGTCGTGGCGGTGTATGACGATCCGGTCGCCCAGTCGCACGCCCTGGGTGTCAATCGGGACCCGGCCTGGCTCGCGGAAGTCGCGGCCCGCCAGCGCCGCAACGTCGAGGCATTCCGCTGGCAGGTCGTGCCCACGCGGTCCTTCGCCGTCCTCGCGAACCTCGACCCGGATCGGGTCATCGTTGGTGGGAACGGGACGGACATCCGGCGCATCCAGGTCGGTCCGTGGCCGTCTCGTCCGGTGGTCGGGCTCGTTTCGGGGGCCGCCCCGGGCCGAGGCATCGAGACCCTCGTGGCTGCGGTGGCGGCCGCCCGTGCCGACGAGCCCGAAGTCGAGCTCTGGATGTGGCTGATCGCAACGGGTGAGGACAGCTCCCGATACCTCGACGACCTGCGCTCGTTGAATCTCGACCGACCGTGGGTGCATATCGGCGATGCGCCGCACGGTCAGCTGGGCGAGGCATTGGCGAGGGCGTCGATCCTGTGCATCCCCCATCCGCCGAACGACTACATGGATGTGGCGTTGCCGGTCAAGTTATTCGACTCGCTCGCCGCCGGCCGACCGCTCATCGTGACGCCACGGACCGAGACCGCCGCCATCGTCCGGGCCCACGATGTCGGCGTCGTGAGCGGGGGCGATCGTCCGGAGGATCTGGCAGAAGCGATCGTTGGCCTCCTCCGTGACCCGGATCGCATGCGTCGTCTCGGGGAAGGGGCACGGCTGGCCGCCGAGGAGCACTTCGACTGGCGAATCGTCGGGGATCGGATCGCGGATGCGGTCCTCAGCCGGGAGGGTTGGTCCGGCCCGACCACGACGTCGACACCGGCCGCCGGCCCGTGACCGACCGACCAGCGGGCCGTGTTCGCGTATTCTCAGGAGCGCCTCGAGCCGGCATCCATCGACCGGTCCGAGCCATGCGAAGGGATCGCACCCCATGAGTATCGTCTCCCGCCCGAGCGCCGGGGGAAGCCTGCTTGGCGGCTCGATCGTGCTGCCAGCCAACACCTGTGCTCACTCGCTGCCCCCGAGGCGGGTCCGGCCGTGGTCGGGGGAGTCCGGGACGGCCGGCACCGTAGCCGTGGTGGGTGCCGGGAAGATGGGCCTGCCGCTGGCCGCCCAGTTCGTCGGGCACGGCTGGGACGTCATCGCGGTCGACGTCCAGCAGGCGGTCGTCGACGCGATCAACGACGGTCGCTCGCACATCAGGGACGAGCCGGGCGTCGCCGAGCTCGTCGCCGACGCCCACGCGGCAGGCCATCTGAGCGCGACGCTCGACGGTGCCGCCGCCGCCGCGGCGGCCGACGTCGTCATCCTGATCGTGCCGGTGATGCTGGATCCGGACCACCAGCCGGACTACGGGTTCATGGATGCGGCGGTCGCGGCCATCGCCCCTGGGGTGCAAGCAGGAAGTCTCGTGATCTTCGAGACAACGCTACCGGTCGGTGACACGCGGACACGCTTTGCCCCGCAGCTTGAGGCGGTGACGGGGCTCCGGGCCGAGGAGGACTTCCTCGTGGCGTTCTCCCCGGAACGCCTGTACTCGGGCGCTGCGCTCCGCAATCTCGCGACCTATCCGAAGCTCGTAGGCGGCCTCGGCCCGCGTTCGACGGAGCGAGCGGCCGCGTTCTACGACGCCGTCCTCGACGCCGAAGTCGTGGCGATGTCCTCGGCCGAAGCCGCCGAGTTCTCCAAGCTCGCCGATACCACCTATCGCGATGTCAACATCGCGCTCGCGAACGAATTCGCCGCGTATGCGGATCGGGTGGGCGTGGACATCCTCGAGGTCATCAGCGCCGCCAACAGCCAACCCTACAGCCACATCCACCAGCCAGGCCTCGGGGTGGGCGGGCATTGCATCCCCGTCTATCCGCACTTCCTCCTGTCGCGCGCGCCCGAGCTCTCGATCGTGGCCCGCGCGCGCGAGGTCAACGACGGCCAGATCGAGATCGCCCTCGCCGAGATCCGGGAGCGTGTCGGCCGGCTCCATGGCGCATCGGTGCTCGTCCTCGGCCTGACCTATCGGGAGGGCGTGCACGAGCTCGCCTATTCCCGGGCGCTGCCGCTGATCGATGCCCTTGTCGCCGGCGGCGCGAGAGTCTCAGCTCACGACCCCCTCCTGACCGACGCCGAGATCCTGGCGCGCGGCGCCGATCCTTGGCCGTGGGGGTCGCTCTCGGACGCTCAGGCGGTCGTCACCCAGACAGCCGACGCACGCTGGCGCGACCTGGAGGCCTCGTGGTTCCCTCATCTCGCCGTCGTGGTCGATGGGCGAAACAGCCTCTCGGCACTGGCACTTCCCGCGGGCGTGGCGTACCGCGGGATCGGTACCGGGTCGCGAACCTGAGGCGGGCGCAAGGTCCCCACCCGCCGGGCCCAGGTCCCCACCTGCCGGGGCGGCAGGGCTACGCTGTCCCGGTGAAGATCGTCAGCATCGTCGGCACCAGGCCCCAGCTCATCAAGGCCGCCGCCCTCCAGCCCGCCCTCCGAGCTCGTCACGAGGAAATCTTCATCGACACGGGCCAGCACTGGGACGAGTCGATGGCCGGGTCGTTCTTCGATGAACTTGGCCTGGCGCAGCCGGACCACAGCCTCGGGGCGGGCGGCGGAACCCATGCCGAGCAGACCGCGGCGATGCTCCTGCGACTGGAGCCGATCCTGTCCGCCGAGCGACCGGACGCCGTGCTCGTCTACGGCGACACGAACTCGACCCTCGCCGGAGCCCTCTGCGCGGCCAAGCTGGGCATCCCCGTCGCACACGTCGAGGCGGGCCTGCGCAGCTTCGACCGGCGCATGCCGGAGGAGCTCAATCGGGTCGTGGCCGACCACCTGGCGTCCTGGTCATTCGCCCCCACCCCAACGGCCGTCGCGAACCTGCGGGCCGAGGGCGTCGTGGACGGCGTCGTCATGGTCGGTGACCTGATGCAGGATCTCGCCGCTCGTCTCTCCGCCGAGGTGCGGGACCCCACCGTGCTTGAGCCGATCGCGACTCGCCTCGGGCTGAAGCTCAGCCCGGGCCGCTACCTCTTCGCGACGGTCCATCGCCAGGAGAATCGCGAGCCGGCGGCCATGGCCGTCTGGGCCGGAATCCTCGCCAACGCGGCCACACCGGATCGATCGGTCGTGCTTGCGCTGCACCCGGGAACGCGCCGTGCAATGGAGCAGGCCGGGATCGGCTGTGGGCCGGATGTCAGGATCATCGAGCCCCAGGGCTACCGAACGTCGCTCGCGCTGCAACTCCATGCAGCGGCCGTCATCACCGATTCCGGGGGTGTTCAGCGGGAATCGGCCTGGCTCGGGGTTCCCTGCCTCGTTCTTCGGACAACGACCGAATGGGACGAGTCAGTGGCGAGGTCCGAGGGGCGCATGGTGCTGGTCGGCCTCGATGCGGATCGAGCTCGCGCCGAGCTGGATCGGTTGGCACGGTTCGATACGGCACCGGCCCGGGCCGCCGATCGTGCCGAAGCTCTGGACCTCCAAGCCGCCGGCGCGGCCGATGCTATCGTCGCCGCCCTGAGCCGGTCCATATCGAGCGCACCGCCCTGAGCACGATCCGGGATCCGGCCGTGGGACGGGTCGTCATGTTCGTGCTGAACGACGTTCGATGGGACGTGCGGGTCCAGCGTGAGGCCACGACCCTGGCCGCGGCGGGTTACGAGGTCACGATCATCGGCCGGCCCACCGATCCGCTGGCGACGGTCCTCGAACGGGAACGCTGGAACGGCGTCGAAATCGTCCGGGTCCCGGTTCCGGGCCGGTTCCGCCGCTGGATGCTGGGTGCCGGTGGGGGTCGGGGCGCCACGGCACGATCGCGCGACTCGACGCCGCGTGGGGCACCGGCCGGTCCCGCGGGACCCGCGACCAGTTCGGACCGGCGCTCGGCATCACCGTCTCGCCTCGTTGTTCGGTCGATCCGGGCGGCCGCACGTCTCCCGCTCATCGGCGGACTTGTGCGAGGCACTGACCTGCTCATTCGGTGGCGGTTCGGGACCATGGCATGGGGTCGGCTGGCCGCGGCAGCCGCGCCGCCGGCGGATGTCTGGCACGGCCACGACCTGACCGGTCTTCCGGCAGCGTTCGCGGCGAGACGCCGGAATGGTGGCCGCCTCGTCTACGACTCGCACGAGCTGTTCACCGAGGCGGGCGACACGGCCTCGCGGCCAGGCTGGGCCCGGGCTGTCCTGCGACGGTACGAGGCGCGAGCCATTCGCGAGGCCGACGCGGTCATAACCGTGAACGACGGGCTTGCGGCGGAGCTCGGAGCGATCGCCGCGCCCCGGCGGATACTCGTGGTCCGCAACACACCGCCAGCGCCCTCCCCCGAGGCGTCCGCGCCATCCTCGGCTCGCCCGGACCGGCTTCGGGTGGCCCTCGGCCTCGCGGGTGGCACGAAGATCGTGCTCTACCACGGCGGCCTGCTCCGGGATCGCGGACTGCCTCAACTGATCGTCGCCATGACGACCCCGGGGCTCGAGCAGGCCCATCTGGTCCTCATGGGCTCCGGTCCCATGGCTCGGGAACTGGCCCGGCACGTCGCCGGGAGCCCCGACCTGACCGCCCGCGTCCACCTGCTTCCGCCCGTCCCTCCGGCCGACCTCGGGGCATGGGTCGCCTCGGCCGACGTCGGAGCGATGCCGAATCAGCCGCGGACCGCCAACGAGCGGATCTCGACACCGAACAAGCTGTACGAGTGCCTTGCCGCCGGGATCCCCGTGGTGTCGTCCGACTTTCCGGAACGGCGCCGGATCATCGCCGATGACCCGGATGGTCCTCTCGGTGCCCTGTGCAACCCGGCCGAGCCGGCCTCCATCGGGGCCGCCCTGCGGTCCATTCTCGATCTCGATGCGACGGCGACGGCAACCCTGCGCGCGCGATGCCTCACCGCGGCCCGGCTGCGCTGGAATTGGGAGGCCCAATCCGCAGGCCTGCTCGCTCTGTATGCCGATCTCATCCCCGCTGGGGCCACGAACCATGGTCCCAGCGCAGAAGAGGAAGGCGCTCCGCTCCCCCAGCGGATCACCTTCGTCCTGCCCTCAACCGGCGCCTTCGATTCCAGGACACGCCGGATGGCCCTGGGGCTCGGCGAACGCGGCCACGATGTCCTCGTGATCGCCCGGGCAGCCGTCGGGTTGCCGGATCGCGAGGCGCTCGCGCTGGGCGTCGCCCTGCGCCGGGTCGATGCAGGTTCGGCGCCCGCTGCGGCGCCCGTCAGCCGTCAGCCTCCGCGCCTCCTGGCAACCCTGGTCCTGATGGCCCAGACGGCCGCGCGCAGCAGGTCCCAGACACGAGCGGCTCGGCTCGTCGATCGCTCGGCCGACATCTACCACGCGATGGGATTCCTGGCCCTGCCGGTGGCCGCCGATCTCGCGAAGCGCTCCGATGCCCCGTTCGTGTACGACGCACGCGACCTCTATGCGGAGGGCAACAACATCGCTCGGCTACCGGGTCCGCTCCGCGCCCTGTTCGTCCGGCGTGAACGGTCATGGGCACGCCGAGCGGCCGCGGTCCTCACCGTGAACGAGTCCCTGGCCGATGAACTCGAACGTCGTCTTGGCGTGGCTCGCCCGACCGTTGTCCTCAACGCCCAGGTTGGCTACGAGCTGCCGGACCCTCGACCGGACCACCTCCGCGTGACGCTCGGGCTGCCGTCCGGAACGCGGGTCGTCCTGTATCACGGCGGTTTCATGCGGGACCGGGGCCTGCCCGAGGCCATCGCCGCGATGGGGGAACCGGGCCTCGGATCCGCGCACCTCGTCCTGATGGGCTCGGGCGTGCTCGAGCCGGACCTCGCCGATCTCGCCGCGGATCCGGGCCTGGGAGGCCGTGTCCACCTCCTGCCGCCGGTGCCGCCGTCGGCGCTGCTGGACTGGGTCGCGTCCGCCGACGTCGGGGTCATGGCCAACCAGCCACGAACGATCAACGAACGGCTGTCCACCCCGAACAAGCTGTTCGAGTGCCTGGCCGCGGGGACGCCCGTCGTGTCATCGGACTTCCCGGAGCGACGGCGGATCGTCATCGAGAATCCGGACGGTCCGCTCGGTGCGCTGTGCGATCCCACCGAACCCTCCTCCATCGGCGCGGCGATCCGGTCGATCCTGGACCTGGATCCCGCATCTGCGGTCGACCTGCGAGCGCGCTGCCGTCGCGCGACCGCCGCTCGGTACGACTGGGACACGCAGTTCGAGAAGCTCCTGGCAACCTACGCGAGGGTCACGGGCAACCGCTGGTAGCGGTGCGGTCCTCGTGCCGATCGCGGGGCGTGCGTGGGCGCTGGCAGGGCCTCGCCTCGGCCGCGCGCCTCGGCTGCGGCCCTACAGGACGCCCGTTAGGCGGTGCTTGGCGGCCTCCTCTTCCTTGGCCAGCCGCGACGCCTCCATGTGGTCCTGATGGATGGCCACCACTTCGGCCGGATCGCCGTCCGCGACGACGCGACCCTGCTCCAGGAGCATCGCCCGGTTGCAGAAGATGGTGACCCAGTGCATGTCGTGGGTGACCAGGACGATGCCCTTGGCTGCGGCGATCAGCTCCTCGATCCGCTTCCGGCTCTTCTCCCGGAACGACTGATCGCCCGTGGCGAGCACCTCGTCCACGAGGAGGACGTCTGGGTCGACCGCAGTGGCGATCGAGAAGCCGAGACGCGCCCGCATGCCCGATGAGTAGGTCTTGAGGGCCGCATCAATGAACGGACCGATGTCGGCGAATTCGACGATATCCGGCAGTCGCCGCCGCATCTCTCGATCGTCGATGCCCATGAACGCGCCCGCCAGCAGGATGTTGTCGATCCCGGTCAGGTCCGGATCGAAGCCCGCCCCGAGGGTCAGCAGGCTCGAGACGTTGCCGCGCATCGTCACGAGGCCCTCGGACGGCTCGATGATGCCGGCGAGGACCTGGAGGAGGGTGCTCTTGCCGGCGCCGTTCGGCCCGATGACCGCGAGCGATTCCCCATGATCCACCTGGAAATCGACATCGTGGAGAGCCCAGAAGTGGGTCGGTCCGTCTCGTCGCTTCAGCGCCTGCGAGAAGGTCTGGCGGACCGTCGTCTTCCGCGTCAGGCGCAGGTTGTAGCGGACGCCCAGGTTCCGTGCCTCGATGGCCGGGAGGTTCGCGTCGGCCGCGGCACGAACGGTCATCGGATCACTCATCACAGGACCTTCGCGAACGAGGGTTCGAGACGCTTGAACACGTACGTGCACAGGGCCAGCACGACGAGCGACAGGAGGAGCAACACGAGCAGCCCGACCCACGAAGGCGGCCGACCTTCGTAGATCACGGCGCGGTATGCCTCGAACAGGATGCTGAACGGGTTCAGTCCGAAGACCACGGAGACCTCGGGATGATTCGCGGCGACCTTGCTGACCTGCTCGGCGGAATACAGAGCCGGTGACAGGTAGAACCACAGGCGCAGCAGGTGCCGAGCCACGTTGCCAACGTCGCGGAAGAAGACGTTGATCGCCGAGGCCAGGATCGCCAGGCCCAGGGTGAACGCGAACTGGACCACGGCCACGAACGGGATCAGGACCAGCGTCCAGGCCAGCCGGTCCCGGTAGAACAGCAGGATCATCGCGACCAGCGGGATCAGGCCAAAGGCGAAGTTGACGATCCCGGACACCGTCGCCGCGACCGGCAGCACGATCTTGGGAAAGTGGACCTGCTTGATGATCCGCTCGCGCGCTACGACCGACAGGATCGAGTCGTTGATCGCCGACGAGAACCACTTCCAGGGCAGGATCGCAGCGAACACGAAGAGCGGGTAGTCCTCGATCGAGCCGCGTCCCCCGACCAGGAGCGTGACGAACACCACGTAGACGCCCATCTGGAGGAGTGGATCGAGGATCCACCAGACGTTGCCGAGGATGGTGTCCGCCCCATGCTTGCTCAGGTCCGCCTGGACCAGGTAGCGCGTCAGGCGCCGGCGGGACCAGATGTCGGTGAGCCCGGAGGCGATGAGGCGGAGGGCATTCGGGTGGCCGCCGCCGTACGAGGCGACGGGCGTCTCTAGCGTCGAAGTCATGCGGGGCGAACGGTAGCATGCCCTACCGCTACACTCCGGCCGATGACCGAACCTTGGAGCGGCCTGATATCCGGGCGTCGAACGGCACTCCGCCCGGTCCGTGGTTGCACCAGATGAGCGGCGGCTGGCGCTGGCTGTGGAATCGCCAGATCGGGCCCCTCCCCCGGATCCGACTGGCGGCGGGGGTCCTCGCGTCGAGTGTCAAGGAGCCTGGTCGCTGGCGATCGCTGCCGATCGACTTCGCGACGGCACTCCTGGCGCCGATCCGGGTCCCGGGCCCCCCGGCGCCTCCGGTCACGGCTCGCGACTGGTCGCCGGAACGGACGGCGGCCGCTGCGAGGCTTCGACAGGCCGCGCAACGCTGGGCAACCGGCGAGCCGGAGATCTCGTCCTTCGCGGTGATCGCCGAGGCTGGCGACCTCGCCGTCTGGGGACGGTCGAGCGGCCTGATCGAGCTGCGTCCCGAGGACTGGGCGGTTGTGCTCGAGCACGCAGAGGCCGCGGGGACCCTCCCGAATGCACTGCTCGTGACCTCGACGAACGCCGGTAACCACGGCGCGTGGGCGTACCGCCTCGGTCAGATCGCGCACCCCGATGCATTCCTGCAGCATGACGTGGCCGCCCTCGTCGCCTGGTTCGCGGACAGGGGCCTGCCGTCCATCTTCCTGGTCACCGACCACGGAGCCGATGCGGTGGCCGAATGGGGCTCGGTCGCGCGCCTCTTCGATCTGGTGCTCGCTCCGAGCGAGACCGTCGCGGCGGGATTCTCGGCTCGTCCCGACCGGCAGGGGATCGAGGCCCGCGTCAGCAGCAGACCGGCGGACCTCGGTGAGATCCGGACCGCGCTCGAGGCGGTGGCATGAGCCGATGGCGCGTCTGCCTGTACTCGCCGGCCGATCTCAATCGCGTGATCGGGTCGTCGATCTGGGTCCAGTCCGTCGCGGAGACCCTCCACGCGGGCCCCGACGTCGACGTCGTCCTCCCGCTCCGTGCACCCGAGCGGTCCCGGCTGATCACCGACAAGATCCGGCGCCTGCCACGGGTGACCCTGGTCGATCCGCGGCGGCAACGTCGGTTCGTGCCGGCCACGGGCCTGTACGCCGCCGAGGCACTCGATCTCATCGAGACCCTCGATCACGAGCGGGCATTCGATGCGATCGTCCTGCGGACGTTCGCCCTGTGCCTCGCCGCGATCGCTCGCCCGGCACTTCGAGATCGTCTCTGGAGCACGTACATCCTGGAGCCGGAGCGGGACATCACGGACCCGGGGCATGTCGCCGAGCTGACCGCGATCGCGACGGCCAGTCGATATGTGGTCGTCCAGTCGGAGGAGATGCGAGCCCTGTTCGAGGCGGCTGTCTCCGCCGGCCGCGGCAAGACGATCATCCTGCCCCCGGCCATCCCTTCGGTGGGGAGCGACGGCGTGCCGACCACCCTGCCGGCACCGGCCAGCAGGCTCTTCTACGCCGGCAAGTTCCACCCGTTCTATCCGGTCCCGCGCATGATCGACTTCCTCGAAGCGCTGCGGCCCGACTACCCCGATCTCGAGTTCCATGCGATCGGCGACGAGATCTTCCGGCCGACGGGCGCCGAGGCGTGGGGCGACGACCTCGAACGGCGACTGACGGGGACCGAGGGCGTCGTCTGGCATGGCGCGGTGGCTCGTGACGAGGTCATCCGGCTGCTCTCCGAGGGTGGGATAGCGCTCAGCCTGTGGGACTATGGGCACGGATCGACGATGAATGATCTCGTCGTCTCGACCAAGCTTCTTGACTATTGTCTTGCCGGAGTGCCCGTGATCCTCAATCGGACGGCCGCACAGGCCACCATCCTTGGAGCCGACTATCCGCTGTTCGTCTCGTCACCGGACGAGGCGCTGCCGCTCATCCGGCGGCTGCTCGGCGATCCGGTGCTATATCGGGCCGCCGCCGATCGCTGTCGCGCGGCAGCGGAGGCATTCTCGTATCCAAGGGCCTACGCGGGCCTCGCGCCGTATCTCGAGGAACGACCCCATCCCGCGAGGCATCTCGCCGAGCGGCCCAAGCTCGCCGGGTCGGGGTGCCGGATCGGGCTCGTGGTTCCGCCGGGCGCGGTTGCCGTGCCCGCACCAGCCCTGGAAGCGTTCCGCGACGCGCGGGCAGCCATTGACTCGGTGTTTCTGGTGATCGGCGTCCTGCCTGCTCCCGGAGCGCCGGATCCGGAGCCGGGTCGAGATCCGGCCGCTGCACTCCGTGCCGGGCTGCCGGATGACCTGGCGCCGTTCATCAGCCTGCGGACAATCGTCGATCCGTGGAACTGGTGGCGCACCCTGGGGGTCGTGTTGTCGCTGCAGGAGGGTGCCGGCGACCATGACGGGGGCGTTGCGCACGCCCTCGAGCTCGCTCGCGCGTCGGGAGCGGTGATCGTGACAAGCGCAAAGGAGCTCGTGGAGGCCGTCCGAGCCGGTGCTCGGGCCCTGCCGGCATGAGCCAGCCGTTGCGAATCCTCCACGCCGCTCGCAACCCGGCCGATCAGGCAGGCGTGGTCGTCCGGGCCCTTCGTCGGCTGGGGCACGAGGCCGAGGTCTGGGTCTACGACGAGAACCCGTACCGCTACGCCGTCGATCGGGAGATCAACATCAAGTCGGGCGATCCCGAGATCTTCTGGCGAACCTTCCAGGAGGCCAACGAGCGGTTCGACATCATCCACTTCCACTTCGGAAGATCGCTTTTCCCCGATGACTGGGGTGGGGTGCCGCCACTGTGGGACCTGCCGATCTACCGGATCCTCGGCAAGAAGGTGTTCGCGACCTGGCACGGCTCCGACTGTCGCCAGATGCGCGTCCACCTCGAACGCAACCCGTGGAGCTACTTCAAGTATTCGGACCTCCGGCCGGACGATGACCGGACGGCCAAGGTCGTCGAGGTCTTCCGGACCTATGCCGACCGCCTGTTCGTGACGGCCCCGGACTATCTCGACTACGTTCCGGACGCCGAAGTGCTGGGCCGGCTCATCGACCTCGCCGAGTGGCCGGTGCAGGCACCCGAACAGCGCGCGGTCCCACGCATCCTGCATGCGCCGAGTCGTCGAGGGACCAAGGGCACCGAGCTGCTGCTGCCCGCCATCGAGCAGCTCAAGGCCGAGGGACTCGCGTTCGAGTTCCAGCTGCTCGAGGGCGTCCCGCACGCCGAGGCCCGAGCGGCCATTCAGGCCGCCGACATCGTCGTCGACAACCTCATCACCGGCGACTATGAACTGGTTTCGATCGAGACGATGGCCTCGAGCCGGGTGGCGGTCGCCAACATCCAGGCCGCGAGCGCGCGGGCGTTCCCCGACGCCCCGATCTACAACCTGGATCCCGACACGGTCGTGGATCGACTGCGGGCGCTGATCACCGACCTGGATCTCCGGCACTCCCTGGCCGCCCGCGGCCGGGCCCATGTCGCCGCCAACCACGACGCACCCGTCGGCGCAGAGAGGTTGCTGGCCGCGTATCGCGCACCGAGCCGCCCCGTCGCCCGACAGGCGTTTCCCGACTGGGTCTCCCTGGCCCCCGCCCGGCGTGTCGAGCAGGTTGAGCGGCGCCTCGCGGAGGCGCGCCAGCGCGAATTCGACTACCGACGGCGACTTGGCCTCTCGGTGGAGTTTGCCGAGGCTCGCACGTCCACCGAACGCCTACCCATGCCCCTTCGACTCTTCCTGAGGCGCTGGCGGGCCCGCCTGACGCAGGCCGTGAAGCGGCGGCGCGGACGGTGACGTCGGACGAGGCCACGGTCTCGAAGGACAGGCGGGTCCGGCGTCCCATCGTCCTGGTCACCCACTCCTACTACGAGGAAGATCCCCGTGTCCGGCGACAGGCCGAGGCCATCCTCGCGTCGGGCCGGCCGGTTGATGTCATCTCCCTTCGTCGTCCCCATGACGCCGCCGTCGGCGACGTGGCCGGCGTCCACGTCCGTCGCCTCGACGTCCAGCGGCACCAGGGCGCCGGCCTCGGCACCTACCTCACCGAGTACATGGGGTTCTTCGTCCGGGTCGCGTGGACGCTCATCCGATCCCAGCCCCGGCGTCGGTATGCGCTGGTGCAGGTGGCAACGCTTCCCGACTGGCTGGTCCTCGCGGTCGTGCCACTCCGGCTGGTCGGCGTACCCGTGCTCATCGACCTCCATGAATCGATGCCCGACTTCTTTCGAAGCCGATTCCCGCGGGCCGGCAATCCCATCGTCCATCGGGCCCTGCTCATCGCCGAGCGCCTGTCGATCGCGGCGTCCTCACATGCCATCACCGTGAACGACGCCCTGCGAGATCGGCTCGTCCGACTCGGCGTCGCGAACGACAAGATCAGCGTGGTTCGCAACACGCCATCCCTTGCCCGGTTCGATCCATCGGCCCACGCGGCTCGCACGTTCATGTCCGACGGCACGCTCCGGCTGGTCTATGCCGGCGCCCTGACTCCGACCTATGAGCTCGACGTGGCCGTCCGGGCGGTGGCATCCATCGTCTCTCGGCGGCCGGACCTGGCGGTCCACCTGGACGTCTACGGCCGCGGTGATTCGCGTGACGATCTGGCGGCCCTGGCCACGAGCCTGGGAATCACGGATCGCGTGACCCTGCACGGCCGCATTCCTCTCGAGGACGTTCCAGCGGCCGTCGCCCGCGCGGATATCGGCGTTGCCCCGACGCGCCGCGATGACTTCACCGACTCAAGCCTCTCGACCAAGATCCTCGAGTACGCAGCGATGCGCCGACCGGCGATCGCCTCACGCCTGCCGCTCGTCGAACGAACCTTTCCGGACGGGGCCGTCGCAACCTACGAGCCCGGCAATGCCGAGGACCTTGCCGACGTCATCCTCCGAGCGGTGGACGACCCCGTGGCGCGCACCGATACCGTGGATCGTGCCGCCGCCATCGTGGCCGACCTGTCCTGGGAGCGCGACGGACCGTCATACCTGGCACTGCTCGAGCGGTTCGCTCGGGGCCGGTGAGGCGTTGCGGTACGATACGCCCCCCGTCCGTGCGCCGGCAGACGCCCGCGCCGTCATCAATCTGCAGGAATTGACCGTCGCATGACTCTCCGTGCCAAGCCCGTCGTGAGGGGATCCGGCCGATCCGGCTGGAACTCCGAGGACCGGCGCACCTTTCTGACCAACCTCGGCTTCGTGCTCGTCATCGTGACCGCGGCAGTGATCCTGGTCGGCTACGCCGCGTTCAACTGGTATGACGACCACTTTGGCTCCGCCGCGACCGTGAATGGCACCACGATCACGAAGGACCAACTGCGGACCCGGTACGCGATCGAGGACTTCCGGATCAAGTACACGGAGTCCCGAATCAGGACCCTCCAGACAGCCGGTCGGTTGTCGGACGCGTCGGCCGCCAGCCAGCTCCAATTCCTGGAGCAGCGGCGCCAGAGCCTTGCCGCGATCGCCCTCGAGCGGCTGATCGACATCACGCTCCAGGCAAAGCTCGCCGAGACCGAGGGCGTGACCGTCTCCGAGGCGGACATCGATACCCAGGTCCTGGTCGAAGCGACGACCGACGAGCAGCGCCACACCTGGGTCATCCAGGTCACGCCCGAAGACAGCGCCGTGACGGGCAAGCCGGGCGATGCCGAGAAGGCCGCAGCGAAGGCCAAGGCCGACCAGGCACTCGCCGACCTCAAGGCCGGCAAGGCCTGGGATGTCGTGGCCAAGTCCGTGTCCGATTCGGCCACCGCGGCCCAGGATGGAGATCTGTCCTGGCTGCCCAAGGACAGCGGCTATGACGAAGCGTTCATGACCGCGGTGTTTGCCGCCCCGCTCAAGACCCCGACCGACGTCATCGAGGGCGCGGACGGCATCTTCCGGATCGGCCAGGCCACCGAGCTTGCCGAGAAGTCGATCGACGAGACCTACCAGCTCCGGCTCGATGATGCATCGATCAAGACTGCCGACTACCGGGCGGCCGTCCGTGGTGACCTCATCCGGCGCGGTCTGGACGAGAAGATCGTTGCCGACCTGTCGAAGCCGTCGCTGCAACGCCACGTCGAGCAGATCTTCCTGACCGTCAGCACCCCGCAGCCGGACGGGATCAAGGTCCGGCACATCCTCGTCTCGCCCAAGGACGACCCTGGTGGTGCTGCGGCCCTCGCCGAGGATGACCCGGCCTGGAAGGCGGCCGCCGAGGAAGCGCGCACGCTCTATGCGCAGCTCGTTGCCGACCCCACCAAGTTCGACCAGCTCGCTCGCGAGCACTCGGACGAGGGTCAGGCGAAGACCACCGGCGGCAAGCTCCCGTATTACGACCCCACCAGCCCGATCGATACGGCGTTCGCAAAGGTCATCTTCGCCCCGGGCCTGAAGCCGGGCCAGTTGCTGGCCCCATTCAAGAGCGCGTTCGGCTGGCACATCGTCCAGGTCATGCGACCGTACGGCGCCGGCGAGGAGGCCTGGATGAAGACACTCCGGACCCAGCTCCTGACCGGCGCGAACTTCGAGCAGATGGCTCGCGATCAGGGTGAGGGCGCGGAGTCCGCCAGCGGCGGCGATATCGGCTGGGTGGCCGTTGGTGAACTCGGCGACGTCAAGGAAGCCCCGATTTTCGCTGCCACGATCGGTGGCCTCACCGACGTCGTGTCGATCCCCAACCAGGGGGTTTACCTCTGGAAGGTGGTCGGCGAGGAAATGCGGACCCCCACGGCCGCACAGATCACGACGTTCAAGAACAGTGCCTTCACCAACTGGTATTCGCTCAAGAAGTCGGAAGCGAAGATCACCCGCAACACCGGCACCAGCACCGCGACCCAGTAGCCCGGGTGCTCGATGAGCTGGTCGCCGAGGCGCGAAACCGCTGGGGGATCGATCTCTCGGCAGGTCTGCAGGTCATCGTTGCCGAGACCCTCGCCGGGACGCCCATCGAGGCTTCACGACCGGTCCTGATCGTTCCGGCCGCGGTTCTCGGTGCATCGGCGCTCCTCGACATCGAAGACCTGCCCGGTCGGCACCGGGCCGGGAGCGGGGATCCGCTGGCGATTCTCCGCCGGCTCTATCCGCTCGACCACCTCGTTGGCCGGGCGGGCGGTCCGTCGACCACGATCGGCGAACTCGGCCTCGACGACCTGCGCGAGCCGCTGTTCGTGGCTCCGATCGCGCCGGAACTCGCGTCCGCCGGTCCGTGGGCCATGCCGTACATCAGCGAGCGACTCCGCCGCCCTGACGGCTGCCCATGGGACCGCGAGCAGACTCACGAATCGCTGCGCAAGCATCTCCTCGAGGAGGCGTATGAGGTCTACGACGCCCTCGAGGCGGGAGCAACGCCGGCGCTGGCCGAGGAACTCGGCGACCTCCTGCTCCAGGTAATCCTCCACGCCCAACTTGCCGCTGAAGCCGGGATCTTCGACCTCGCCGACGTGCAGGCGGCCATTGCCCGCAAGATCGTTCGCCGCCACCCCCACGTGTTCGGCGACGCCACGGCAACGACGAGCGCGGATGTCACACGCCAGTGGGAGCGGATCAAGGCAACGGAGCGGGCCGCTGATCATGCGGCGCAGCCCGTTGGCTCCGAAGCACCGGCGCCGAAGGGCGCGCTGGATGGGATCAGCCGCTCGTTGCCGGCCCTTGCGGCCAGCCAGGAGATGCAGGAACGCGCCGCCGCCATCGGTTACGACTGGCCGGACATCAGCGGAGTCCTCGACAAGGTGGCCGAAGAGCTGGCCGAACTTGTCGAGGCTCCCGACGCTGCGAACCGACGCGAGGAATTCGGCGACCTGCTGTTCGTGGTGACGAACGTCGGGCGGAAGCTGGGCATCGAGACGGAAGCCGCGCTCCGAGCCGCGAACGACAAGTTCCGGGGCCGGTTCCAGCGCGTAGAGCGTATGGTCAGGGAACGCGGCGTCGCGATCCGTGATCTCGACTTCGCCACTCTCGACGAACTGTGGAATGCCGCCAAGGCTGAGGAGCGAGCGCAATGACCATCGGCAATCCACCGGCCGCTTCGCGATCCGACGGCCGCGGTCTCGACGACCTTCGGCCGGTCAGTTTCACCCTCAACGTCCAGAAATGGGCCGAGGGCTCATGCCGGATCAAGGTCGGCGACACCGAGGTGCTGTGTGCCGCGACGATCACGGATCGTGTTCCGCCACACCTTCGCGGCAAGGGCACCGGCTGGGTGACGGCTGAGTACTCGATGCTGCCGCGGGCAACCAGCGAGCGGACGGATCGCGAGAGCGTGCGGGGCAAGATCGGCGGGCGGACCCACGAGATCCAGCGCCTGATCGGGCGATCGTTGCGCGGTGTCGTGGACCTGGCCAAGCTCGGGGAACGAACCCTCACCGTGGACTGCGACGTGCTCCAGGCCGACGGCGGCACGCGGTGCGCCTCGATCACGGGCGGGTATGTGGCGCTCGCGGCTGCACTCAAGACGTATGGCATGGAGCGGATGCTCGTCGGCAAGGTCGCTGCCGTCTCGGTCGGTGTCGTCGGCGGCGCCGCCATGCTCGACCTCGATTACGGCGAGGACTCACACGCCGAGGTCGATTTCAACGTCGTTGCCACCGACGCCGGGACGTACGTCGAGTTACAGGGCACCGCTGAAGGTCTGCCCTTCGATCGAGGGCGGGTCGACGCACTCCTCGACCTCGCCAACCTCGGTCTTGGCCGACTGTTCGAGGCACAGGACGCGATCCTGTCCACCGTTCGCCGGTAGCGTGCGACCCCGGCTCGTCATCGCGACGCGGTCCGAGCACAAGCTGCGCGAGCTCGGGGAGCTGCTGCGCCTCGAACGGGCCGAGCTGATCTCCCTGGATGACCTGGGCATCGAGTCCGAGGCCATCGAGGATGGGCGGACGTTCGCGACCAATGCGCGGATCAAGGCACGGTTTGCCGTGAAGGCGTCCGGACTCCCGTCCCTGGCCGATGATTCAGGCATCGAGGTCGACGCCCTTGACGGCGCTCCGGGTGTCTGGACGCGCCGGTATGCGGGTCCGGATGCGACCGACGGAGACAACAACGCGAAGCTGCTCGGGGCGCTGGCGGGCCTTCCCGTCGAGAGTCGAGCTGCGCGCTACGTCTGCGTGCTCGCCCTTGCCCTGCCCGATGCTCGAGGTCCACGCGGCGGCCTCCCGATGATCCTTCGGCGCGGGACCTGCCGCGGCCGGATCGCCACGGAGCCTCGAGGCACCGAGGGTTTCGGCTATGACCCGATCTTCGTACCGGCCTCGGAACCGTGGGGTGGCCGGACCTTGGGCCTGTACACACCGGCTGAGAAGCACGCGATCTCGCATCGCGCGAAGGCCGCGCGGCGAATGGGACCCGTCCTGCGGGATCTCGGGCTGTAGAGCGGATCCGGCCCCGACGCCATCCGCCAGCCGGGCACGGGTACGCCGGGCGACTGCTCTGCCTGCCGTCGGCCCGGCGTATCGACCAGACGCCGAGGGTACGGTTTCCGGTTCCCTGCCCTCGGGGTCGTATCATCGGCCGACTCGGGGCGTAGCGTAGCCTGGCAACGCGCGTGCTTTGGGAGCACGAGATCGTGGGTTCAAATCCCGCCGCCCCGACCATTCGATCCACCGGTTTCCGCGGTGGAACGCACCCTGCTAGCGTTCACGGCATGAGCCCTTCCCCGGTCATGCACGTCGCGCCGTTCCACCCCGATCGACCGCTCCGCGTGGGGGTCCAGCTGCCCGAGGTGGAGCGCGAGGTGCGCTGGCCCGAGTACGTGGCCATGGCGCGCCGCGCCGAGGACCTTGGATTCGACACGATCTGGGTGGGTGACCATCTGCTCTACCGGTTCGCCGATGGGTCGACCCGAGGCCCGTGGGAGGTCTGGACGCTCCTCGCCGCGATCGCCGCGTCGACGACCCGGATCCGCCTTGGTCCGTTGGTGGCATCGACTGCGTTCCATGCTCCGGCGATGCTCGCCAAGCTCGCCGCGACCGTCGATGAGATCTCCGGCGGACGGCTGATCCTCGGCCTCGGGGCGGGCTGGAACGAAACCGAATTCCGGGCCTTCGGGTTTCCGTTCGACCATCGCGTGGACCGCTTCGAGGAGGCCTTCACGATCGTCCGGACCCTGCTCCGTGACGGCGCGATCGACTTCGACGGGCGCTACTTCCAGGCCCGCGATTGCGAGCTGCGGCCCGCTCCGGCACGGCCCGGCGGCCCGCCGTTGCTGATCGGGAGTCGCGGCGAACGGATGCTCCGAATCGCGCTGCCCCATGTCGCGGCCTGGAATGTCTGGTTCAAGGACACCGGCAACCACCCATCGGGCGTCCCGGCCCTGCGCGACCTCGTCGACGAGATCTGCGTCGAGGTCGGCCGCGACCCGGCGGCCATCGAGCGGACGGTCGCCGTCCAGGCAGGCCTGACCGGCGGTCGTGGACGGACCCAGGGGGACGACGCGCCGGGCGAATCCCCGCCGGAGCCGCTCGCGCCGCTCTCGGGCCCGCCGGCCGTGATGGCCGAGGCCCTCCGGGCCTATGCACGCGAGGGGATCGGGGAGGTCCAGATGGTCCTCGATCCGATCACCCTCGCCTCGCTCGACGAGTTCGCGGCCGTGCTGGCGATCCTCGACGCCGGATGAACCGGCCGGGGGCACCGGCTCGTGCGATGGCACTGGCGCGTACGGACCGGGCATGATCCAATACAGGCAGCGCCCTCGCCCTTGCCGCCCCTGGAGGACTCGATGACCAGTAGTCGGAACGGAAGCCGCCGACCCGACGAGTTGTCGACCCTCGACAAGCGGATCGTCGAACACCTTCAGACCGACGGCCGGCGCCCATTCACCCAGATCGCCACCGAGATCGGCGTGTCCGAAGCGGCGGTCCGATCCCGGACCAACCGGCTCATCGAGCGCGGCATCCTCCAGATCGTTGGCGTCGCCGATCCTGGAAAGCTGGGGTTCCAGCAGGCGCTGATCGGCATCCGGTGCGAACCTGGACGCCTCGTCGCGGTGGCGGATGAACTCGCCGCCCTTCCCGAGGTCGACTACGTCGTGGTGACGACGGGCCGCTACGACATCCTCATCGAGATGGTCTCGGAGGACAACGAGGGGCTGCTCCGCTTCCTCACGGAGCGGCTCCAGGCCATCGACGGAGTACGTGACACCGAAACGTTCACATACCTGCGGCTCGTGAAACAGACCTACCAGTTCGGAACCCGCTGATGCTCATCACCGAGCCGGTGACGCTCGTCCTCGCGACTGCGGGCGTGATCCTGGTCGGAATGATCATCGGGACGGCCGTCCCGCGCCTGCTGGCAGGCCACGGACCGTTTCCGTCGCGCGTTGCCGCGCAGGCCGACGCCGCGTCAGCCGAGGACCTTGATCCCGGCGCCCTCATCGGCGGGCTCGGGGATCAGTTCGACGGGGCCATGTCGTCGGCGGACCGGATCGTCCGGATCGTCGCCTGGGTCTTCCTCCTGGTGACCGCCGCGGTTGTCGGAGCCAGCAACCGGTGGCCCGAGACCGCCGCTGCGATCTACGTCCTGCTCGGCCTGACCGGGCTGTTCGTCCTTGCCGTGTACGACCTCATGCCGTCGTCCGCACTCGGTGCGATGCGCTACGTGATCGAGGGCACGGTCGCCCTGGCCATGGCCACCCTCCTCCTCGCGTTGACCGGCGGCCACACAAGCCCGTTCTTCTTCACCTTCCCGCTGATCGTGGGGGTAGCATCCCTCGTGGTGCAGCCGCGATCGACGCTGGTGCTCGCGGTAGGGGCGATCGTGGGCTACCTCGTGGCGGCGTTCGTTGGGAGCGGCAATCCGACACCGGCGCAGCTCGTGACAACCGCCGCCAACCTCACGGCCCTGCTCCTCCTCGCGTACGTCGGGTCGGTGATCGGCGGCGAACAACGACGATCGCGCGACGCCGCGATCCGGCTATCGGCCATGGACCCGCTGACGGGACTGTTCAACCGGACCCTCTTCTTCGCGGCCCTGGAGCGCGAAATGGACCGGAGCGCGCGATCGGGACGCGGGTTCTGCCTGCTGATGATGGATCTGGACGAACTCAAGGCGATCAACGATCGACAGGGGCACCACGCCGGTGACGTCGTCCTCCGCGAGATTGCGGACCGCATTCGAAGCGGCGTTCGGCGGATCGACGTGGCCGCCCGGTACGGCGGCGATGAATTCGTCGCGCTGCTGCCGGAAACCGACCCGACCGGTGGATGGGTACTGGCCGAGAAGATCCGGCTGAGCATTGCCGCGCTCGACATTCCGGGAATGGGAAGGTCACCGACGGTCTCGGTCGGGGTCGTTGCGTATCCGCGTGACGGCGAGACGGTGGACGCATTGATGGTCAAGGCGGACCTGGCCATGTATGCCTCGAAACGGGCCGGTCGAAATCGCGTCGCCGGACCGTCGTCGGACCCGACGGCCGATCTGTCCATCGAGCCGACCGAGGTGTCCGGCCGCCCGGTGTAGCATCGCGCCATGAGCAGTTCCAGGCCCGACGGCCACGACGCAGGCCCGCGCGGACCTGAGGAATCCTCGAACCGCGACGATCTCGGGTTTTCCACGCGCGCCATCCGGGCCGCATCACGGGTTCCGGAGGTCCATCAGCGCCCGACCACGGTCCCGATCTACCAGACCGCAACCTTCTCGTCGCTCGATTCCGACGAACTGGCAACGGTCGCGGCCGACGCGCGGGCAGGCTACGCCTACAGCCGACTGTCCAATCCGACCACCACGGCCCTCGGGGACGCCTACGCCGAGCTCGCCGGCGGAGAAGCCGGTGTCGCGCTGGCGTCGGGCATGGGCGCCATCCACGCGGCCTGCGCCTCGGTGCTCAACGCGGGAGACCGGATCGTCGCGCCGCTGGCCGGGTACGGATCGACACGCAGCCAACTGGTCGGCTACTTCGGGCGATTCGGCGTCGACATCGAGCTGGTCGACATGACCGATCACGACGCCGTCGAAGCCGCGCTGGCCGCGGCGCCGACGCGGGCCGTGTATGCGGAGACGTCGGCCAATCCCACGACTTTCGTCACGGATCATCAGGCGGTCGCGGCTCTTGCCCATCGGGCCGGCGCGCTCTATCTCGTCGACAACACGTTCGCATCGACCTATGTCTGTCGCCCGCTCGCGCTCGGTGCGGACCTGGTCATCGAATCCGCGACCAAGTACATCGGCGGGCACAGTGACCTCATGGCCGGGGTGGTCGCTGGTTCGTCCCGGCTGATCGCCGATGTCCGGCGGGTCCAGATCGACACCGGGGCCACCCTTGCCCCGATCGAGGCGTTCCTCGCGCTCCGGGGGATGCTGACGCTGGCCGTACGGATGGATCGCCACGCGGCCAACGCCCTTGCCCTCGGGACGTGGCTCGAGGCCCAGCCCGGCGTCGTTCGCGTCCTCTATCCGGGCCTCCCGAGTCACCCGCAGCACCAGGTGGTCCGCCGCCAGTTCCGACCCGGGATCAGCGGTGGGATGCTGTCATTCGAGGTCACCGGTGGCCGAGCGGCAGGCCGGGCCATCATCGACGCCCTCGCATTGACGGAACGGACCGCGTCGCTCGGCAGCGTGCACACGATGGTCGTGCATCCGCCGTCCACCTCGCAGCGACAACTGACCGAGGCCGAATTGATCGAGAGTGGCATCCAGCCGGGCCTGCTTCGGGTCAGCGTGGGTCTCGAGGACGTGGACGATCTCAAGGCCGATCTCGCGCGCGCCTTCGCCGTCGCCGGGGTCGGCATCGAGGCCCTCGCCGCGGCCGCCGCGACGTAGCGGTTCGAGGCCATCATCGCGCCGGCAATCCTGTTCGGCCTGACCATCATCGCCGGGATCGGTGTCTATCTCGGCGCTGGACCCGCCCTGCGTACGCAGATCAACGCCGGGCCGCTCGGGACGCTCGGCTCGGCGCTCTGGCGGCTGTTCACGTCGGTGAACTTCGCCGTCCTCCAGATCATCGTCCTTGCCCTGCTCGCGGTCGTCGGCATGACCGTTCGCCAGCTGCCCGGGTTCGCCTTCCGGTCGGCCGGGGACTACGCGGCCGCGATGGCCGCCACCCATGCCCGCTACGACGCGGCACTTGGGAGCGGCGTGGTGAACATCATGGAGCGCCTCCAGCTGTTCCACGTCTTCACGTCGACCTGGTTCTCGATCGGGCTCATCGTGCTCATCGTCTCGATCCTCGTGTGCACGATTGATCGCACGCCTCGCCTATGGCGCACATCCTCCGAAATCCGGGTGGTGCAACCGGACGCCTACTTCGATCCGAAGCTCCCCGACCGGGTCTGGATCGAACCGGGCCTGGAGGCTGCCATGGTGGAACGCATCCTTCGTCGGCGCGGCTTCCGGGTCCGCACGACCGATGATGGTGACACGCGCTACTTGTACGGGGACCGAAATCGGTGGGTCAAGATGGCAACCCTGATCAGCCACCTCGGCCTGATCCTGTTCCTGATCGCCGGCGCGGTGACCTCCCGGTTCGGTGACGAGCAGGGTCTGATCGTCGCGAATGGGAACACCCTGACGGTCCAGCCCATCGGCACCCCCGGGCTGCTTCTCGTGCGGAACAACGGTTTCTCCGCGCCGGGATTGGCCACGGGCCAGGCGTCCGACTTCGTGACCGACCTGTCCGTCTACCAGGACGGCGTCCTGCTCGCGCGCAAGGAGATTCGGGTCAACGACCCGCTGCGGGCCGGGGGCTATACGTTCCACCAGAATGGGTTCGGGCCGGCGCCGGATCTCGAGATCAAGGCGCTCGACGGCAGCATCCTGTGGACCGGGCCCGTGCCGATGACCGACAGCGCCGGCGGCCTGCCGTTCGGGACGCTCGCGGTTCCGGGCCGCGGCCTCGGGCTCCAGTTGCTGCTCGACCGGACCGCCCAGGGCGTCGGAACGCTGCTGCTCCTGCCGTACGTGGTCACCGGCCGCAATACCGACGGGACGAATGCGATCCAGACGGGCTTCCCGCTCACCGTCACGCGCGGCGCAACGGCCTCATTCGACGCGCTCGACTTCACCGTCACGCTCAAGGGGTTCAGCGACTACACGCTGCTCATCGCGAAGCGGGATCCGGGGCAGGGGATCGTCTGGTCGGCCTTCGCCGCGCTGATCATCGGCCTCTCGATCACCTTCTATCTGCCGCGTCGGCGCGTCTGGGCGCGTCTCGGGCCAGATGGCCGGCTCGCGCTCGTCGGGCGCTCGGACCGCTACGTCGACTTCGATGCCGAGTTCGGCCGCCTCATCGACGACCTCGTCGGCGCGCGGACGACATCGGGGGCCGCGAGCAACCACAAGTCCGGCAACTTTGGCGCGGCTGATCCTGCGGGGTCGACTCCCGGCGCGAGCACATGACGACACTGGCGGACCTCACGGCGGCGCTGTTTCCCGGGGCCATGTCGGTCGGAGCTCGGTTCGAAGGTGGCGGGTCCGAAGCCGCCCCGTCCGTAGCCGCTGGGGCCGAGGGAACTGGGTCCGGATCTCGCGCCGCCGCGCCGCAGGTCTCCTGGGTGCGGGTGATGCGAGCACGTGTCCCCGCGTTTGACGCGCTCGAGGCCGGTGACCTGGCCATCGTGCCCGAGGCGACCCTTGCCGTGGTTGCGCCCGGCCGGGACGAGCGGCTCCAGCTCGTCGATGC
>JANMPD010000042.1:0-16534 GCA_031369685.1 Chloroflexota bacterium | reverse complement strand
TCTTCTTGTTGAAGCGGCGCAGGGCGCTCTCGAACGTCTCGTTCTCGCCCACTCGGACTTCTGCCAATCCGGATTCACCCCCTCGGGTTGATCGGTGCGTGTTCGCGGTCACGGTGTCGAAACCCAACGACACTCGTCGCGTGCTCACGGGAACGATGCGAAGTCGCAGCACCCGCTGGAGCCGCCGGAGTGTCGCACAGGCCGTCCGAGGGGTCAAACGACCGCGGACCGATCCGGTCGCTCGGGGTTAGACGAGCGACCGGCCGCCCAGCACGATGAGCCAGTACGCGTCGACGATCGCGACCGCGGCCCAGAACCCGATGATGAGCGTCGGACGCCGCAGGAAGCACTTCGTCCAGGAGACCCCTAGGGAGATCGCGCGTCCGTACAGAACGATCGCGATCAGTGCCACCGCGAGCACGAATACCGGTGGCGACACGAGCCACGCGATGAGCCCGACGGTGCCCATCCGGCAGAAGGTGAACGCGAGGTTCTCGTACTTCTCGGGCCGGGAACGCGGTGGCCGGATGTACGACTGCGGCCCGACGGGTTCGATGCGCCGGGGAGCCGTTCCGACCGGCGAAGGCGCCGCGCTCATGAAAGGACCGCCGGCACGCTGGCGACCCGCGGTCGGACGTTGTCCAGGCTGATCAGTTCCCGTGCTGAGACCATACCGGCCGAGGTGTGGCGCCGCAGCCCACCAAAGAGCTGCCGTGCGCAGAAGGGCACACGCACGGGGTTCTCCTCTCCGTTCGTTGAACCGACATGGACGCAGCACTGCTGGAGGCGCTCGATGTTCAGGGTCCAGGCGTCCATGAACGTCTTGATCGAGATCCTCTTGACGCGTTTCGCGATGTCCTCGACCGCGCCTTCCTTGTCGAAGACCCACTTCCCGAGGGTCTTCACGAACCCGGTCACGCCCAGGTCGCAGGCCTCGCAGATCCGGAGCAGGTGATCGATCATCTCGGGCCGTGACACGAGCGTGGTCTCGGACATCATCCCGACGAGGGCCGTCCACATCGCGTCGTCCGGCGCAATGCGATTCGAGACAAGGCCGAGGTACTGCTTCAACTGGTCGATGCCAAGCATCCGTGGCAGGGACCGCCAGTCGCCACTGTCTCCCCTGACGAAGTAGGTCAATGACGAGCAGTCCGGATGCGAGCACGGCAGTGCGATGAAATCGTCTGGGCCGATGCGACCGCTCGTCTGCGCCCCCAATCCGAGCAGGGTTCCGGTCGTCGTGGCGCGCCGCATACGATCAATCGCGTTCGAACGCCCAGACCCGAACACCGGCTGGAACGCGACGCCGGCGATGAAGTCGGTCGCGAGCGCGTACTCGGCGATCGCCCCGACCTCCCGGTCGTTCACGCCCTCGGCGACAGCCACGGCAAGGGTCGTGAAGACGTGCCGATCGGCGAGGCGACGGATGGCCTCTGCCTTCATCGCCCGGAGGTCCTCGCCGCGATGGTAGAGAGACGATTCGAGCTCGAAGCCGTCGAACTGGAGGTAGACCTCGAGCCGTCCGCGGAGGCGCCCCAGGGCGTCGGCAAACGCATCGTCCTTGACGATCCGGATGCCGTTCGTGTTCAACACCACGCGCGTCACGTTCCGCTCCGTCGCCGCCGCAATGATCTCGAGGATCTCCGGATGGACCGTCGGTTCGCCACCCGAGAGCATGAGCACGTCCACGCGTCCGCCCTCGCGGGCGATGGCGGATTCCAATGATCGATTGATGTGCGGCAGGCGCGCGAACTTCCCGATGCCGGGTGCCGAACCAGCGAAGCAGGTCGGGCACTCGAGGTTGCAGTTCTCGGTCACATCGATCAACAGGACGCACGAATGCTGCGTCTGGAGATCGCCGAGGCCGTCCATGTAGCCCATCGGAATCGGCCGAGCGTTGCCGACCGTATCGGGGATGATCTCGCGGGTCGGCGTGCGCCACTGCTGGAGGTACTCCCAGAGGGCGTGGTCTTCCTCGTACAGGCTGGTCAATGTGCCGTGCTCGCGGCGGCAGGTCCGTCGCAGGTAGACCTTCCCATCCATCGCCACGAGATTGCCCTGGAGAATGTCGGTCTCGTAGTCGATCTCGCGATCGGGGTCATCGGTGAAGCATTGACCGCAGACGGTCAGGACCATGCGGAGCGGCGTGTATGGCCGGAGGTCGAGCATCAACTCGGCCTAGATGGTGCGGGGCACTGGCAGGCCCGAAGCCACGCATATACCGGCCACGACGAGCCACAGGATGACCGGCACGACCAGCAGGATGGAGAGGTCGGCCCCAGACATCGCCAGACTCACCCCCTTGCGGTTGTACCAGAGTCGACCAACCGCGAAGGCTACGAGCATCGCCACCGTGAGGACCACCGTCCCGATCACGGCCCCGCCATAATGCTGGGCAGCCGGGTTCAAGATCATCCCGGCCACGAGGACGACGTAGCCGGCGAGGTACAGAAACTGGATGATTCGCCGTGCTCGGGCCCTGATCGGCGCCGATGCAGTACGTCCCCGGCTGGCTTCGAGGGCGGCGACGACGGTGGTCTCGTCCCAGCCGGCGGCGATGGCGGCCGCGCCCAGGGCCTCGTCGGTGAACCGACCCCGATTCGAGTCCAGATAGTGCTCCAGTCCCTTGGTCCCATACGGAGACGACTGGGGAACCTGGGGCAGACCGCCGTGCTCGGTCCTGGGATCGTCGTTCATTCCTGCCTCCCTACATCCTCGTGACGCACAAACGTGAAGGTTGTTGCAATTTGGTACCTCGGTGGCAGCCTCGACCAGCCTGGCTGCTGGCACAGGCGCCAGTCAGCGACCACCGGCCGCGAGTCCAGCCACGCAAATCCAACTCAGCCCACCGAAGGTCGCCACCGAGTACACGCCTCCCTGATCCCGTTGTCACGGATGCGATACGGCTGCGTCCGGTCGCACTGGTTCGTAGAGCTGGCGGAGAAGATCCTGCATGGGATCAGTCCTCGGAACTCAGATGTGGACGCCTTTGAATGGAAGACCGGTGCCGACGCAGATTCCGGTGATAACGACAAGGAACAGGACCGGCACCGCAATCAAGCCCCCAACACCGAGCCGGAGACGCTCCGAATCGTTCTTGCGTTCCCGAAGAGAAACCAACGACATCAGGAGGAATGCCCCCAGGCTGATCGCGAGGATCCGGTCAGCTATCCCGAAAGTCTGCACCTCGGACTCAAGCGTGCGATTCGCGGCCATCGCCACGTATAGAACCACGAACACCGCCACGTAGGCGAGGAGCACGATCTTCCGGGCTCGCGCTCTGATCGGACCGGCGCCGGGATATGCAGCGATCCTGCTGAAGGATTCGTCGATCGCCTCGTTCGTGTACCCCGCCGCACTGGCCGCATCACGCAGGGCGGCCTCCGTAAAGGCCGACCGGTTTGTGCCTATGTAGTCGATGAGCGTGCTCGCTGGCGACTGGTCCGGATGCCCCGCTCCCGGTCCGGTGGTCACGGTCCCAGGGCTTGGTGGCGAAGGCGCCTTGATAGGCTCTGGTGGATCCGGCGGGAGCTCTCTTGACATTGACGCCTCCAATGGCGCTCGCGGATCTCTGCCTAGAGGATAAACCCTCGCGTCGGCATGCCGGTGGCCAGGCACAAGCCCGTGAGGGCCAGCCACACGGTGACGGGCACGACGAGGAGGATGGCCCCGGCGCGCGCGGACTCGCCGGCTCCGATCCGCCTCGAGCGCATCCACACGCTGCCGAAGAAGTAGGCCGTGGCCAGCGTCGCCCCAAGGATGGGAATCCCAACCGATGCCATCCCCTGGACGTTCACGATCATCCCAGTGGAGAGCGCCAGAAACGCAGCGATGTACAGAAGTCGGACCAGTCGGTGGGCGCGAGCGCGGGTTGGCGCACTGCGCTCGGCGTCGCGAACCGCGCCGAGTGTCGTCTCGACGATCGAAGCGTCCCATCCGCTGGCGAAGGCCGCGTCCCTGAGGGCATCCTCAGTGAACTTCGATCGATTGGCGGCCAGATAGCCCTCGAGACCCTCGGTCCCGAACCTCGAGAATTGAGGCGCGTCCGGTGTGCTTGCGCCGGATTGCGCCGGTTCATTGGTCTTGCATGACATCCTCCTGCCCGCTTCGATTGGTAGGCGTCTCACTGATCCCGTTGTCACGGATGCCATACGGCTGCGTCCGAATACACCCCGGGCGGTGTCGGCGGGACGGGTACGGACCACGCCCCTCGGCGAATCTCGCGGCCGAAGTGCATCGCGAGAAGCAGCAACATCGGGATGAGGACCCACTGCGGCGCGGTCAGACCGAGTGCCTGCTGCGGGCTCGTACGGAGGTACTCCACGAGGAAGCGGAATACGCCGGCCCCCAGCAGGTAGAGCTTGAGCGTATCGCCAGGAACCGGAACCCACCGCCGGAAGCGCCAGATCAGGACGGCCGCGATCAGGTTGAAGGCGATCTCGTAGATCATCGTCGGGTGCATCGGGCCGAGGCAGCCGGGGCAACTTGCGAAGGACGCCGCGGCCGCCGGGCTGACCGTCATGCCCCACGGGAGTGTCGTCGGGGTTCCGAGCGGCAATTCCGTCAGGAAACAGCCAACCCGTCCGATGGCGGTCGCGATCGGGATGGCGAGCGCGTAATTGTCGCCGGTGGAACGACGATAGCCGAAGGCGCGCTTCGCCAGCACGATCCCGAGGTAACCGCCCGCAACGGCGCCGATGATCGATTTTCCGCTGCGCTCGATGGCCTCGGTGAACGGCATCGTCGAGAACGCGGCGATGACCTCAGGCCGCTCCCAGATCGTAACTAGCCTGGCCCCGATTGCCGCGCTCAACAAGGCCGCGAGTGATATCCAAACGATGGTTGGATCCAGCCAGCCTCGGCGGCGCAGCTCGCGGTAGTAGATCCCGAAGCCGATCGCGATTCCGAGAAGGCTGAAGAAGTCGTGCGTTCCGATCTCGATTGGACCGATGCGCGCCAGGACAGGCCACACGGATCGACTCCCTTGTGGGGCGATTGGCGAGACGGTACTCCGATCGCCGGCTCGTTGGAAGTGGCCAGATCCGGCAGGCGCGACGCCCGCAACCTAGTTCGGAACGTGGACCTCGAAGCCCAGGGCGGCGAGCGCCGTGGCGATGCCCGAGGCCCGCTCCGGGTCCGGAACGTCAGCCGTCGAGTATGCGTAGAAGACCACGGTGGAACCGACGACCCGGAGCGTGAACTGCGTCTGCGGCGGGAACTGGACCCGCCCGACCCCGCTCGAGACGTAGGCGGCCTGCTCCTGGGCGGCAACCGTCGCCGCACCCGTGTCCCGGAATTCATAGATCAGGATCCGGCCGTGGTAGGGATCCGCCGGTACGATAACGCGGACCACGAGGCGCGCGGCTACGGCAACTCGCGGCGCCTCGGCCGGGCGATAGGCCGTGACCACGTCCTCGAGCTGCAACCCCTGTGCGCCGAGTGCCTCGGCGAGCGCGGCGCGGGTCGAGGCCGCAGCGGGCCCTGCCGGAGCGGTCGTGGCGCCGACTGGTGGGAATGTCGGAGCACCGGGCGCGGCCACCCGGCCGGACGCCATGGCCACGATCAGGAGGAGGGCGACGACCGAAGCCAGCGTGATGACCAGGGCCTTCCGATTGGCTGAAGGACGATCATCGGCGCCATCACCGGACGTGGCTGGGGCTGTTTCGAGCTCCGGGCCGCGAGCCCGTGCGCCGGGGATGGTCTCGGAGGCCGGGGCATTCGGCAAGCCCCGCGCCTGACCGCGATCGGGTGACTCGCGATCACGACGGGGCGGTTCCGCGTCCTGGGAAGGCCGTGGCGGCCACTGGTCGCTCATCCGGGTGGCCAGTCAAACGGGCGACCGCCCATGAGGTGGAAATGAAGATGGTCGACGGATTGCCCACCCCACGTCCCGACGTTCGTGGTGATCCGGTAGCCCTGCTCGGCAATCCCGTGCTCCCGGGCCAGGTCGGCGGCAACGGCAAAGATCCGGCCGAGGAGCGGGCCAGTCGAATCGTCGAGGTCTGAAGCCGACGCAATGTGCACCCGGGGCAGGACGAGGATGTGCGTGGGCGCCCGGGGGGCGATGTCACGAATCGCGATGACAGAATCGTCCTCATGGACCTTCGCGGAGGGCACGTCGCCGGCAACGATCCGACAGAACAGGCAGCCATCCAGTGACTCGATGGTCATCGGATCACCAGAGGACCGGCTTCGTGCTCATCAGGAACCCGATCGTGCCGATCATGCCCGCCATCAGGTAGGAAATATATCGTTGGCGTCGCGCACGGCTCGCCCAGACTCGATCATCGACCGAGGCCCGGATCCCGAGCAGCGGTCGCAGGTTCGGGCGCTGGATGAAGTACGCGACCACCAGGTTCGCCGCGTAGATGGCGAGGGCGACCAGCAGCCAGGGCTGCTCGAACAGGCGAAAACCGAGGGTCGAGACGAGCGCGACGCCGCTGATCGCCAGGCCCAGGCCGATGATCGCCGTCCCACGCGCCTGCATCGCCAGCAGGGCCCGCATGAACCGGCCGGTCGATTCCGACGTGGCACGGCGCGTTCGCAGCGTAAACGGCAGCAGGACCGACGGCAGGAACAGCGAGACGGCAAGCACGATGTGCAGGACCAGAACGATGGGAAACCACGTTGCGGGCATCGGGTTGATTGTAGAGGCGGACCGTCGAGAACAGCCCGAGTGAACCCCGGAGCCGCCAAGACCGAACGCCACCTCGGCCCGACGCTCGCTGAGAACGCCGCCGGCGATGGTGGTCAGTCTGGTCGTCGAGCGGCCAACGCCACCCAGTCGCCCTCGACGGTTCGCTCGAAGATGTCGAGGCCGGCGGCGCGGAATGCGGCGACCACGTCGGCCTCGCGGTCGGTGAAGATCCCCGAAGCCAGGGTCACGCCACCCGGCCGCAGCTCGGCATGGAGATCGGGGGCCAGGGCGATCAGCACGGAAGCGATGAGATTGGCGAGCAACAGATCATGAGCCGGTTCGCCGCTCGGCAGGGTGCCGAGCCGGGTGCGGATCACCCGGGCGAGCCGATTGCGATGCGCATTCGCCTCCGTCGCTTCGATGGCGATCGGATCGACGTCCACGCCAAGGATGTCCGCCGCGCCGAGGCGGGCCGCAGCGATCGCCAGGATCCCGGAGCCGCAGCCGACATCGAGCACGCGCGCCCGGGTCAGTTCGCCGCGCTCGGCAGAGCGCTCTAGCGCCGCGAGGCTCAGGCGCGTCGTCGGATGGAGCCCGGTCCCGAAGGCCATGCCCGGATCGAGCGCGATGATCACGTCCCCTGGCCTGCTCCGATGGCGCCGCCAGGTCGGCTTGATCACGAGCCGCTTCCCGATTCGCATGACCGGGAAATACGCTTTCCATGCACCAGCCCAGTCGGCTTCGGCGACGGCCCTCGTTCGGAGCTCGCCGATGGGCCGCAGACCGAAGGCCTGCAGGTGGGACAACGCCTCCTCCGTGGAGTCGATTGCTCGCCGGACGGCAGCCGGATCCTCGGCCGGGATGTAGGCACGCACGACGGCCGGGCGAGCGGGATCGATCCTGGCGCCAAGCCCCTCGTCCACGAGCTCGAAACCCGGCTCGACGCTGGTTCCGCCGGGAGCCAGTCGGCCGAGGATCTCGCTGACGGCTTCGACGGCCTCCAGGTCGGCCTCGACGGCAAGCTCCAGCCAGGATCCGGATCGTGCCTCGGGCGTTGGGGTGGGGGTGCGCCGAGGCGCGGGCGTACCGGGTCCCCGACCCTCAGCCGAGCGCGTCACGAACGCGATCGAGAATGCCGCCACCGTCGGCGACGATCTCACCCGCGGCCTCGGCATAGGCGTGGAGCGCTTCACGTTCCGCCTTTGAAAGACGGGTCGGAACGACGACATCGACGATCACGTGCAGGTCCCCGCGCGAGCCCGTTCTCCGAAGGTGGGGCACGCCGCGACCCCGGAGGCGAATCTCCGTTCCGGGTTGGGTACCGGCCTTGACCTCGACATCCTCCTCCCCTTCCACGGTCGGCACGATGATCCTCGTCCCGAGCGCCGCCTGGGCCACGCCCACCGAGGCCTCGTAATAGAGCTCCGTGCCATCCCGCTTCAGGGTCGGATGGGGCGCGACGTGAACGGCGACATAGAGGCTCCCGGCAGGACCACCGCGCGGGCCAGTCTCGCCCTCGTTGGACAGGCGGATCTGATGGCCCTCGTCGATGCCGGCAGGGATCGAGACACGAATCGCCTTCTTGCGCTCCGTTCGGCCGTCCCCCCGGCACGTCTCGCACGGCGTCTCCACGATCTTGCCGTCGCCGTGGCACTTCGGGCAGGCCGTCACGTTCACCATCTGCCCGAGCATCGTCTGCCGGATCGAGCGGACCTCGCCGCGACCGTTGCACTGAGGGCAGGCCGTGGCCTGGGTCCCGGGCTTGGCGCCCGAGCCGTCGCAGGTCTCGCATCGCCCGAGCACGGGGAATTCGATTTCCTTCTCGGTGCCGAGGACCGCTTCCGTGAAGGTGATCCTGAGGTCGTAGCGAAGGTCCGAGCCGCCCGCCGGCCGGCCGCGCCGCCCACCTGCACCCGCCGCCGCCCCGCCGAAGAAGGCGTCGAAGATGTCGGCAAAACCGCCGAAGCCCGCCATGTTCGGATCGCCCTCGACCCCGGCGCTCCCAAACACGTCGTAGCGCTGCCGACGCTCGGGGTCGGACAGGATCTGGTAGGCCGCGTTGATCTCGGTGAACCGCGCGTGTGCGGTTGGATCGCTGTTGACATCCGGATGCCATTGCTGGGCGAGTTTCCGGAATGCCTTCTTGATCTCGGCGTCCGTCGCGCCGCGATCGACGCCGAGCGTCGCATAGTAGTCGGTGGTGGTAGCCATGCAGCGGGAAGTCTAAGGGAGGACGGCGCCGAGCCGATGGCAGGGTGCCGGACTGGACCATGGTGCAACGTCGTGAGCGTGCGCCTGTGGGAGCCACCTTCGGGTGGGCGAGGAGTAGTCTCTCAACTTCGCGGCCATGAAGCCACCTCCGAGGCTGGGCTCGGCGTTGGTGACATGTGGGCTGCATGACAAGCGTGCTGTCAACCGACCCGGGGGCGTTTCGGGTGGATCAACGACGGTGTCATCGTGGAGGGTAATTCGTGAGCTGGACCAACATCCTGAGGGCGGTCGTGATCGCCGGCCTCCTTGCCTCGGCCCTGCCCGCGCCCATCGCCGCCCGCCCGCCAGCCCAGCCTGCCCGCGCCCCGGGCTCCGGGCTCGAGCGTGTTGACCAGTCCAACGGCGGTCGCCACCACGCCCTGCCGTCACGCGTCGTAGACGTGGCACAACTCGCCCCGTACGGCACCAGTACGCCCCGGGCGGCAATGCCCATGCTCGGGCGATTCGGACCATCCTCGACGCCGGCCCATGCCCAGCCCACAGGCCCGGTCAGCCCCGAGGTGGTGACGCCGCCCTCCGTCTCAGCCCTGATACTCGACAGCGATCCGGGCGACTGGATCGGAACGGGCGTCCAGCAGGCCTACACAAGTGCCGACTCGACGATCACCGCCTCCCATGTCGGCACAAACAGCGTCAGCCTTGCGGTGGTGGCGCCAGGACACACTTGGGCGGCCGTCTTCGCTGCGCCGCCCACCACTTCCCTGGTGGTGGGAACGTACAGCGGGGCGGTCCGGGCCACCTCGGCAGGACTTGGACAGCCGGGATTGGACATCTACGGAGATGGCCACGGTTGCAATACCCTGACCGGCCGGTTTGTTGTGTCCGAGATCACCTGGGCCGGCGACGGGTCCGTCACGACCTTCGCCGCGACGTTCGAGCAGCACTGTGAAGGCTTTGTGCCGGCCTTGTTTGGTGAAGCCCGCTTCGATTCCAGCGTGCCGTGGGCGGCCAAGTCGGCCCCGCCATCCGCGGACGCTGGCATCGTGCCGGCCGGGCAGTCCTCATCGCGGACCGTGATCGTCACGAGCACGGGCTCGGGTGGTCTCCACATGGCAGCTTCGTCGCTTTCGGGCGCGGACGCGGCCCGCTTCTCGATCACGAGCGATGGCTGCGCCGGCGTAGCTGTGGCACCAGCCGCGAGCTGCTCTATCACCTTCGCGTTCAACCCTGTCAGCTTCCTAGCCGCGACGTACCACGCCAGTCTCGACTGGACGGATGACACCGCGCGCGGGGCCGGGCACGTCGAATTGATCGGACGCGACGCAGCAGCGCAACTGACCCCGTACGCGACGTTGACGGGTCCGGGCCCGGTCGCATCCACGTCGGTTCTGCCGGGAGCAACGATGGAGGGCTGTTTGTCCTGCATCGAGCCGTCCGACCCATCCGTGGCGGCGGGCCCCAGCCACGTTGTCGAGGCCACCAACCTTTCGATCAGGATGATGGACCGCTCGGGCGTGCTGCTCCACGAGGTCGATCTCGCGACGTTCTTCCAGGCATCTGGCGGCAATATCAATACGGACCCCAGAATCATCTGGGATGCCCTGCATGGCCGCTGGGTGGCGATTGAACTCAGTGCGGACGCCGACACGTCGTACATCCATCTCGCGGTATCCACCACCGCGGATCCGACGGGGACCTGGATTGTGCGGGCATGGTACGTCGACTACGTGCTCTCGGACTTCCCCGGGCTCGGCATCTCGAGCGACAAGATCGCGATTTCCACGAACGCTTACGACTGGTCGGGTTGGAACGGGGGCTCGTACCTCGGGATCGACCTGCTGGTTCTGGACACGGCACAGGTCTTCTCGACCGCGACCCCGGTCTTCGCCGAGTTCTCGGCCGGGCCCACCTATTTCTCCATGCGCCCGGCCATTGGCCGGACCGCGGGCTCCACCCTGCCCGCGGTGGTCGGGATCGCCTCCGGGCCGGATCGACAGGACATCGGGTATCTGCCCATTACTGGGAGCGTCAAGGCGGGTACGGTGTCCGTCGCTTCGCCGACGAACCTGACGACCGGAGGCCCGTTGCTTCCCGCGCTGGTCGAGCCGCCGACGCCGCTCGCCCTGTCGGCCGGTGATCAGCCGGTCGACAGCAGGCCAACGGATGCGACCTTCGCAAATGGGGTTCTGTGGTTCCCATCAACCTCCGCCTGCACTCCGGCCGGGACATCAGCAACGAGAACCTGTGCCCGGATCACCGCATTCAGCACAGCCTCGAGCCATGCCAAGGTCCAGGACTTCCTGATCGGCGGACCCAACATCGACGCCTTCGTTCCGGGCGTAACCGTCGACGGCGCCGGAACCGCATTCGTCGGCTGGTCCCAGGCTTCGGCGACGGCGCCCGGGCCGATCTCCACGCTCGTGACCTACCGAAAGGGGACCGACCCAGCAGGCAATTGGCGGACGCCAACAGTCGTCCTCGCAGGAACCGCCACCCATGCGGGCACCCGGTGGGGCGACTACCTCATGCTGTCGCCTGAGCCTACGGATCCGCGCGGCGTGTGGGTCCCGGCATCGGCAAGCACGGCCGGCGGGCTTTGGAAGACGACGGTGGTCAAGGTCAGCGAAGTCGGGCCGACCCGGCTGGCCGGGGCAACCCGCTTCAGCACCGCCGCGGCGATCAGCGCCGCTACCTTTGCCCCTGGTGCCGACGTGGCCTACATCGCGAATGCCTACAACTTCCCCGACGCGCTCGCCGGTGCGGCCGCGGCTGGAACGATCAAGGGTCCCGTGCTGCTGGTCAGTGCGACCGGGGCGATCAACGCGTCGACGGCGGCCGAACTGACCCGCCTCCAACCCGCGAACATCATCGTCCTCGGCGGCACCGGCGCCGTCAGCGACGCGGTCCTCCAGGGGCTGACGCCGTACATGACCGGGCCCTGATCAGCGCAGAACGGCATCAGAGCCCGGCGAGGTTCTTCGCCTGCCAGAGTACGGCGTCGAACATCGGCACCGTCAGCCGGCCGGTGAACGTGTTCTGCTGACTCGGGTGATATGAACCGACCAGTGTTCGTGCCCCGATCCTGACCTCGGCGCCGTGCCCG
This sequence comes from Chloroflexota bacterium, assembly GCA_031369685.1. Classification (GTDB taxonomy): domain Bacteria; phylum Chloroflexota; class Limnocylindria; order Limnocylindrales; family CSP1-4; genus UBA5189. The sequence goes on along the minus strand of JANMPD010000042.1, from coordinate 4,583 downwards.
AATCTGGGCTTCGGGGTCGGGATGTCCGCGCCATCCGCAGCGAAGGCTCGGAGAGCCGCGTCCCAGCCGAACTGGCCGAGGGCCAGGACGACGCGAACCTCGTCGAGCAGCGCCATCTCGCGACGCAGGAACGGGGCGCAGTTGTCGCGCTCATCGATGGTGGGCTTGTTCGCGGGCGGAGCGCAGCGGACCGCCGCCACGATCCGGACGCCAGTCAGGGTCAGGCCATCGTCGGCGCGTCGACTGGATGCGCGGTCCGCCAACCCGATCGAGTGGAGCGCCGACCACAGGAAATCGCCCGACGCATCGCCGGTAAACACGCGACCGGTCCGGTTGGCACCGTGAGCCGCCGGCGCGAGCCCGATGATCAGCAGCCGCGCGGCCGGATCGCCGAAGCCCGGCGCCGGTCTTCCCCAGTACGTCTCGTCCCTGAAACGGGCGACCTTGTCGCGTGCCACCTGCTCCCGCCACTCGACCAGCCGGGGGCAGAGCCGGCACTCGACGATCTCGTCCCGCAGCACCTCAAGCGCGACGTCACGAGCAGCCATGAGATCGGGCGCGTCGCCGGTTGGAGCGTCGTGGCCAGGCGCGCCGCTGGCCGGAGCGCCGCCGGCCGGAGCGTCGCCGGCCGGAGCGCCGCCGGCCGGAGCCCCGCGATCAGGCGCCCCGTTCACTTGAGCAGCAACCGATCGAGGCGGCGGGACGTGATCCACAGGCCGATGGCGCCCATGACGATCAGGTACGCGACGTGAAACAGCATCTCCGGGCCCAGCACCCCGACGGTCAGGCCGCGGATCAGCGCGACTCCCTGGTACAACGGCGTCCACGCCACAATCCCGCGGATCGCCTCCGGGTAGGTTTCGATGGGATAGAACGTGGCCGAGAACAGGAACATCGGCAGGACGATGATGTTGATCAGGTCGAAGCCGGTGGGCGTTCGCATGAACGACGTCGCGGCCATGCCGACCGCGCCGGTGGCAAACGCAAGGAGCAAGGCGGCGGGCAGCGCCAGGATGGCCAAGGGCGAGCTCGCCAGGCCGAGAATCGTGATGACCGCCAGGAAGCCGATCGCGTACAGGCCACCCCGCACGAGAGCCCATGCAAGTTCACCCACGGCAACGTCGCGGACCGCCAACGGCGTTGCGAGGATCGAAGCGAACGTCCGGTTGTAGTTGAGCTTGAAGAAGAAGTTGAAAGTCGCCTCGTTGACGGCCCCGTTCATCGCGCCCGTGGCGAGGAGTGCCGGGGCGACGAACATTGCGTATGGGATGGGCGCGCCGCCAGGTCCCGTGACATCCCCGATCAGTCGACCCAGCCCGTACCCGATGCCGACGAGGTAGAACAGCGGCTCGAAGAACCCGGACACGATGATCGTCCAGGTCCGCCGGTACACGAACAGGTTGCGCTCGATGAGATGCCACGCGCGTGGCACCCGGGTTGCCGGGCGCACGCCTGTCATCGATGCGGCGTTCATGCCATCGCCCTGGATGTCGTGCGGGGTGTCATGCGGCGAGCTTCCGCCGCACGTTCCGCACGAACAGCGCGCCGCCGACCCCGACCAGGGTGAGGAGCACGCCCACGTGGACCAGTGCCCGAACGGGATTCTCGAGCAGCGTGCCGAGCATCGCGCCGCGGGCCAGCTCCACGCCGTGCCAGAGTGGCGAGATCCAGGCAATCGGCTGGATCGACGGGGGCAGGCTGTCGAGTGGGAAGAAGGTGCCGCTGAACAGGAACAGCGGCGTGATGACCCAGCGGAATATCGCGCTGAAGGCGTTCGGGTTTCGGCGGGTGGCCATGAACGCGCCCATGCCGCCGGCGAAGGCGAGACCGGTCAGGACCGCCGCCGGGATCGCCAGCAGTGCGAGCGGCGATACAACCGCTCCGAAGAACGCACTGACCAGCAGGAACACGCTCGACACGAGCGCCAGGCGGAACGCGATCCAGAGCATCGTTCCGACGGCCACGGCGCGCGGTCCGATCGGCGTCGCGTACATCGCGTGGAAGATCCGCCGCCAGACGAGGCCGATCATGACCGGGAATGTCGACTCGAAGATTGCGACCTGCATGGCCGAGCCGACCAGCAAACCCGGCGCTAGGAAGCGGAGATACGGGACCCGACCGAACGCGTCGGGGCTCTGAGCGTTCACGTAACTGCCGAGGCCCATGCCCATTGCGAGCAGGAACAGCGTCGGGTTCACGAACGACGTGAAGATCGATCCCCGATACGACCGCCGGTACTGGTAGAGCCGATGCTCGAACACCCGGCCGGCGGCGGCGAGCGCCGATGGCGGTGCGGGCCTGGCGATCGGCGGCAGGTCCTCGCACGGAAGGGTGGTCATCCCGGCCGAGCTCTCAGTCGACCAGGGTCCGGCCGGTCAGGCGCAGGAACACGTCCTCGAGGGTGGATCTGCGCACAAGAACGGTCTCGGGCCGAAGTCCACGCTCATGGACGGCAACCGCGACGGCCTCGCCGTCATTGGCATAGAGCAGCAATCGATCCGGCAGGTGCTCGATGCGATCGGCCAGGCCATCGAGCTGACCCTCCAGTGTCTCCTGGATCCCGACCGGGAAACGGAGCTCGGCGACCTCCCGGGTGCTGTACTGCTCGATCAGAGCGCGCGGCGAACCTTCTGCCACGATCTTGGCCTTGTCCATGACGACCAGCCGATCGCACAGCTGCTCGGCCTCGTCCATGTAGTGGGTCGTCAGGACCAGGGTGACGCCGCGTTGCTTGAGCCGATAGAGACGATCCCAGAGCAGATGCCGAGCCTGGGGATCGAGGCCCGTCGTCGGCTCATCGAGGAGCAGCATGTCCGGTTCGTTGATCAGGGCACGGGCGATCGTGAGGCGCCGTTTCATACCGCCGCTGAGCGGCTCAACGCGGCTGTCACGCCGTTCGGTGAGCTGCGCGAAGTCGAGCAGCTCGTCGGCGCGTCGCCCGCACTCGGACCGGCTCAGCCCGAAGTACCGGCCGTAGATCACGAGGTTCTCGCGGACCGTCAGCTCTTCGTCGAGCGTGTCTGCCTGGGGGACCACGCCCAGCCGGCCCCGGATCTCCGGTCCCTGCGTGTCCGGGTCCATCCCGAGCACGCTGAGCGTGCCCCCACTGGCCGGGGATGTGCAGCCGATCATCCGCATCGTTGATGTCTTGCCGGCGCCGTTCGGCCCGAGGAACCCGAATGCCTCGCCCGGGGCAACGTCGAAGTCGATGGTGTCAACTGCCGTGAACGTGCCGAACCGCTTGGTCAGGCCGCGCGCGCGGATAAGCGGCGGAGTCGCGGTTTCATCGGGCATCGCGTCGAATCCTAGCGCGCGGCGGCCGTGGGGGTGCTGGGGGTCGGTGGCAGCCGGCCGTCGAACCGGGGCGCCGAACCGGGGCGCCGAGCCGGGGCGCCGGGCGGGCTCGCCGAACCGGGGCGCCGGGCCGGGGCGCCGAACCGGGCGACGAGCCGGGCGCCGAACCGGGCGACGAGCCGATGGCGACCAGCGGGCGCCGAACCGATGGCGACGAGCCGGGCGCCGAACCGGGCGCCGAACCGATGGCGACCAGCGGTGGCTTCGACGTGATCCGCAGATGAGCGCGGTCAAACGCCCGGAGGTCACGCTATGGCGATGGACTCAGTCCGCCTCGGACTCTCGCTTCGCGCACTTCGGCGACGGCGGCAATGGACCCAGGATCAGCTGGGTCGAAGGGCAGGCCTGTCGGATTCGGCGATCTCGAGGGTCGAGCGCGGAGGCGCCGACCGCCTCTCAGTGCGCGCACTGAGCCGCCTTGCCGATCAGCTTGGCGCCCGGTTGACTCTGCACGTCATGTGGCAGGGCGAGGACCTCGATCGCCTACTCGACCGCGACCACGCGCATCTCGTGGACGGGATGATGCGACGGCTCGAGACGGCCGGCTGGACGGCGATTCCGGAGGTGACATTCCGGATCGGTCCGGAGCGGGGATCGATCGATATCTTCGCCCGACACCCGGTGGACGGGCAGCTCCTCGTCGTCGAGGTCAAGTCCGTCGTTCCGGACATCCAGGCGATGCTGTCGTCGTTGGATCGCAAGGCCCGACTTGCTCCATCGATCGCGCGCGATCAGGGCTGGCCGACCGGCCCGGTCGCTCGACTCCTGGTCCTGCCGGAAGATCGAACAGCCCGCAGAAGGCTCGATGTCTTCGCTGCGACCTTCGATCGAGCGCTTCCGGCACGCAACGTCGAAGTTCGACGCTGGATCAAGGAACCACGTGGACCGATCGCGGGGGTTCTGTTCTTGTCAGATCTGACGCAGGCGGGACCTCGTCACCGGGTCAGCGTCCGATCCTCGAGCCACGAGCGTGGCCCAGGGCGAGGTTCGTGACAAATTCCCGGCTGGGGGCGCATGGGACGAGAAGTCCTTGATCTGCTCCCGCGTGAGTTGGAATTGACAGAATCGGGCGTGGCGGCAGGCCCATCGGGCGCGGCCGCGGGTCAGGGGCGTGGCGGCGGGTCAGGGGCGTGGCGGCAGGCCCATCGGGCGTGGCGGCGGGTCAGGGGCGTGGCGGCAGGCCCATCGGGCGTGGCGGCGGGTCAGGGGCGTGGCGGCAGGCCCATCGG
>JANMPD010000235.1:0-2229 GCA_031369685.1 Chloroflexota bacterium | reverse complement strand
GGCCGTGATCGACTGGGTCGAGCGGACCAAGCACCCGGCCCATCTCGTGGTCATGGGTAACTCGATGGGCGGCGGCACGTCCGCGCTGGCTGCCGCCTCGGATCAGCGTATCGAAGCCCTGATCCTTGATTCGACCCACGCCTATGTCGCGAACATCGTTGAGCGCCGTCTGGAAGTCGACTCGGGCTACCCGGCGCACCCGGGCACAGCCGCGATCCTCGCCGGCGTCTGGGTTCGCACCGGCCTCGACCTGATGGATGCCGATCCAGCCAGGGCCATTGCCCACCTCGGCGAGCGGCCGCTGCTGCTGGTTCACGGAGCAGCCGATGCACACGACATCCCGTCACAGAGTGTCGATGTCATCTACGCCGCGGCGCAGGCGGCGGGGGTTTCGGTCGAGCAGCACCTGTGCGCCGGCGCCACGCACGGCATCGTCGTGGACACCTGCCCGGACGAGTGGGGCCAGTGGGTCACGACGTTCATCGATCGCGCGGTGGGGACATCTGCCGACGTGCCAATCGCGCGGGCCTCGGCCGGCGCATCAACGGACCAGCACAGAAGGGGTATCTGACATGCGACTCGGACTCATCGGCGGGATCCTCCTCCTGGGAGCGTGCCTGCTCGCCATCGTCGTGGCTGGGATCTTCGCCACCGGAGGGTCGGTCGGGCTCGGTGTTCGCGACGTTGGTGGCCTTGTCCTGGCCGCCGCCCTCGCGTTTGGTGGACTCGGGTTCGGCCTCGTCGGGCTGGTGGGAGCGCAGCCGCTGGACCGCCGGTCGCTGCGAATCGGTTTCGTCCTCCTCGGCGTCGGGCTGCTGGCCAATTTGGGCTCGGCGGCGATCGCTGCGACACTGACCTACGATCCCCTCGAGAGTTGGCCGGCCGTCATCCTGTTGTTCGTGGGCGGGCTCGCGATGCTTCTCGGCGGCCCGTTGACCGTCATCGCGCTCCTGCGATCGCCGGGTCGTCCACGTCGGATCGGCGTCCTGTTCGTCAGTGGCCTGCTGCTCGCGGTGGTGGCCGGAGTGCTCGTCAACTCCGTCTTCGCCTACACGTCGATGGACACGCCGGCGCTCCACCTCGTCGGGGGTGCCGCTGCCCTCGTCGGCGGGAGCCTGATGCTGATTGCGTGCGGCGCCCTCGGACTGCTCGCGCTCCGGTCGGGGCACTCCGGCGAGGTGGAGTCGTGACCGGATTTCCTGGACCCGCGGATCCGTCAGCGCCGGTCCTTCGCGATACCGAACAGTTTTGGCTCTGACGCCCGTTAGATGGGTGTCAATGCATCTCGTGTAGGAGCACCCATGAGCGCAGCCGCCCGCAGCATCCTCGTGTATTCGATCTACGTCTTCGGTCTTGGCGCGACACTCACGCTCATCCCGAACCTGCCGCTCCCGATCTTCGGGCTCCCCGAGGCCACGGAGGTCTGGATCCGGGTGGCCGGGATGACCGTGATCTTCCTGTCGATCTTCTACTTCATCGCGGCCCGGAACGAATACCGCGCCACCTTCGTGGCGAGTGTGCCGATTCGCTTCGCCGTGGTGGGCTTCTTCGCCGCGTTCGCCGCCGCCGGCTTCACGTCCTGGAACCTGCTGCTCTTCACGCCGGGCGACGTCCTGTTCGCGATCTGGACCTGGATGAGCCTGCGTCGTGAGCCGATGGCCGCCTGATCCCTCAGGCCGGCAATGCGTTCGCGAGGCCGAACCTCGCCTCCAGGCGAGGGTTCGTGAACACGCTCATCCGGTCGACAGTCGTAGCGGAGACGTCGACCACGAGCAGGGCGTAGAGCTGGAGCGCGCCTGCCCCGACAACTGAGTACAGGGCGAAGGCCGGCATTCGATTGGCGTTGATCGGGACGAGTCGGATCCTGACACCGCCCGCGAAGACCGAGTCCGCAAGGAACGCGCCGATCGCCTCCCGACCACGAATCAGCACGGCCGGTGGCATGGACACGACGGCGTCCTCGCGCAGCAGCGCGACGAGACCGGCCACATCGGCGGTCTCCCATGCCCGGACATATCGCTCCAGGAGCGCGCGAAGACCTCCGGGCTCAGCCGCCGGCAGACGCGCAGCGATGCGGTTCGGCCGGTTGTACTGACTCGAGATCGTCGTCCGTGCCCGGTGGAGCGCGCTGTTCGCCGCGGAGACGGAGATTTCGAGCAGCTCGCCGACCTCGACCGCCTGCCAGGCCAGCACGTCGCGCAGGATCAGGACGGCCCGTTGGCGCGGCGG
>JANMPD010000217.1:0-3752 GCA_031369685.1 Chloroflexota bacterium | reverse complement strand
GACGACGATGCCGGCTGCCTGAGCGCCTTCCTTCAGGGAGATCTGCGTGAAGTTCGTGAACTCGTTGCCGTTCGACTGAACGCCGACCGTGAACACTGGGATGCCAGTGGCCATGATGTCGTTGACGATCTTGGTGAACGCGTTGTCACCGGTTGACTGGATCGACAGGCAGTCGATCTGGTCCGCCTTGAACAGCGCGTCAATCTGGGCGATCTGCTCGTTGCTGTCCTGCACAGCGGAGGCAGGGGCGATCGCCTGGCCGTTCATCGGCAGGATCTTCTGGGCCTCGGGCAACGTTCGCTCGTAGCCCGCCTTGTACTGCGGCGAAAAGAGCGGGATGGCCGTGGATCCATAGGAGAAGACGTAGTTGATCGGTTCGCCCTTGGCGAGCTTGTCGGCGACGCGCGGGTTCAGGGTGAAGGTGGAGCCATCCTTGAGGGTGGCCGTGTACGGCGCTCCCTGCGGGGCGGCCGTTGGGGCGTCGGTTGCGACCACCGCGTCCGTGGGGGCCGTGGTCGCGGCCGGGGTGGAACCGCAGGCGACGGCGATGAGCGCCGTTGCAGCAAGAAGGGGCAGAAGTCTGCCGGAACCGAAGCGCATAGGGGTATCTCCTCCGCGTCTTGAGTGCCAGCGAACTGGGGTCCACCGGGGCAAGTCCCGGCAAGTATCGGGACCTCGGATCATGATTGTCAACGTTTCTGGAATGCATTCTTGTTTTTGCTGTGCGAGCGGGCGCCGGTGAAGGTCAGGGCCTCGCGCCGGCTCGCCCAAAGGGTCGTGCTTCCGACACACGGCGGCCGTGTGCTACCGTCGCTGCAACCGTTCCCGGAACACTGGTCAGACGTCCCATTTGGCATAACGCGCGCACCACGATGCGCGCTCGGAGGGTGAAGGGTGAGCGAGGGCAGGTCCAGCGAAACGCGGCGCCGACGGGCCAGCATGCGCGAGGTCGCCGACCTAGCCGATGTTGCGATCTCCTCCGTCTCGCGGGTGCTCTCTGGCCATCCGGACGTGAGTGCCGAGATGAAGGTGCGCGTCCTCGACGCGGTCGCCCAACTCGACTACGAGCCCGACTTCCTGGCCCAGAGCCTCCGCCGAGGCCAGACGCTGTCCGTGGGGTTCGTGCTTGCGGACATTTCCAACCCGGTCATGGCGGACATCGTCGTCGGCGCCGAAGTCGTGCTGCGCAACGCCGGTTATTCGCTCGTGCTCATGAACTCCGAGAACAACGTTGCCCTGGACAGCGCCCACATTCGCTTCTTCCAGAGTCGCCGTGTGGACGGCCTGATCCTGTCGTTGTCGAGCGAGACCCATGCCGAGACGCTCGATGCCATCGCCTCCGTCGGCGTACCGGTCGTCGTCGTTGACCGGGAGGTTGAAGCGCACCTCGGGGCGAGCGCGGCGGTCAACGATCACGCCGCCGGAATGGAAGCGGCCGTCCGTCACCTGGTTGAGCTGGGGCACCGCCGCATCGCACTGATCTCCGGATCGCTCGAACAACTCCCCGGCCGGGAGCGCCCGCTCGGCATGCAGCGGGCGCTCGCTGCAGCTGGTCCCGACGTCGAGAGCATCGTCTTGCCTGGTTCCTTCTCGCGTTCCCATGGCGAGGCCGCGACCCGCCAACTCCTGGCGCGCTCCGAACGCCCGACGGCCATCATCGCCGGCGGCAACCAGCTGCTGATCGGCTGTCTCGCGGTGCTTCAGGAGGCAGGCCTCGTGGTCGGCCGGGACGTCTCGTTGGTCACCTGCGACGACGTGCCCCTGACCGTCCTTTACCAACCGCCGATCGCGTCAATCTCGCGCGACACGGTTGAACTCGGCCGGGTGGCGGCGGAGCTCCTCCTCGAGCGTCTGGGCGAGGACGGCGGGCCTCCCCGCCGCGTGGTCATCCCGACCGTCTTCAGGCCACGAGCCTCCTGCGCCCCGCCGAACGGCAGCGGCTGACGCACTGGGCCCGCCTCGATCAACCGCGCTGGAGTCCGTCCGGGATGGTGGGCCCGTCCGGGTGGGGTCCGTAAGGGATGTCGATCCGCACCACGGCATACGCGTCGAGGCCCAACTCGAGGCGCCCATTGAGAATCGAGAAGGCCGTAGCCCGGCTCCGGAAGGCCACCGGATCCATCATCGCCGCACGAACCGACGCTGCATCGAGGATTCGAACCGTTGCCGTGGCTGACCCGCCCAGGCCGGTCATGACGACACGACCGGCCGTCGGTCGGAGGCTGGCAACGAGGGCGTGGCGACCCGTCCGGTCGTCGACGACCATCGCCTCGACGGCGAGGGGCTGCGAAGATGGTGCTGCCAGTACCGTCCCGCCTCGCCACTCTGGGACATCAGCGAACCCATGGAACATCGGGTAGACGTCGCCCGGCCGAGACGGGTAACGGGGGTCGGGCGGCCCGCTGTCACGCTCAACGACGCCACGCCAACCGCTCGTTTCGTAGTACGTGACACTGTCGGCCCCGGACTCCGCAAGGTGCTTGAGCGAACCAACGGTCCATGACGCCCCAAGCAGAGAGGCCTGCCGGACATCGACCGCGGCGGGAAGATCGTCCGGCGCCGACGGACCAGCCGGGTATGGTCCAAAGCGCGTCGCGATGGTGACGGGGCTTACCGAGATCGGTCGCCCATCTGCGAATGATCGAGCCATGGTCACGACTTCGGACTGGCCGATCAGGTTCTCGACGATCGAGGCGTCGTCCGCAGCGTGGACAGTCGGGCTCACCGAGAAGCACACGCCCGTCACGATCGGGTCGGTTGGGCGATCGCGGTTGATGTCGCTGAAATTCTGATTCGTGCCGCCGGCAAACGGAACCGCGCCGGTGATCGGCTCGAGCCGCTCGCGCACCAGGCGGACGACGCCTGCCGGGGTGAACCCGAGAAGCGAGCTGAAGCCTTCGCGCAGGTAGTAGACGAGCACACGAACGACCGGGACCCCGATGGTGCCGAGGGCCGCCGCGAGACCGGACAGGGCTGGTCCGCTGGTCTCGTTGGCGTGGATTGCGAGTTCAAGGCCGGCACCGACGGCCCGTGCCTCCGAGGCAGCCCGACCAAGCAAGACCGGAACCGCGTCGTCATGCATGGCGAGGTCAACCCGGAGATGCGCCGGGCCAGCGACCGTGAGCCGGGCCACCTCGCTCGGGGTCAGTGGTTCGCCGTGCGACGCCGCTCCGAACCCAATCGCGGGCAACGGCCCTATCGGCGCGCCGATCGAGATCGTCGGGGGGCCCGCGCGAACCCCGGCGGTCTTCGGGCCATGCCGGCCCTCGGTCGGCGCCGACCCGGAGAAGCCGATGGTCAGGACCTGTCGGATCCGCTTCCCGTCCGATGCGTCGAACGGGAACCCGAGGGCGAGTGGCGTCGCGTAGGACTTGAAGTTGCCATCTGTCCAGTTCCGGTGGTCCTGCAGCTCGAGCATGTCGCCCTCGAGCGCGATCACAACCTCGAGCCCGGGCTCGACCTCGAGGGCAAGCTCGCGGTACGGATCGAACATGCCCGTCAGGGTGGTCCCCACGATGCGCTGGGGGTCGATCACGGTCGGGAGGATGCCGCGCAGCTCCCCGGTGGCCGTCGCCGCACGATAGGCGTGACCGATCGAGCGATCCAGGGCGTGGTGGACGTTGAATCCGATCTTCGAGTACTTGAATACGCCGTGGCACGTTCCGTCAAGCTCGTAGCGGATGGTTCCATCGGGGCCGCCCTCGATGTGGCCGCACCAGGTGAAGTCGATCTCCTCGTGGGCATGGCGAGCG
>JANMPD010000215.1:0-2304 GCA_031369685.1 Chloroflexota bacterium | reverse complement strand
ATCGCAGTCGAGGGCGGCGGCGTAACTGCAGGTACGACAATCTCGCTCGCAGGCGATCAGGTCAACGAAACTCGCTTCCTCAGCCTGCTTCACAGATCCCTCTCTCAACACACCATTGGGCACGGCGGGCGGGGCGCGGGGCGGGGGTGCCGATTGGACGCGTGATCCCCGATGCACGGAAGTTGAACCGAGTATAGGTGCGCGTGCGCGGCTCGCCAAGGGGGGAATTCGCGAATTTCACGAAATTCGAGGCCACGAATCGCGATCTGGAGGCATTCGCCTAGGTACTGGGCGAGAATTCCTCGAGCACGACTTGTCCGCCGCCGACGAAATAGACCGCCAGGGCGCCGAGTTCATGGATGATCGCCTCCAGGCGCGGGGCCGGATCCGCGTCAACCGGGCTCGTCGTGGTCGGTGAACCCCAGGCGGTGACCCCCTGGTCCGTTGCGAGTCGGAGGACCCGGAGCATGTGGGTGCGATCGCTCACGAAGACCGCGCTCGTGAGCTTGCGAGCCCGAAGCAGCTCCGCGACGGCCTCGAGCGATTCGAGCGTGGTCCGCCCGCGATCCTCGGCCAGGATGGCCGACGACGGTACACCGTGGTCCTCGGCCCAGGCCCTCGCGACCGACGCTTCAGTCGTTCGATCCCCCGCGGCCTTGCCGCCCGTCACGATCAGGAGCGGGGCCACCCCGGCCGCGTACAGCTCGACGGCATGACTGATCCGCGCCTCGAGCACCGGTGATGGCCGGCCGTTGTATTGCGCTGCACCGAGGACCACGATCGCATCGGCCGGTCGCTGCTCGTCGGAGCTGCCCTGCTGCTGGATCCGAAAGCCGGTCCAGGCCGCCACCAACACCAGGCACAGCAGCCCGCCGATCAGGACACGACCCGCGCTGGACATCCGGGCAGGTGGCGCGATCAGGCTTCCGGCTGTTTCAGCGACCGTGACACTTCTTGTACTTCATGCCGGACCCGCACCAGCACGGATCGTTGCGCCCGATCTTGTCGCCCGTCGGGGTATAGCCGGGGCGTGCCTGGGGTGCGGAGCCGCCGATGGCCTGGGGTGCGGAGCCGCCGATGGCCGGTCGCGCTCCGGCCAGCCCCGCACCGGCTGACGAGGCGGCGCCGGCGAGGCCTCCGGTCGTGGAGGCGCGCGCTGCTGCGGATATCTGGCCCGCAACTCCGGCGCCGGCACCGACGCTCCGAACTGCCTGCCCGGGCCCGATCATCGGGAAGACGCCGGCCGGCGGGGTCGGCGGCTGGCGGTTGATGGTGACCCGGAAGATCGTGCTCGCCACCTGGTGGCGGATGAATCCGCCGAGTTCTTCGTACAGGCGGAACGCCTCCTTGCGGAAGGCGTTCAGGGGATCCTCCTGGGCGTACCCCCGGAGGCCGATGCCCCGGCGCATGTCGTCGATCTCGGTCAGGTGCTCGACCCACAGCGAGTCGATGGTCCGGAGGAGCACGAAGCGCTCGACCATGGACCATTCCTCGCCCACCTCGGTCTCGTGGGCGTCGAGCTTGTCGTGCACGACCTCGACGAGACGCTGCGCGACCGCCTCGGACGAGCGCAGGTCCCAGATCTCATCCTCGGTGATGTCCTCGGGGCCGACGCCCATGCGCTTGAGGGCCTCGATGAAGCTCTCCATGCCCCACCCGTCGATCGACGGGCCGAGGTGAGCGTGGACGAGCACGTCGACCTCCTCCTCGAGGAACGCCCGGACCGTGTCGGTGAGGTCCTCGTTGCGAAGGACCTTGTCTCGTTCGGCGTAGATCGTCTCGCGCTGGCGATTGATGACGTCGTCGAACTCGACGACGCGCTTGCGAATGTCGAAGTTGAAGCCCTCGACCCTGGACTGGGCACTCTCGATGGTCTTGCCGACGATCCCGGATTCGATGTACGTGTCGTCATCGAGCCCGAGGCGCTCCATGATCGAGGTGACCCGCTCCGACGCGAAGCGCTTCATGAGGTCGTCGTCAAGTGACAGGTAGAAGCGTGTCGAGCCCGGGTCGCCCTGCCGCCCGGCCCGGCCACGGAGCTGGTTGTCGATCCGTCGGCTGTCGTGGCGCTCGGTACCGATGATGTGCAGGCCGCCCGCGGCAACCACCTTCTCGTGGTCCTCGTCGGTGACCTTCCTGGCCTGGGCAAGGGCCTCGTCATACGTGGCCTTGTCCACCTCGGCCGGGTTCAGGCCGCGCTGGTGGAGCAGGTCCGACGCCAGACCGGCCGCGTCGCCGCCGAGCTTGATGTCCGTGCCGCGACCGGCCATGTTGGTGGCGATCGTGACCGCGCCACTCCGCCCG
>JANMPD010000145.1:0-15859 GCA_031369685.1 Chloroflexota bacterium | reverse complement strand
CAGCACGCGGGGATGGCAGCGCCTCAGCGCGCGAGTGCTGCGGGCATGGCGCGGCCAGCACGGCAACTGGTGCCCGGGCTACCGGCGCGACGCCCACCCGGCCATCGACCTGACCGTCGATCACATCGTGCCGCTCGCCGCCGGGACGGTCTGTACAACGGCCTCGGCCCGGGTGAGAAGCCCTACATGCGGATCGAGGGCCACCGGAACACGACCCTCTCGGGTGATACCCGAGTGGACTGGTCGGACGCCTATGCCCTCGTCCCCAGTCTCCAGGTCGGCTACGTCTGGCACGCCGGCGTGTACGCCGGCCCCGTCGCGGCGGGCCTGCTCCGGATCGGCTTCGAGATCGCGTCGCAGGTGATCTGGGACAAGGGCCTCTTCGCGATGAGCCGGGGCTGGTACCACTGGGGGCACGAGCCGTGCTGGGTGGTCCGGCGGCCCGGTATGCCGAACCTCTTTCTCGACGACCACCACACCCAGTCGACGGTCTGGCGGGCGCCCAGCCCGAAGATGATCATGGGCGGCTCGACCGAGGCGAAGTTCGACCATCCGGCCCAGAAGCCGATCGTCCTGTTCGACATCCCGATCCGCAACCACCTCGACGCCGGCGAAGCTGTCTACGACCCGTTCCTGGGGTCTGGCACGACGCTGATCGCCGCTGAGCTGCTCGGACGGCGCTGCCTCGGGATGGATTCGAGCCTGCGACCTTCGGCTTCGGAGGCCGACACTCTATCCACTGAGCTACAGGCGCGCGAGCGGGCATCTTACCGCCCCGCAGCCACTCGACGGCCGGAGGTCGAAGGTCACAACTCGCCGCGACCGGCGAAGGGCGGGGCAGCTACCGGTCCACTCTCAGCCAAACGTGCAGTCGACGGTGACCTTATCCAGAGCGCCCGCAAGAGCGGCGAGCTCCTCATCGTCGAGTCGGGACACGAAATACGCCGCGATCCCGCGAGCGTGAACCGGCACGGTCTCCTTCAGCCGGGCGACGCCCGGATCGGTGAGCGCAACGACGACGCCGCGCCCGTCGGCGTTCGCGTCGACTCGACGAACGAGACCGGCATCGACCAGCCGGGCGACTCGGCGCGTCATGCCCGACCTGGGAAAGGGCATCAAGGTGAGCGCAGCGTTGCAACCAGCGGACCCGCCACCGCACTGATGTCGACGACATCTGCGCTTCGATTGGCCAAGACCACGAAGACGACGCCATCGGCCGGCAGGCACCCTGCCAGGGACGTGTAGCCGACGTGCTCGCCGCCATGCCCCACGGTCCCTGGGGGGTCCGGCTCGTACAGCCCCAGTCCGTACCCGTCGTGCATCGTCGTCATCTCGGCCAGCGAGGCCTGGGAGACGATCTCGCCGGCGCAGAACGCCCGCCACCAGCGCGCCAGAGATGGCGAGTCCGATGCCATGGCCGCCGCAGGACCGTCAACACTCGCACCGGCCAGGGATGGCAAGTAGCCGCCGCCCTCCTCGAGTACGGCGATCGACTTGCCGAACGGCATGGCCATGGGCTCGGTCGGCTTTTCACCCGGTTGATAGATCAGCCGCTCAACGCCGTCGATGCTGAGGACGCCCTTGCGCAGCACCTCGGCGATCGGCCGGCCGCGCACCTGCTCGATCACCAGGCCGAGCAACAGATAGTTCGTGTTGTTGTACTCGAAGGCCTCGCCGGGAGGGTTGCGATCGGCGAGGACCAGCCCCAGCATCTCGGCCGGTGTCCAGACCCGTTGCAGGTCGGCTGACGGGCTCTCCTGGAGCGCAGGATCAAAGAGCGCCGGGTCATAGCCTGGAAGGCCGCTGCGGTGTCCCAGCAGCTGGCGGATGGTCGCCCCGTTGGCGTCGAAATCGAGGTCCGCGGGAAGGTGGTCGGCGGCCGGATCGTCCAGGGCCAGCTCACCGGCCTCGACCATCTGCATCACCTGGGCGGCGACCACCGCCTTGGTGATGCTGGCGATGGCGAACTGATCGTTGACCCGTATGTCTCGAACACCGTCCGCCTTGCCCGTCGCTCCGCTCCAGGTGCCGTTGGCGGTCATCACCGTAGCCGCCATTCCGGCTCCGCCGGCCATGGCGTCGAGGATCGTCTGAAGCTCCGCCGCCATCGCCGCTGATACCGGGTTTCCGCTGATGCCCTCGAACGCTGCAGTCGGGAAGCTCACTGCCTGTCTCGTCGGCGAGGCCGAAGCGAAAGCCGTTGCCGACGGCGCGACCGAGGCCGTAGGGCTCGTGGCGGCCGGGGTCGGTGCGCACCCTGCGAGGGCGACGACCAAGGTGAGTGCCGAGACCAGGCCGCGGTGCGTCGTCATTCCGCTTTCCCTCCCATCAATCGCATCGCCTTGGGACTTCGGTCGTGCTCCGCCCGGCCTGCGGAGACTCCGAAGATTGCTACTCGTCGAGCGCCTTCTCCGGGCGCAGATCGACCGTCCCGAGTGCCGCCTTGAACCAGTCCCAGGTGTAGGTCGCCTGGAGGAGCCGCTCGTCCCCAACGTGGAGGTAGATGATGTAGCCGCGCGTGGCCGTCGCGACGGCCACGGCGTGGCCGCCCGCGGCGAGACTGCCGCAGCTCACGGCGAAGCCAGCCGCGCCGTCGACCGTATAGGCGCCCCCATTGCCTCCCGAGCTCGGCTCGGTACAGATCCCGACAGAGGGGAGCAAGGACGCATCGACCCAGTCCGATGCCGATTTGCCGCCGAGGCGCTCCGAGACCACCGCGAAGTAGAGGTCATCCTGGAGCGTCGGGTGGAAGATGACGTCCACGTCGGGCGCGCCAAAGTTGACTGCGTCATGGTTCCAGGGCTGCGTCGCCGCCCGCGGCTGCCAGCCGGACGGATAGCCGATGGAGAGACCGTGGAGCGGCGAGTCGAACCTCTCCGTGAACGGGGGCGGCTGCGTGACCGGCAGCGGCGATGCCGTCGGCGACGGATATGCCGCGGGACCGATGGCCGATCCCCGCAGGAGCGTCAGCCCGACGAAACCGACGGCGGCAATCGCCACGGCCGTCAGGGCAAGCTTGGCGGACGAAGGCATGGTCGGGATCCTCCATGGCAGGCCGAGCATGGCCCGCCGCTGTGGGGTGGTGTCGACGGAGGTGAGGATCCGCTCCAGGACCCAGTCGGGTGCCCGGGCCGGCGCCTCGGCCGCGTAATGGTCGGAGATCCGACGTTCGAGGTCGTGGTTGGCGCTCATGCGAGGCGGCCCTCCCGTTCCGCGTCGATCGAGGTCCGCCCGTCGGCGGCCAAGGCCGCGCGGAGAGACTCGATCGCGTAGTGCAGCCGGGACTTCGCCGTCCCGGCGGGGATGTCGAGTGCGTCGGCCGCCTCCGCCGGAGACAGGCCCACGTAGAAGTGGAGGACGAGGATCGTTCGCTGAGCCTCGTTCAGGCGACGGAGCCCACGCTCGATCTGGTCACGATCGGCGAGGCCCGTCGACGCATCAGCCTCAGCAGGTTCTCGAGGGAGGATCGCGATCTCAGTTCGCCACCGTCGCCGATTGCGACCGATGTCCGTGCAGGAGCGGACGAGGAGCCGGTACAGCCAGGCATCGAACCGCTCCACGTCGCGCAACGTGGGCAGGTCCCGCCAAGCGCGGATCAGGGCATCCTGGGTTGCATCCTCCGCGAGCTCGGTGTCGCGAAGGAGCAGTCGAGCGATCCCGTACAACCGATCGGCGGCGCCCGCTGCCAGGACGCCGAAGGCCTCGCGGTCCCCGAGTCGCGCCCGCTTGACGAGTTCCGTCTGCACGCCTCGCTCCCTCATCGAGACGACCGATCTGGTCATCTACACCCTACGGCGGAGCGCAGGGCATTCCGGTTCAAAATGCGTTCGTGAAGGCTGATACGTTTGACGGTTGCCGGGATCAGACAAGGGAGCGTGGGCCTCGTCGCGGGCAGTCAGGCGCACGTCGAGCGCCTTTGCCAGTCCCTCAAAGCGGAGGCCGTAGTCGTATACGTTCGCGTGCACCCGATAGCCGCGAATGAGCGGCCCCAGCTTCGCCCACATGAGCAGGAGCGACCCGGCAAAGAGGTCGTCGAGCAGGCTGAGCGAGGCGACGCCGCGCTTGTAGAAGACGCCCATCATCTCGAAGAAGGTCGTGACCTGGTCGAGGTCCGTCCAGTCCTCGAGGGTCGCGCCGGCGAGGAAGTCCGCGAAGGTCGTGTAGTCCCAGTTGTGGACCCGCCAATACGCGCGGGTCAGGTTCTCCTCGAGGAAGGGCATGGAGGCACGCAAAACGTGCTCGGTCTGTCGCTGCGACCGCAATGCCCGCAGATGCATGAACCCGACGACAACGCCGATGACGATCGCGGTGCTGGCCAGCGCGCTCAGAACATCACGGAGCTCCTGCATCGGCCGATGGTAGCGGCCCCGTCCTACGAGCCGACGCGTTCGCCGCGAAGCTGCGCGAGGTGCTCGCGACCGCCTGAACGGCGATGATGGCGCGGTGAGCAGCCGCGTTTCGGAGGTTATCGAGCAGGCGATCGCGGCCGGCGAGTACGCCGGTGCCGCCGTCGGCGTTGCGGTCGATGGCCGGATCGTCGTCGAGCACTACGCCGGCGAGGCCGCGCCCGGGACGCCGTCCTCGCCCGAATCGATCTGGCCAATCGCGTCGATCTCGAAGTGTTTCACCGCGGCGATGGTCATGAGCCTCGTCGAGCGAGGGGACCTGTCGCTGGAGACGCGGGTCCACGACCTCCTGCCGCGGTTCCGCGGCGATGGCCGGGAGGAGGTCCGCGTTCGCCATCTGCTCGGGCACACGTCGGGCCTCCGGTACGAATCACCGCGGCTGGAGGAGCTGCTCCTCGCTCGCTCGCCACTCGCCGCGATCATCGAGGAGGCGATCGCGGCGCCCCCGCTGTTCCCGGCCGGCGTCCGGTTCCACTACAGCGACGACGCATACCTGCTCGCGGGCCACCTCGCAGAGATCGTGACCGGCGAGCGGTACGCGGGGCAAGCAAGCACGCACGCGGCCGGGTTATTCGATTTTGGTCAACCAGGAGATCACTTGGGCCAGTGGCGCAATCGCATCGCCGGCTCCGGGGAAGAGCGACCCTGACCACCTTCACCCACGGGCGCCACGGGGCGACGGGGTCGCGCGATGAGTGAGCGGATGGCCACTGACGCTACCCCACGCAGAAGGGCCCCGGGTTGGCGTC
Organism: Chloroflexota bacterium; assembly: GCA_031369685.1. Taxonomy (GTDB): domain Bacteria; phylum Chloroflexota; class Limnocylindria; order Limnocylindrales; family CSP1-4; genus UBA5189. The sequence goes on along the minus strand of JANMPD010000145.1, from coordinate 10,704 downwards.
CGGGGCCCTCGGTGCGGCTGCGGGGTGATCTACGCGATGCCGGTCTCCTCGACGTCGGCCTCGCCGGCCTCCGTCTTGCGGCCCCGCGCCCGCAGCGCCTCGCCATTGACGGCCTCGAGGACCCGCTGGCCCTCGTCGGACCCGACCCCGACCTTGGCGAGCGTGGCGTCGAGCTTCTGGCGCCGGACCTTCACGGCCGGCGTCTCGACGCTCGGGACCGTGCCATCCGCGGCCGGCACCTTACCGGACCTCGATGTAGAGCGGTGGATGGAGATCGTTTCCGGCTCTCTGGCCCGCGCCGATCTCCAACCAGCAGCGCCGCGCGATGGCACAGGCCGCTGGCAAGGCGAGCCGCCCGCCTTCGCCGCGGTCCTGGCCCTGCCGAGCGCACTCACGTACTGCTTCCAGTGGGGATTGCACATCCGGCCCAGGCCGTCCTTCTGGCTGGGCTGGATCGGGAAGTCGTTGACCGGCGCCTCGTGCGCCTCGATCCCGAACTTCGCCGATCCGATGCACTTCCGCATGTCGGTCATCGTTCGATCCTTTCAGTTGCGCGCGAGCCGGTCGGCCCGGTTGCGCTTGGCGAAGATCCTCTGGAGGGTCTTCATGTACGCGACGGCAGCCTGCCGTTCCGGAGTGAACGGCTCCGACATGTCGATCGCCTCCTGCGCCCTGGCCGCGGCGGCCACGTCGCTCGACTGGCCCTTCGTGTCCATCGTCATCTCGGTTCTCCCTTCCGTCGTCCCCGCTCGTCTGGCAGGTGCATCGCCATCACTCACTCCGATCGCGATGGAAGTCAAGGCCGAAGATGCGAGGCCGCCGCATGACCGCGAAGATCACCGCCGGACTGCCGCCCGCGGGCTGGCGCAACCGGATCAGCGGCTCCGGCGAGGAGGCCCCCGACCAGCTCCTCGCCAATCCCGGCAACTGGCGTCTCCATCCGCGCAACCAGCAGAACGCGCTGGCCGGCGCGCTCGACACGGTGGGCTGGGTCCAGCAGGTGATGGTCAATCGGCGGACCGGCTTCGTCGTCGACGGTCACGCGCGCGTGGCCTTGGCGATCAGCCGGAACGAGCCCTCCGTGCCAGTCCTGTATGTCGACCTCTCGCCCGAGGAGGAGGCCCTCGTCCTGGCGACGCTCGATCCGATCGGCGCGATGGCGACGGCCGACGAGGCGAAGCTGAACGAGCTGCTCGCCGAGGTGACCGTCGACGATGCCGGCCTCCTGCGGCTCCTAGGCGATCTGGGGTCGCGGCGACCGGCCCGCGAGGACCCGGACCTCATCCCGGAGGTCGAGGCCGCCACCTACGTCGAGCCGGGGCAACTGTGGTTGCTCGGGGATCATCGTCTGTTCGTCGGCGACGCCACGGACGCGGCGAACGTGGAACGCCTGCTCGATGGCGTCCGGCCACCTCGACTCCTCGCGACCGACCCGCCCTATGGCGTCAGCCTCGACCCGACCTGGCGGGACGGTCTGTACCGCGGCCTGGGACCCGCCGAGAAACCGTACATGCGCACGGAGCCCCCGGCGAAGCGCAGGGGGCCTGGGCGCTCGGGTCCCTATATGACGACCGAGACCGGCCCGGGCGACAAGATCCGATTCCCGCGCCGCAGCGAGGGCCACCGGAACACGACCCTGTCGGGTGACACCCGCGTGGACTGGTCCGACGCCTACGCCCTCGTACCCAAGCCTCGAGGTCGGCTACGTCTGGCACGCCGGCGTATACGCCGCCGAAGTCGCGGCCGGTCTGGAGCGGATCGGCTTCGAGATCGCGTCGCAGGTGATCTGGGACAAGGGCCTGTTCGCGATGGGCCGGTCCTGGTATCACTGGGGCCACGAGCCGTGTTGGGTGATCCGCAAGCCGGGCGTCCCCAATCTCTTCCACGGCGACCGCCATCAGAGCACGATCTGGCGGGCGCCCAGCCCGAAGATGATCATGGGCGGCTCGACCGAGGCGAAGTTCGACCATCCGGCCCAAAAGCCGGTGGTCCTGTTCGAGATCCCGATCCGCAATCACCTCGAGGCGGTCGAGGCGGTCTACGACGCATTCCTGGGCTCAGGCACGACCCTCATCGCGGCCGAAGCCCTCGGCCGGCGCTGCCTCGGGATGGAGATCGACCCGAAGTACTGCCAGATCGCCATCGAGCGCTGGCAGAACTTCACGGGCCGTCAGGGCGGAGCGGGTCGAATGATCATCCTTGGGCGGCCGTCCCTGGCGCCCCAGCGACTCGCGGCGGTACCGCTCGACTTCGGCTTCGGTGACGACGTAGGTCTTGCCGTACAGCTCGGCGCCGAGGCGCCCCGCTTGAACCTGATGGCGCAGCGTCGAGGCCGCCACCCCGAGTCGGGCGGCCGCCTCGCTGAGCGTCAGCACAGCTCAGTCCTCGGGAGCGGGCAGGTCCTGCGCCGGGTCGTAGGCGACGCGAGCCGCCTCGAGTTCGGCGTCGGCAGCCCGCAGTCGTCGGGTGTCCTCGACCTGGTAGCGGAGCGGGATGCCGGGGACCAAACTGTTCGCGTGGATCTCCGCGCTGCGCACGGCTCGCTCGGCCGCTTCGAATCGCTCGGTCGCCTCGGACAGCGTGTTGAAGTTCGCCATGTCGGTGGCCATCTCGCTCTCCGTCGTGGTGCTGTCCATCCGTTCTTACCGTCCCTGCCCGTACACCCAGGCGTCGCCATTCCAGCGGGCGGTGCCGCGTCGGTACGTGATCGTGGCCCCGACCGGCAAGCGTCGCTGCGCTTCGGTCATCAGGCGGTTGAGTCGTTCCTGGCTGGTCTCGGGTCGGCTGCTGGTGGTCATGCTCATAACATGGCTGCTATCGGCCACGTTGTCAAGGCGACTTACCCACATTCGACGGCGGTCCCGGATGGGTAGGCGCGGACCGGCCCCGACGCCCACGGCGCTCAAGATCCTGCGCGGCGAGACGCGCCCATCTCGCATCAACCGGGACGAGCCGCGGCCGGTCGGCGAACTCGTACCCATCCCCGAAGACATCTCGCCCGAGGCGCAGGCGGTGTGGCGCCGGGTCCTCCGTGAGTTCGGCCATACCGGGGTCATCCGGGGGGCGGACGGCGATGTCATGCGGATCTACTGCGAGACGGTCGCCCGGTACGAGAAGACCAGTCGCCTGCTCGATGCGTCGGGTCCCCTCGTCCGCGGGGCGCGCTCGGGCGAGCTCGTCAAGAACCCGCTCCACCAGATCGTGCGCGACAACGCGACGCTCGTCCGGTCCCTGGCCGGCGAACTCGGGCTCACCCCAGCAGCGAGAGTCGGGCTCCACGATGCCAACGGCCGCGCCACCACGGCGTCCACCACCCTCCAGCGCCTGCAGGCCAGCCGTCGTGCGGGCTAACGGCTAGCCGCCCGCCGTCCTGACCCCCGTCCCGGCGGCGGCGGCCAAGGCCGGCGACGGGCGGCGCGCCCTCGACTTCCTGCGCGCGTACGGGCGGATCACCAAGGACAGCATCGCCGGTCCCTCCGGCGCGCCGCTGGCGATTGGTCCGTGGCAGGCGGAACTCCTGCGGGCCACCCTTGCCAGAGACCCCGCCACGGGCCGCAGAAGGCATCGGACGGCCCTGTGGGGGATGGCCCACAAGAACGGCAAGACCGGACTGGTCGCGCCGATCGCCCTGTACGGCCTCATGTGCGAGGGTGAGGGCGCCGAAATCTACTCCTGCGCGGCCGACCGGGACCATGCCAAGCTCGTCTTCGCGGCCGCCAAGCGAACGGTCGAAATGGACCCCGAGCTGTCGGGCATCCTGAAGCTCTACCGCGACACCATCGAGTACCCGGCCAGCGGCTCGATCTACCGGGCGCTATCGTCCGAGGCGTACACCAAGGAGGGGCTGTCCCCGACCCTCGTCCTGGCCGACGAGCTGCACGCCTGGCCGAATGGTGAGCTGTACGACGTGATGGCCCTGGCGATGGGCGCCCGGCGTGATCCGCTCATGCTCATCGTCACGACTCCAGGCGTCCGAACGGACACCACGGGCCAGGACTCGATCTGCTACACCCTCTATCAGTACGGGAAGCGGGTCGCGTCGGGCGAGGTGGACGACCCGTCGTTCTTCATGGCCTGGTGGGAGGCGCCCTACGGCTGCACGCTCGACGATGTAACGGCGTGGCCCAAGGCGAACCCCGGCCTGGGGGTCATCCTCGACCGCGACGAGCCGGCCGGGCAAGCGCGCAAGGCCATGACCGGCGGGATGGGCGACGCCGAGTTCCGCATCAAGCGCCTGAGCCAGTGGGTCAACGCCGCGACGGCGGCCCTGCCGTCAGGGCTGTTCGAGGCTCGGAAAGCCCAGCCACCCCGCGTGGTCGCACCCCTCGAGCCGGTCGTCCTGTTCTTCGACGGCTCGTTCAACCACGACTGCACGGCCCTCCTGGCGGCGACCGTCGAGGCCGCGCCGCACCTGTTCGTGGTCGATGTCTGGGAACGACCGCCCGACGACCCCGGTTGGCGGGTGGACATCGGTGACGTGGATCGGGTCGTCCGCGAGACGTGTCGCGACCGGCGGGTCGTCGAACTGCCGTGCGACCCGTTCCGCTGGGCGCAGCTCATGGAGCAGTGGGCCACCGATGGGTTGCCGGTCCTCGAATACGCCACCTCGTCCCCATCGCGCATGGTGCCCGCGTGGGCCAAGTTCTACGACGCGGTCATCGGTGGCGGACTGACCCATGACGGCGACCCGCGCCTCGTCCGCCATATCGGGAACATGGCGCTCAAGACCGACCGGCTCGGCCCGCGGCCGGTCAAGGAGCATCGTGGATCACCGCGCTCGATCGACCTCGGCATCTGCGCCGTGGGCGCCTATGACCGGGCGACCTATCACGCCGCCCAGCCGACGACGACGTTCCGCAGTAACTACGAGACGGAAGTTCTCACCTTCACGCGTCGCTGAGCGTGACGGCGGTACGCCGCAGCCAAGCGACTTCTCGCGAGCCTCACCCGGCCAACGCTCCGGTCTCGTCCTTGCGATCCCGCGGGACTCCCTCCGCGGCCAGTCTGGACGGGCCGAAGAAGGGTCGTTTCAGGGCGTCCGTGGCCAGACCCTAGCGCGAACCCGGCGCTCGCTTCTGTTGGGGAAAGCGGACCGATCGAAGCGAGCGTTCCTCTGGTGTTTCACCGCGTCGATAACCGTCCCCGCTCGGACACGATGGGTGGATCGTGTGAATCAGCGCGGCCGGGCAGCGTCATTGCCCCGACCCGGCAGGTGACCTGATCGTGGAGCGTGACCGGATAGCAGGCCACGACGTACTGCTACACGGCATTGCCGCTGGTCGTGCGCCCAAGGCCGAGGGCGTAGATCCCCCGCCCGATCACGCCGAGGATGCCAGTCATGAACGCGTAGATGACCGTTCGGTGGGTTCGACACCCACGCGCTCGCGCCAGCGCGGGCGGACTCATCGATCGGCCCCTTCCGTCTACCCGGCACCGGCGAGTCCGGTCGTCAGTCGGAGACGCGGCCCCCGGACACCAAGTGCACCAGGCGGGGGAACTCCTCGGAGTCCAGCATGGTGCGGGCCTGATCCCAGAACGCCCTGACGATCCTCGCAAAGTCGATCTCGCGCGATGAGACCCGATGCTGGATCGAGGCCCAGACGGCCCAGCCGATGTCCGCAATCGTCGAGTGCAGGCGCATCCGGGCGAGCAGCTTCGGGTCGGCCACACCGAAATACGCCTCGCACAGCATCGCACGCCGATCGTCGTCGAGGGCTGCCTGGCTCGCGAGGTCGGCGATGTCGTAGCACGGGTCGTTGTTCCCGCTGTACTCGAAGTCGATGAGCCACAGCCGCCGGCCATCGTCGATGATGTTGTCACTGCTCAGATCGTTGTGGCTGGGGACCGAATCCATCGCGAGGACAGCCAGCGCCCGGGCCGCCAGACGCACCCGGTCCATTCGTTCCGGAAGCCCCTCGGGGATCGCGATCTCCTGCTCGTCGCACATCCGCAACCAGCGCTCGGCGGTGCGGAACATGTCGAAGTCGGTGCGGAAGCGTGGGCCGCCGTGGAGTGTCCGCAGCGTACCTGCGACCCGTGGGATCCGGTCCCCCATGGCGATCGTCTCGTCCGTCAGCGTCTCGCCCTCGACGTACTCGAGGACCATGACCTCCCAGTCGTCGAGGTACTCGACGACTGGGGGCGAGACGCCCGACGCAGCGGCCGCCACGGTGTTATGTCGCTCGTTCGCCCGGTCGGGAACGAGCAGCCCGCTCGAGACGCCGGGGATGCGAACGACGTACCTGGCGTCGCCAACCTGCACCACGTAGGCCCTGTTCATGTGCCCGCCCGACAGGAGCGACGTCATCACGTCCCGCCCACGGAACAGGCGGCTCCGCTTGATAACGTCGTCGATTGTCGGGCCGTCCGCCACGAGCCGATCCTCCTCGCGCCGCCGACGCAGCCTCCTGTCCAGGGGAGCGCGGTGCGCCGGTGCTACGAGGCTATCATCGGTTGCCGGTCCCCAGATCGGGTCGTGCCATTGGCCGGCGTGGATCGGCCAGGTGGATCCCGGCCGCGCAGCTAGGGCAGCCGTGCTCGTTACGGATCTGGTCGAACCACTATGAACCCATCGTGCGTCCTCGCGCGGGCTTCAGCGGACCGGCGTGCCGAGTACCTGCCTCGACGGCGGGGGCGCCACGTCAGCCCCGCATTGCCACGAAACAATCTCTCCCCGCCAACCTCCGTCACTGGATGTCCCCGCCATCCGACGCGTGGGGAGATGTCGCGGCCGTGTCCACCACCACCTCAGGTAGTCGCGACCCAGATTGCACTCGACGTAGCGTGGGTAGCCGGCCGACCGCCACCCTTGGACCGCCCTCACGAGCGCCGCAAGGTACCTGCTGGCTGCGCCTTGACCGTGAGGCCCAGGATCCGCTCGGTCCCGCCGGCGCGCAGGGCGTTCGCATCGTCGATGCAGTCACCCCCGGCGAGGGCCGACAGGACGAGCGTCAGGAGCTTGTCGCCGACGTTCGCCCGGCCGGCCGCGGCACCCAGGTCGAGGTGCTCGTCCACCAGCCCGCGCAACCCGAGGTGGTGGGCCAACGTGGCCGGCAGGAGGAGCCCCGCATCGGCCACCAGGCGGTCGTCATCGAACGCCACATCGAGCCGGTCGGGGCTGTGCGATGATCGCATCAATCAGGTGCTCCTCTTGCTGGCTTGATGGGTCGTCTCCAAACGCCATCTTCCCAGTTCAGATGGGCACCTGATTCGATGTTTGCGCGCCTCTCAGCCCCGGTGGACCGGTGGATCCGGGGTTAGAGTGTCGCGCAAGTGCCGCGTGGCGGTGACCTGATCGGGGCGAGCGGGTCCCCGTCCGTACCGAGGAGGTGTCCGGTGAGGGGCAATGTCATCAGCGCGGTCGGCGATGCCAACACGGGACGGCGCGCTTGGCTGCTCTTCTTCGTTCTCGGGGTCCTTGCCGCAGTCGCCGCGCCGTTTCTGTTGCTGGGCAACGCACCCGACCCGCCCTCGCCAGAGGGCTTCACCGGGTTGACCGCGGCCGAGATCGCCGCACGCATCCCCGGGATGCCCGGTTACGTCAGCTCCATTTCGACCCAGCTCGGCAACTTCATGCTCACGAGTGGCGTCCTGATGGCGGCCATCGCTATCGGCCCGTTCCGACGAGCTGAGAGGTGGGCGTGGTACGTGTTCTGGGTGGTCCCGCTCATGCTGCTCATCCAGTTCCTCAACAGCAGGGGCGGGCTCGGCTGGCAGTTCGATCTGGGCCTCTTCTTCGTGATGATCGCCGGGCTGCTTTGGCCGTTCCGGCTGTTCTTCCCGAAGAAGGTCGGGCTTTGAGGGAGGGGTGCCCACTCGGTCGAAGTGAAGATCCGGATCGGTCCCGCGACCGCCATGGCGCAAACCGGGCATGGTCGGCGTGAGACGGCATTCCTCGTGCCCGTGAATGTTCAGAACGACGAAGGAGACTCAGTCCTGCGCAGAGCGGGCCGGTCTGACGTGTCGATTAGGCACTGCGCCACAGGCGGGCGGCCAGCCAGAAGATCCACACGAAGAACAACCCGAGGGGGGCAGCGATGACGACGTCGATCGGCCCATTAACCTCGACCAGCGTTCGACCGGTGAGGCCGGTCCGTGCGCTCGCGACCAGCATGCCCACGCCCACGACGATCGACAACGCGGCGAATCTGCGCCACTCGCTTCGTAGCAGCCAGCCGATGCCGAGGAACCAGAACCCGATGCAGATCAGCTCCAGGGTCCCCCACAACCCAACCAGGGCGGCATTGCCGAGCGCCTCGAGGACAACTCGTGCCGCCTCGCGTCCCTCGGCCGAGGCCGAGGCATAGCCGGCAAACAACGGCGGCCCCGCGGCCGCCAGGAGCGCGCCGGCGATGCTCCCGATGAGCACGTACGCCAGCCCGCCGGCGGTGAGCAGGGTCATGAGCTCAGGATTGCGTTCGCGCAACCGATGATGGAAGTAGACCACCACGACCGCCATTGGGAGGTAGCTGGCCATGTCCAGGAGCGCGCCCCAGCGCAACAGCCGGGCGACGTCCTCCCCCTTGTCCACGATCGACCCGGGATGGGCGAACGCCTGAGGGTCGAAGCCGAAGGCCGCCGCTAGCAGGACGCTCGCGCCAATCACAAGCACGACCGAGAGCACCGCAGCAGCAGCCGCGAGGGGCTGTCGTTGGCCAAACGGATGCATGCGGACCTCCGGCATGAGAGATCGTGCGGAGCGACGCACGACACGAGGCGACCTGATCAGCCAAGCGTTGGAGTATCTCGCAGGACAGCGACGAACGCGAGCGCATAGTCGAAACGCAGATCGAGGTAGTGGAGCGGGAGAAGGGTCTCGAACCTTCGACCTTCTGTTTGGGAAGTCCTGGTCGCCCTGACTACACGCGATTCGCTCGCGGTCCCGCGCTCATCCCCGGATTGCCGGCACCCACGGCGGGCCTACGGTGGCGAAGTGCGGCACGACGACGACGCCCGCCGCGAGCCCGAGCGCCGGCCGTGCGTTGCGTAGAACGTTGCCGGGTTCGGCCCCGCGGGCTTGCGTCCACGCGCCGAACGCCAGCGCCCCGGCCGAAGGGCCGGCGAGGACCGCGCCGTTCCGCCACGCCTCCACGATCGCCTTCCAAGCCGGCGTTTCGACGAGGATCTCGACGACGAGCCCGGGGTCGCCTCCGGTGAGGTAGAGGAAGCGCCCCTCGCGCGCCCGTTCGACAGTCGCGCGGTCGCGGGCCTGGCGTCGGGTTCGGAGGGGCAGCTCCTCGACCTCGAGGCCAAGACCGGCGAACCAGGCGCGAGCCGTGGCCACGGCCTGGTCGGCGCCCTCCCGTGCGGCCGCCGACGCGACGATGAACGCGGGAGCAGCCGGGTCGAGGCGGTTCGCAGCCTAGACGAGCCGCTCGTCATGGGCCTCGTTGCCCGGGCGGAATTCATCACCACCGACGAGTGCCAGTGGACCGGGCTCGCCCGGCATCGGGTGATGCGAGATGGCATACATCAAGACATTCGACCGTCAACACGACCGATCACGTCAGCAGCCAAAACGTCACCTTCAGAGTCGCATCCAAATCTTGATCATCGTCGTCCTCCCGCCTACGCTTCCTCGTCCACCGTTCGGCCGTCCGTGAGCGTCCCGCGATCGAGTCGCTTGGACATCTGAACCACGGCTGTCCCGCCGGCCGGCGTCCGGCCCGTCTCCCGGTAGCCGCGCCGCGCGTAGATGGCCAGGTTCTCGACGAACCGTTCGTTCGTTGCGAGGCCGATCTCGCGGTAGCCTCGCCGTCGCGCCTCCGATTCGGCCAGGTCGAGCAGCTGGCCGCCCAGGCCTGCGCCCTGCCGCCCCGGTGCGACCGCGACGTTCTCGATGAACAGCCGACCCGGCTCCGCGATGAGCTCCAGGACCCCCACGAGCGAGTCGTCCACGACGTCCCTGGCGACCCAGACCTCGTGGTCACGGACGGCTGCGTACTGGTCGGCGGTCATTGGCTTCGGGCGGCGGCCGATGCGCTCGATGTAGTGGCCGTATGCGTCGGCCACCAGCACCGCGATCGCATCCGCGTCGCCGTCGTCCGCACGGCGCACCTGCACGCCGGCTACGCCTCGCCGCGGCGGGCGGCTCGGATCTGGCTCGCGTGGTCGTAGGCGTGCTCCGAGTAGAAGCGCCGCGTTACGGTGAATACGGTGCTGCCCCGTCTCTTTGCCCACGCCCGCAACTCTACCCGAGGCCGGAGCAGCTGCTCACCGCGACCATATCGCTGTCTGACCCCGTGATCACGTGGCTTGATTCGACACTATCTGCTCATCGTGGTTGGTAATACGCGTCTCGTGGAGACACGGCGTCCTATTCCCGTCAGCGCCCTACTGATGGACGGCCGAGCCCGCGCCCTCGCCCTCGACCGCGACGTGGACGACTGCCGCGAATGCGCAAGATTCACCATTCGCGGGCTTATCCCTGGCGGGCTTGCTGCAGCGAGTGGCTCGGGCTATTGTGCCTTCACGATGGACCAGAGCCCGGTCGCTACGAGGGTCCCCGAGGCCGAGGCGCGCCTGTTCACGCCCGCGTTCATCGCGCTGTCGCTGGCCGAGTTTGCGTACTTCACGGCGGCCGGACTCGAGATCTCCTTGGTCCCGCTGTTCGCCGCCGGACCGCTCGGCGGGGGAGAGGTCGGCGCGGGCGTGGCGGTCGGGGCCCTCAGCTTGACGGCGCTGTTCCTCCGGCCGCTGGCCGGC
>JANMPD010000090.1:0-1506 GCA_031369685.1 Chloroflexota bacterium | reverse complement strand
GCGCAGTCTCCGCACCGTCTCATCAATGTCGGGTCGTCCAACCACGAATCCTTCGGAGCGACCCGTCAGGAGGATGCCGGTGCCGCTTTCATCGATCGCTCGCCGCGCGGCCCGCACGCGCTCCACCGCGAGGTCGAACTCGAAGAGCGGTTCGAGCTCGTCGCCCGTGGAATCCTCAATCGAGAGGCCGGCGATACCTGTTGCTGCGGCACGTTTCACGTTCGCAGCGACATGCTTCGGATCGACCGCGAAGCCGCCCTGGAAATCCGCGTTCACGGGGACCTTCACGGCGGCCGCCACAACTCGCAGGTGCTCGAGGACCTGATCGAGGGTAACGTGATTGTCGGCCTGACCCAACGTCCATGCGAAGCCGGCACTCGTAGTCGCCAGGGCCCGGAAGCCCATCTGCTCCAGTGCCCGCGCGCTCCCCGCGTCCCACGGGTTCGGCATCACGAAGCAGCCTGCGGCATGCAATTGCCTGAAGGTTCCGGTCCGATCGTCGAGCGTCGTCATGCAACAACTCCATTGCGTGAGCACCGTCGTCGGGTGCCTCGCCCCAGTATGGATCGATCGACTCCGGCACGAGCGTGAGCATTCGACCCGGCTTCGGTTGTCCATCAGAAGGTTCGCATCGCCACATCGAGGTCGAAATTGCCGCGCCGAGCGCGGATTCGCCATCCGACCCCTTGACAGGGAGGGCAGGATCAGTCCGATGCGATCGTCGGCCATTGGGATTCGAGCCACGAGGACCGCTCGCCCGGCCGGGCCTGCGGGTTCCTTCCGACCAGCCGGGGTGACCGTGACCCGACGTCGGGCGGGCGCCGGGTCGCTCATCGTCGTCGCAGCGCTTGCGCTCAGCATGTCCCCGGCATTTCCCGCACCCACCGCGGAAGCCCAGGCGGTGCTGGGCGTGGCGACCACCGAAGGGGACGATCCGGCCCTCACGAGCGGTCTCACGGCCGGCACGCCGATTGGAGCCCCGCGCTCGCACCAGCACCCGAATCCTCCCGAGCGGGGCGTCGCTGGAGGACCGACAGGCCCCGTGGCCGAAACGGCTCCGGTGGGACCACGGACCGACGAGACGACGTTGCACCGCGTCCGCACGATCCGTGGACAGATCCGCCCTAAGTCCGTCGTTGCCTCGGGCCACGGTTTCGTAATCGCCGAGAACATGATGTATCGACACTCGGTGACGGTGTACGACACCAAGGGCGACCTCGTCCGGACCATCAGGGACAAGGTGAACCTGTCTACCCTGGGCTGGCCCGACTACCCGACATCGGTGTCGGGTGCCCCGGTAGAGGCCGCCTTCTCGCCCGATGGTGGCACGGCCTACGTCACGAACTATTCGATGTACGGGAAGGGGTTCCCCCGTCCTGGCTGGGATCTCGCCACGCCCGCGGACAAGGTCGATGACAGCTTCGTGTACCAGATCGACATGGCGAGCGGCAAGATCACGGCGGCGGCGCGGGTCGGCGCCGTCCCCAAGTTCATCGCCGCGAGCCC
>JANMPD010000088.1:0-3674 GCA_031369685.1 Chloroflexota bacterium | reverse complement strand
CGGCAGCTCAAGACGGCCGCGGCCGAGATCGCCCAGGCCCGACGGCCGGTGATCCTGGCGGGTCACGGGATCCTCCACGCCGGGGCCGAGGCGGACCTGGTCGCGTTCGCCGAGAAGACGAGCATCCCGGTGGCCTGGACTTTGCTCGGAATCGGGGCGATGGATGAGGAGCACCCGCTCGCCTACGGCTTCATGGGGATGCACGGCTGGAAGCACGTCAACCGGGCGATCCAGTCGGCCGACCTCCTCATCGCCATCGGGATGCGCTTTGACGATCGGGTCACCGGCAACGTGCGCACGTTCGCCCCGTACGCCCGGATCATCCACGTCGATATCGACCCGGCCGAGATCGGCAAGAACGTCGCCGTCGAGGTCCCGATCGTCGGCGATGCCAGGCGGGTCCTCGAAGCGCTAGCCCCGATGGTCGCGCCAACGTCCCGGGACACCCGTCGCGCCTACCTGGACGAGCTGGCCGACTGGAAGCGTGATTCGACCGCCTCCTCGTGGCACGGTTCCGGCGCCTGGCGGGACGGGCTGCTGTCCGCCGACTACGTGGTTCAGCGGATCGGGGAGCTGTCCGATCACGAGGCGATCTACGTTGCCGATGTGGGACAGAACCAGATGTGGCTGGCTCGCTACGCCGGCTTCCGGCATCCCAACACGCACGTCAGTTCGGGCGGCCTTGGAACGATGGGCTTCTCGATGCCGGCGGCGATGGGTGCTGCGCTCGGCGTTCCGGAGCGCGAGGTCTGGGCGATCGCCGGCGACGGGGGCTTCCAGATGACGAGCCAGGAACTCATGACCCTTGTCCAGGACCGGATCCCGGTCAAGATCGCCCTGTTCGACAACAAGAAGCTGGGGATGATCCGCCAATGGCAGGAGATCATCTACGCCGGGAACTACCACTCCGCGCATCTGCCCGGGCCCGACTACCTCAAGCTTGCCGAGGCGTACGGCGTCCCGGCGATCAAGGCCTCGACGCCATCGGAGGTGGACGACGCGATCCGGTTTGCCCAGGGCGTCCACGGACCGGCGTTGATCTGGTTCGAAATCGCCGGCGAGCAGAACGTCTTCCCGATGATGCCGGCCGGCAAGGGCCTGTCCGACCTGATCGAAACCTGGGGCGGGCCAGAGGAGTGAGCACCGACGGATCGACCCCGGCGCACGTGGCCCCACCGCCCCGTGCCCTGCCCGGGAGCGGCGACACCAGGCAGCACCGGCTCGTGGCGCTCGTGCTCGACAAGCCGGGCGTCCTGAACCGGGTTGCCAGCCTCATGCGCGCGCGCAACTTCAATATCGATTCCCTCGCGGTCAGCCATACCGATCAGGAGGGCCTGTCCCGCATGACCATCACGCTTCACGGCGACGATGTTGCCGTCGAACAGGCCGCGAAGCAGCTCTATCGACTGATTGACGTCCTGAAGGTTCAGGACGTCACCGCCGAACCAACCGTCGAGCATGAGCTGGCGCTGGTGAAGATCCGGGCGACCGATGGCAATCGCGGTGAAGTGATCAAGGTCGTGGAGCTCAGCAAGGGTCGCGTCGTCGACCTCGGACCGGAATCCCTCATCGTCGAGGTCAGTGGAACCGAGACCGAGGTCGGCACGTTCGTCGCCCTGGTCCGAACGTACGGAATCAAGGAACTTGTCCGCACCGGCGCGGTCGTCATGACCCGCGGCGCCGGATCCATCGAGGAGGCACTCAAGCGATGACCGCCCCCATGTACTACGACAACGATGCCGATCCGGCGGCCCTCGAGGGCCAGACCGTGGCGATCATCGGCTACGGCAGCCAAGGTCACGCCCACGCCCTGAACCTGCACGAATCCGGGGTCAAGGTGATCGTCGGACTGGCCGAGGGATCGAAGTCGAAGGCGCTCGCCGAGGCAGCGGGTCTCGAGGTCCGCACGGTGGCCGACGCCGTCACGGCGGCGGACGCGATCATGATCCTCGTCCCGGACACATCGCAGAAGGCGGTCTACGACGCGGAAATCGAGCCGAACCTCCGACAGGGGCAGCTCCTGATGTTCGCCCACGGGTTCAACATCCACTTTGGCCGGATCGTGCCGCCCGACTTCATCGACGTCGGGATGGTGGCGCCGAAGGGGCCCGGCCACCTCGTCCGGAGCGTGTATCAGGCCGGTGGCGGTGTGCCGGCCCTGTTCGCCGTCCACCAGGACGCCACCGGCACGGCCAGGGCCCGGGTCTTTGCCTATGCCCGTGGCCTCGGCAACATGCGGGCCGGGATCCTCGAGACGACCTTCAAGGAAGAGACCGAGACCGACCTGTTCGGCGAGCAGGCGCTCCTGTGCGGGGGCGTTTCGGCATTGGTCAAGGCGGCGTTCGAGACGCTCGTCGAGGCCGGCTACCAGCCGGAGCTGGCGTACTTCGAGACGATGCACGAGCTCAAGCTCATCGTCGATCTCATGTACCGCGGCGGGCTCAACTTCATGCGCTTCAGCGTCTCGGATACGGCCGAGTACGGTGACTACGTGTCCGGTCCGCGGATCGTGGAGGGTGCCAAGGCGACGATGCGCGACGTCCTCGCCGAGATCCAGAACGGCTCCTTTGCAACGCGCTGGATCCGCGAGAACGAAACCGGGCGCCACGAGTTCGAGCGGCTGCGCGCCCAGGATCGGGACCATCAGATCGAGCAGGTCGGGGCCGCGCTCCGAGCCCAGATGCCGTTCCTGAACCCGGTCGTGGTCCGGGCCGGCGAGGCACAGGCCCAGGCCCAGACCGAGGCCCCGAAGCCGGCCGGGTCGTACTGATGGGGCGTGCCGTACCGCGCCCGTCGGGGCCGTTTGTCCCGGCGGGGTCCGTCCGGATCTTCGACACCACCCTCCGCGATGGAGAGCAGGCGCCTGGCGCCGGCCTTACCGCGTCCGAGAAGCTCGAGGTTGCGCGTCAGCTCGCCCGGCTCAAGGTCGACGTCATCGAGGCAGGTTTCCCGGCCGCATCGCCGGGCGACTTCGAGGCGGTTCGGCGGATCGCCCAGGAGACGAAGGGCGGGATCGCGGTAGCCGCCCTCGCGCGCTGCCGCGACGGCGATCCGCAGCGGGCGATCGAGGCGATCGGCGTCGCCGAGCGGCCGCATCTCCACGTGTTCATCGCGACGAGCGACATCCACCTCAAGCACAAGCTCCGGATCAGCCGTGAACAGGCACTCGCCGAGGCGGTCAAATGGGTCCGCTTCGGCCGTGAGAAGCTCGGGCGCGACGCCGAGATCGAATTCTCGGCTGAAGACGCCTCGCGGACGGATAACGACTTCCTGATGCAGGTCTATGAGGCCGTGGTCGAGGCCGGCGCGTCCACGATCAACATCCCCGACACGGTCGGCTACGCGATCCCGAGCGAATTCGGCGCGCTTGTCGCACGAGCCGTCAAGCTCGTCGGTGACCAGGCCACGGTCAGCGTTCATTGCCACAACGATCTGGGGCTGGCCACCGCCAACACGCTCGCGGCCGTCCAGGCCGGCGCCCGTCAGGTGGAGGTCACCATCAACGGGCTCGGCGAACGAGCTGGCAACGCATCCCTCGAAGAGGTCGTCATGGCGCTCCGGACGCGACCCACACAGTTCCCGGACCTCGGCAGCGGCGTCGCGACGGAGCACCTGACCGCGGCGTCGCGGCTGGTGAGCTACCTGACCGGGTTCGCCGTCCAGCCCAACAAGGC